>QHZW01000115.1 GCA_003224815.1 Acidobacteriota bacterium | reverse complement strand
CGTCACATCTATTCGCTAGGTCACATTGTCAGCGGCCACACTCTCAAGCATGTCGCCGCCGCTGCAGCCGGGTATTTGATTATTCGCATGTTGCCGCTCCGGGAACCTGCCGCAGAGAATTCATTGCCTGTTAACAACCCGCAGCTAAGCTGATAATCATCTAAGCTGGTTTGCCGAGCATCCGGGACAGGCTGCCGCCGGAGCCGAATGCCTTCATGCGCAAAGCCGCTCTTCTCTACAACCCACTCTCAGGCCGCCGAAAAAAACACCGCGTGCAGGATGTTGAAGCCGCAGCTGCAGTCTTGCGAGCCGCTGGAGTGGAGCTCGATATTTCGCCAACCCGCGCCGCGTCCGACGCTGGGGCGCAGGTGCGCATGGCGATTCGCGACGGCTTTGAGACCATTATCGCCTGCGGCGGCGATGGAACCGTTCACGATATATTGCAGGGAATCGCGGGACGAGACGCCGCCCTTGGAATTATTCCTCTGGGTACGGCAAATGCCATGGCGCACGATCTGCGGCTGCCACTTTCTGCCGCGGGTGCAGCGAGGGCTTTGCTTACAGCAACTCCAAAGAAAATCGCCGTCGGACGTATCGATTACCGCGATTTCAATAATCTTCCCGCATTCCGCTTCTTCACGGTTGCTGCCGGCGTCGGCGTGGACGCGCACCTCTTCTACAAACTCAACCGCCTGATCAAAGACCGTATGGGAATGACGGCTTATTACACCAAGGCTTTGCACCTGTGGTGGACACACCGTATGCGCTATTTCGAAGCCGAGTTTTCGAGCAACGGTGGAGAAACTTTGCGAGAGGCGCGGCTGTCGGAGATGCTCGCCGTACGCATAAACTTTTTCGGCGGCATTCTGCGCGAACTCGCCCCCGGCTCCTCACTGGCACGCAACGATCTTCGGCTGGTGCTGTGCCGCACTGGCAATCGCGCGCTCTATCTCGCCTATGTGTTTCGAGGATTGCTGGGCATGTCGCGCGGTGTGCCAGGAATTGAACTGGCCTATGCCGATAAGGTTAGTTGCGCCAGCGTCCGTGGCGAGAAGCCGGAAAATATTTATGTGGAAGCCGATGGCGAATTGCTCGGCCGCCTGCCGATCACGCTGTCTACGGTTCCAGATGGCCTGACCGTCCTTGTGCCGAAGGGGCATCCGACTTTGTATTAACGGGCAACGCACCGAAGTGCATCTGTGGAGGAGCGGCTCTTTAGAGCCGTGTAGAAGGAACCTTTATGAGTTTCGGGGCTTTAGCCCCGGATGGCGACAGGCCCTAAAGGGCATTTATTGCGTGCAAACTTAACGCGGCTCTAAAGATCCGCTCTTCCACTTGGGTCGAAAAGTCATCTCCTGTGTTACAAAATTCTCTTGGAACCCATCACCCATTTCCTGACCGGCGCAGTTCTCGCCCGCGCCGGATTCAATCGCAAAACTGCACTTGCCACGGCGACCATGACGCTCGCCGCAGAGGCGCCTGATCTCGATGTCTTCTGGGGATTCAAAGGCCCGGTTTACAACTTCGCCCATCATCGCGGCTTCACGCATTCGTTTTTGGGTCTGATTTTCGTCTCCGCAGTCGTGACCGGACTTATGTACCTGATCTGGCTGTTGCGAGGCCGAAAAACAAACATTCCGGACCTTCCGCCGCGATGGGGACTATTGTTTCTCTTCGCTTATATCGCAGGACTCAGCCATATCCTGCTCGACTTCACCAACAACTACGGCGTGCGCCCCTTCTGGCCATTTTGGGAGAAGTGGTACTCGTGGGATATCGTCTTCATCTTCGAGCCGGCGCTGCATATCATTCTGATTGGCGGCCTGGCATTGCCGCTCATCTTCTCGTTCTCGCGTCGTGAGTCTTCGCTGCAGGGACGAAAATTCGCAGTGGCGGCGCTCATCTGTGTCGCCCTGCTCTACGCTTTTCGTGATCACGAGCATCGTCACGCGGTGAACGCGCTTCGGCAACAGCAATTCCAATCGGCACCGCCGCTGCGTGTTTCCGTCTATCCGTACTACTGGAATCTGTACAACTGGTATGCAGTCGCGGAAACAGCGACTTCGTTCGCCACTTCAGATGTTAATTCGCGCACCGGCCAACTGAATCAGTCAGAGCTTGAGTATTTCCCCAAACCGCCGGAAACACCGGCCACTCTCGCCGCCAAGCGCTCCTACCTCGGGCGCGCGTATCTCAGCTGGGCGCAATATCCTCTGGTCACGGAGACTGAATCGGGCGAGGACGCGATCGTGCAGTTTCGGGACTTGCGTTACGACTACCCACAATTGCGAGGACGCATCACGCTTTCGTGTTCAGTGGAGCTCAACAAAGATTTGCAGGTAGTACGCGAATTCTTTGGCCGCAGAGAACAAGTCCCGCCGGCAAAGTAACCTGTGGGCCGGACATTCTCGTCCATCGGATTTGACCACCCCTGGCGTTGCTTGGATAGACCACGCGGATAGGGGTGTCCGCGCCACACGATTGACGATACAGGCGACTTGACGTTCGCCGCCTCAACCGCGAAAATCAATCTGCCGAGGTGAATCATGCTCGCTTATCTATTCATACTAGTCGCCATTGCTTCGCGGTTCTTGATCTTGAAGCTGGTGCCGCATCCGTAGGACTTCACCCCGCTCGCTGCATCACTACTTTTCTTTGATGCCCACGGACCGCGACGACAATGGTGGGTTCCCGTCGCGCTGTTCGCTGCCGCAGACGTGGTTCTCAATAAGTTCTTCTACTCTTATCCTCTGACCTGGGATCTGTTCATCAGCTGGGCGTGGTACGCGGGGGCTCTCTACCTTGGCACGCGACTGCGCGATCATTCCAAGCCAATTTGGGTTATGGGTGCGGCACTCACCAGCTCGGTATCGTTTTTCCTGGTCAGCAACTTTGGAGTCTGGGCTGCATACAACATGTATCCTAAAACGTTATCTGGCCTGATTTCCTGCTATGTGGCGGGAATTCCCTTTTATCAGCACAGATTCGCCGGCGATCTCCTGTTCACCGCTGCATTTTTCGCAGTGCCAGTTCTGCTGCGGTTACCGGAAGCTGCAAGGAAAAGCGGTGGAGCAGCGGCAGCTTAGTCCGCCTACCCTGCAACAGATTAGACGAGAGCTACGCGCGTACCAGGATAACTGTCGCGTCATCGTGCAGGCCCTTTCCGTTGGCGAATTGGCGAACGTCGGCTAACACACTTTCTGGAGACGCATCTGAACTAAGGACGAGTTCCTGCAGACGTTGTGCACCGTATTCTCCTTCAGCAATTCCTGTGGCTTCCGTGATCCCGTCGCTATAGAAAAGCAGCCGTGAGCCTTTTTGTAGTTCGACAGTGGTCTCTGAGAATTCGCCTGCGACTAATCCCAGCGGTGTTCCCCGTTCACTCTGAAGGAATCGCGCTTCCCCGCCTTCCACCAGCAATGGAGGCAGGTGCCCGGCGCTGGCGTATTTCAATGTTCGACTCGCGGGATCGAGCACAGCATAAACCAGTGTGACAAAGCGTCCAGGAGGAAAGTCCTCGACCATCAGACGGTTCAGTTTGCCCAGTACCTCGGCTGGTGAACCGCAAGTATCAGCCAACGAACGCAGCATGCCACGCGTGGCCGACATCAGCAGTGCCGCTGCGGTTCCTTTGCCGGAAACATCCGCGAGCACCAGGCCCAGGCAGCCGTCGCTGAATTGTATGAAGTCGTACCAATCGCCTCCGACCTCGCCCGCAGAAACAGAAAGACCAGAGATCGCGAAGCCCGGAATGTAAGGTGACGTCTTGGGCAGCAGCGCTTGCTGGATTGCCCTGGCCTCCTTCGCTTCGCGTCCCATTCGTTCACGTTCCTGCCGCTCTTGTCCAAAGCGGCGAGCATTGTGAATCGCAACGGCTATGTGCTTGCACAAAGCTTGCAACAGGCGTAGCTGTGTGGGCGGGAATGCATCCAGTTCGTGATGCGAGGTCGAGAACACGCCGACAAGCTTTCCGTCCACATGCAGCGGAATGGCAACCTCGGAGAGCGTGGAAGGCTCGCAGGCAATGTAATAGGGATCCAGTCGCACGTCAGGCGCATAATGCATTTTGCCGGTCGCCGCCACGTGGCCGGTCATACCTTCTTTTCCGATCTTCTTACGATCGCCCTTCTCGTACATGGTGCAGCCGCAAACCCCCGTAAGCACCAACTCGTTGTTGGTTTCATCGTGCAGGTAGATAGTCGCTTCGAGGCAGTCAAACGACTGGGCGATCTCGTTTACGATCTTGTTTATCAGTTCATCCAGATCGAGAATTGAGGTGATTGTCTGCGCCGCCTTCTGCAGCTTGAGCAGTTCGTCAATCTGCTCGCTGTGCAATTCTCGAACCTGACTGTGGTCGTAAGGAAGAGTAGAGGGACTGGTCGCCATTGCGACTCCTTGAAACTGCGGGCTTCGAGTTATGGATGCAAGAGCGCTGGCTTAAGACTCTGTTTTACTCTGATTAGACTCTGGTTTGACCACCCGCGTGCGTTGCTTCTGTATTTCCAGCATCCTCTCTCGAATACGCTTCTCCACGCCTTCATTCGTCGGCTGATAGTAGCGGCGGTCTTTCAAGTTATCGGGCAGGCATTGCATGTCCGCGACTTTGTCTTCGATATCGTGCGCGTACTGGTATCCCTGGCCATATCCCAAGTGTTTCATCAATCCTGTGGGTGCATTTCGTAGGTGCAGCGGAACAGGCTCAGCCACGGTTCGCTCGACATCGGCCTGAACCTCTCCGTAAGCCGTGTAAAGCGCATTCGACTTCGGCGCAAGGGCGAGATAAACGACTGCCTGTGCCAGTGCGAGATTGCCCTCCGGCATGCCGATAAAATCGACGGCATCGCGAGCGGCCATGCAGAGCGCCACCAGATTCCAGCATTCGTCCGAGCCAGTAGAGCGATGCATCGGCATCACTGTTGCGCACGGACTTATGCAGCGCCGAGATCAGGTTGTAATGCTCTTCGCCCGCTTTGTCGTAGAGTAGGACCCGTTTCTGCAACGCCTCTTTTACGATCTCAAGCGTAATTTCGGATGCGCCTGATTCCTGAAGTTCCGAAAGACTTGAGGGTGCCCCACCCTTCCCTGTTCTTTGGGGAGGGGGAATTTGACTCCCGCTTTTCCCGGCCTTAGAACTCAGCGCCAGCGCCGCCGCAACCTCCAGCACGTTATATGCGCTGCGCGCGTCTCCGCTGGAATACGCAGCCATCTGGCGCAAGGCGTCATCCGATGCCGCGAGGTTCATCTCGCCTAGGCCGCGTTCTTTGTCCTCGAGCGCACGGCGCAACAACGCAACAATCTGATCTTCCGTGAGCGGCTTCAACACATAAACACGGCTGCGGGAGAGCAGCGCGGAAATAATCTCAAATGACGGATTTTCTGTAGTCGCGCCGATGAGGCGAATATTGCCTTTTTCGACGTGGGGAAGAAATGCGTCCTGCTGGGCCTTGTTGAAGCGATGGATTTCGTCGATGAAGACGATCGTGCGCGTGCCGTACTGCCGTGCGCGCTCAGCATCGGCCATCACTTGTTTGATTTCCTTGATTCCGGCAAGTACCGCGCTGAACTCGATGAAATCGGCGCGCGTTATCCCGGCAATAATCTTCGCCAGCGTGGTCTTGCCAGTGCCCGGCGGTCCCCAGAAGATCAGCGAACTAATGTCGTCGCGCTCGATCTGGACCCGTAGCGGCTTACCAGGAGCGATCAGATGCTCTTGTCCGACAAACTCATCCAGATTTCCCGGCCGCATGCGATCGGCCAGAGGCCGCGTACGGTCGGCGGGGTTGTCGCCGGCATCCTGGATTGGCTGAAATAAGCTCATCGGGTGCTCACGCTTGCTGTTCAGGGCCTCGTCGTTCGTCGCACGTCGTCGGTCGTACGCTAAGCCACGCACGATCTCCAATCGTGCAAAAACGAACGAGGGATGCGCAAAAACACGCGTTCAGCTGGGACAAGTCTACGACGCACGACGAACGACGTATGACGATTTGCTCCGTGTCTCCATGGTGAAAGAAGTTAAGTTCTTTGCCTTGCCGCCTCGTATAGGACAATGCTCGCCGCCACGCCCGCATTCAGCGACTCAACGCGCGGCGAGTGCGGGATCATGATCAGCTCATCCATTTCGCCGAGCAGCTTCTTGTCGATGCCGGCGCCTTCGTTACCGATAAAGACCGCGGTCCCAGCACTGAACTGCGCCTCCGGCAGCGGCACGCCTTTGTGTGACGAGGTTGCCATCATGCGGATGCCGCGCGAGCGCAGCGCCCCCGCTAAAGTGCTCAGTTCAGCTTTGGCCAAAGGCACGCGAAACACCGAACCCGCCGAGGCCCGCACAACTTTGCTGTTGTATGCGCTTACGGTTCCATCACCGAGCAGCACTCCGCCCGCGCTGAACGCCTCGGCCGAGCGCAGGATCGTGCCCAGGTTTCCCGGGTCCTGAACGCCCGCAATCACGAGCAATGGACCCGGCCCGGTTCCTTCCAGAATCTGTTCAAGCGAGAACGTTTTCATCTGGACAAGCGCGGCAACGCCTTGCGGAGTTTGGCTGGGCACGACACTCGAGAACAACTTCTCGGGCAAAAGGATGGTTTCCACTTGGGAATGAATTTGCGGGAGCAACCGTGCGGCCCGGGCCTGGGCAGACTCACTGAAGAACACGGCGCGAAACTTGAGGCCGCTGCGCACAGCCTCTTCAATAATGCGAAAGCCTTCTACGGCACATTCGCGCGTTTCAGTCAGTTCACCGCGGCTGAAGGCGTGCCGCAACTCTTTCACCAGGGCATTGTGACGGCCTTCCACTCGCCGAAGCCGGTCATTCGTCGCGTTAACTTTCCTCGTGCCGTTCATATTAATCAAGTCGCCCCAAGGCAAAATCATACAGGCACGCGGGTGACTGTGTTTTCGGCTGCGAGCCGTCGTGGTATCTTAAGCTTCTTACTTACAACAGCAGGAGAATCTGGTGCAGGTAGAGATGGTCAAAATCAGCAGAGATACTCCGGAGCCGTCTCTGATCCGGTATGCGGCCGACCAGATTCGCGCCGGACAAGTGCTCGGCATGCCGACCGACACTTTCTACGGATTGGCCGCGGATCCATTTAATCTGCGGGCGGTGGACCGGGTTTACGAAATCAAATCGCGCTCGCGGCACAAACCGCTCTCGCTGCTGATCGAGGATGTGGACCAGGCTGAAGAACTCGCGAAACCTTTGCCGGATGAATTCCGCGCATTAGCCAAAAAATTCTGGCCCGGGCCCCTGACTATCATCGTCAAGGCCGCTTCGCGCCTGCCGCTTAAAGTCACTGCCAATACAGGCAACGTGGCCCTGCGCATACCTAATTCCGCGATTCCTCTGGCTGTCGTGCAGGCCGCGCGTATTCCCATCACGGCGACTTCCGCCAACCTGAGCGGCGAATCCGAATGCACGACGGCGGACGCTGTTCGCGAGCAACTGGGCGTCCGCATTCCCATCATCGTTGATGGCGGAACTTCTCCTCGTGACGTCGCATCTACCATTGTCGATCTGACCGATGAAGAGGCACGCTGGAAAGTGCTGCGCGAGGGCGCAATCCCGTCACACGAAATCTCTGAGTTCTTTGCGCAGGGGTGAGCGCCACGGCTTGGTCGAAGCGCAATGTCCGGCTTTTCTGGAGCTTCTTGCCGGTGGCGGTTGTGGCCGCCACTTTCGCCATTCTGGCGCACGCCGTGGTGCGCGACTCGCGTCAACAACAACTGCACACCGCCGATGCCATCATCGTATTTGGAGCCGCCCAATACGATGGCCATCCGTCGCCAGTCTTCAAGGCCCGTCTCGATCACGCCGATGATTTGTTTCGTAGCGGACTTGCACCGGTTGTCATCACTACGGGAGGCCCGGCCGCTGATCCGAAATTTAGCGAAGGCGGGGTTGGGCACGACTATCTTATGCGGCGGGGAGTTCCCGAACTCGCGCTGATCGCCGAAACTACGGCTTCAGACACTTCCCAATCGGCGCAACGAGTGGCAGTGATTATGCGCGCCAACCACATGAGCACATGCATTGCCGTAAGTGACGCTTACCATGTGTTCCGCATTCGCAAAATGCTCGAGCATGAAGGATTGCAGGTTTATGTTTCTCCTCGGGCTGACTCGCGCCCGAAAACAACCTGGCAAAGGGGCACGGCTATTTTGCGCGAGAGCGCGAGTTACCTGGTGTGGAGGCTTGGAATCAGGAGCTGACACGCGCATTCATTTTCAACCTGAATGGTGTCTAAACATTCCGGAGGACTCATGCGAAAATCGTTACCTGCAATTCTCGTAATTGCATGTGCATTAATCTCGATGCCATCCGGTTCCGGAAAAGAGAAACTGCAAAAGAACACCGCGCCCTTGAGCGTAGATGAAGTGGCCATCTACAGAGCCGTTCTGCAGCAGTATGTCTCGGATAAGTCCGGCGGAACAGTTAACGTTTCTGTCCGAACGTTTCCTCTCGATTCGGAATCCCCAGCTAGTGGTCTTTCTCGGGGAGGATGTCTGGAGGACATCCAAGTGGATGATCTCTCTACTCGGTCGCATTCTTATCATGAGCTCACCCCAGATGTTCTCCCTTCAAAGAACATGACGCTCGTTGATCCAAAGAGACAGGCGAGAATCGTGCGCAACAATGACCCGGACACGACAATCCGGCAAGGGGAACCTGTCCACTCGGCGGTAGAAAAGGCATTCTCGACTGGACTGTTTTCCCTATCAGAGATTGTCTTCGACAAGTCACATCACTATGCAATTGTTAGTTCGGGTTCTGGTGCGGATCGTTATGTGGACACGGATCGACGCTGATTTTCGAGAATGTTAGGGGCCAGTGGAAACACACGGATCGCAACTGCGGTGGGTGGGTTTCTTAAGCTACCACCCCATCCTCTTTTTCAACTCAGTCACATGCGCGACGTGGTGCCTGCCATGCCACGCGTACAGCGCGAGATTCTTTTCGAGTGAAACCACGCCCAAATCCGGATGGCGGAACTGCCGTTTCCAATCGTCGGGGGCAAGCGAGCGCAGCAGCCGAGCCCAGCGGTCATGCAGGTTCGCGTACAACGCGAGGGACACCTCTATCGGCGTGGCTTGACTGTCCGCGAGTTCCGCCCAGCGGGCTTCGTCGTAGGGCTTTATGGTTGGCTCGTTTTCAGTGAGCGCCAGCTTGTAACGCACGTACGCGTTCATGTGGCTGTCGGGCATGTGGTGGATCACCTGCCGCACCGTCCAGCCACCGTCGCGGTAGGGAGTGTCGAGTTGCTGCGGAGACAATCCCGTAACGGCAGCGCGCATGTTAGCGGGCGCGTGTTCGATCTCTGCGATCATGGTGGCGCGGTCTGTCTCGCTCACAGCCACGGGAAAGCTGAATTTGCCGATTGGGAATCGTGGGTCGGGCATTTAGTTTTCTCCATAGTAAATTTGCTTCGGGCGGGAACTGCTTGCGAATGAGATGACGGCGGAGTTCGCGCCGCCGCAAACAATTTCATCTTCAGCGGGATTATCCGGTGGCGAACCCTATAGCTGCGGCGGCCAACGTCGAAAGAAAATTCACGGTGTTGTTTCCAATCAGTCCCCGGCGCTCAATCGTTGCGCCCAGAAGGCTGTCGAAAAACGTGCCGAGGATTCCCGCTAGGGCACACAGCATCAGGCCATGCCATCCGATTTGCTCTGTGAAGGCGTAAGCTGCGCCGACCGCTAATGCTGCGGCGATCCCTGCGGCTGTTCCAGCCCAGGTGACCGCCCCATCAGTTCCAGGCCTACTTTCCTGCCGGGTGGTGATCAGGCGCGGGGTGCCGCCAATTGCCTCTCCGATTTCGCTGGAAACCGTATCGCCAGCCGCCTCCGCCAGCGCAGCTCCGAGCGCCACGAGCAAACGAGAGTTTCCCGAAGGAACGAAGGCAATGGCGCAGATCGTCGCAATGCCTAGGTTGGCGAGAACCTGCAGCGCCGTTCTGCCGCTGCGCGCTTCAGCGGTTCCCGAGCTTTGCTTGCGCGCGTAGCCGAATCGGGTTGCCGCCCATGTGAGCACAAAAACGGCGCACAACCCTGAAAACCCGCCCCATCCGGCACCTAGAAACAGAGCAAAGCAGACTACTCCGCCAGCAACTGCCCCAGAGGTAGTGACTCCGTGAACCAGGCGTCCAAAGACGGCAAATACCAGAGTGATGACGGCTACAAGCCATATTTTGGGTACTGGCACCGCCGCGAGAAGCGTGGCCATGCAAGCTAAGTCATTCATTTTCAGCATTAAAGAATGTCATGAGATATAACAGCTTGCGCCTAAGCCTCCGAACCACAGCGATAAACACCAGATATGGCCCCGTCCTGCTTCGCACACCAGCTGTCCAGCTTTGAGATTCGATTACCGCCTAATTTCCCCTGCATCAAACTGGAGGCAGTAGTCTAAACTGCTACGCGGTGCGCTCTGGCACCAAAAGCGTTTGAGCCGGCGTGGAACCTGGAGTCAAGCCGGCTGAACCAGGAAAATTAACTATGGCGGCCTCCGTTTGGTCTGGATATCTTACCTTTGGCTTGATCTCAATGCCGGTGCGACTCTTCTCCGGCGCGCGCAGTTCCGGGATTTCATTTAACCAGCTTCATCGCACCGATCTTCATCGCGTGAAGCAGCAACTCATTTGCCCTCTCGACAATCAGGTTCTGGATCGCAGCGAAATCGTGAAGGGCTACGAGTACCGGAAGAATGAATACGTGGTCATCGAGCCCGAAGAGATCAAGAAAATTGAACCCAAAACAGCCAAGACAATGGAAATCCTCGAGTTCGTGAAATCGAGTGAAGTCGATCCGGTTTACTTCGAGTCCTCCTATTACATGATGCCCGAGGAAGCTGGCCGCCGCCCTTATGCGCTGCTGACCAAGGCGCTTGAGGAGAGCGAGTTCGTCGCCATTGCAAAGCTCACCATGCACAACCGCGAGTACACGGTGTTTCTGCGTCCCCACGAAGGCGGAATGATGCTGCATACCATGTACTACGAGGAGGAAGTTCGCAAGGTCGAAGGTTTCGGAGCGCCGGATGTCGAGTTGAAAGATGCCGAAGTAAAAGTCGCGCACCAGTTAATTGAGGCACTGGCCGCGGATTGGGATCCAGAGAAGTATCGCGACGACTTTCAGGAGAACCTCAAGAAGCTCATCCAAACGAAGCTCGAGGGCGGCGAAGTTGCAGAAGTCGAGAAGCCGAAGAAGCTCGCGCCTGTGGTTGACCTTATGGCAGCCCTGAAGCAGAGCCTGGCCCAGATGGAAGGCAAGAAGAAGCCAGCAGCAACCGAAACCGAACCAGCACGGAAAAGAGCGAAGCGGTAGCGCCTACTCGGGCCTTGAACAGCAACCCGGAGAAAATCACTGTCTTTGCGTCCTCTGCGTTCTTCTCGGTTAAGAGCTTTTTGAGGCGGGTCTCCCTACAAAAGCCTGAGGCAAAACGGCTTTTAGCAAGTCTTAGCCACAACGCCGGACTACGACGGTGCTTTAGACAGGCATCAACTTCCGTTACTACGGTGACGGCCCCCCTTTAACTACCATTCTCGTGAGTGCCGCACTCTTGGCGCCTCAGGAGACCCTTATGAAAATCACTGGCAAACGTATATTCACCGCTATCACACTGGTCTTGGGCGTGATCACCGTGTACCAGGTCCTAAGTATGCCCGGGCCGATCGCCGAGCCGCAGACAGCAGAAACCGCCACCGCCAATGCGCAATCCTTTGACCAGAAGCTCGCCCAGCTCGAAGCACCTAGGACAGACGGGAGCGAGCCGACGGAAGTGCACTTCAGTTCTCAGGAGGTCAGCGCGGAGATGGCGCGGTCAATGAATGCTGCCCCCACAGACGTTACGGCTCGCCATTCGAGTTCGACTTCAACATCGCCGGACTCGACAGTCGCACCCGGCGAAGTGCAGGTTAAGGATTCCCAAGTAGAACTGCAGGGCGATGTCGCCCGCGGACAGTTCGTGACACAAGTTGCGGGTAAAGACATTTACGTGACGCTGGTCGGTCACCTCGGATCGCAGGATGGATACATCACCTTTGATCCCACAGAGTTCAAAGTGGGTGAGATGAGCATTCCGGTCTCGCTAGTGAATTCATCTTTGCAGAAAAAGCTGGCGGAACAGCGAGATCAACTGAAGCTACCGGATGGCATCGCAGGCCTGCGCGTGGAAAATGGCGAACTGGTGATTATGCAGAAGTAAGCCGTGTGGCTCGGACATTCTTGTCCGAGCGGTCTTCCCTTGGAAAACGAGCATGCAGCTGAAAACCGGTCGGACAAAAATGTCCGACCCCCAAAGGTCTAACTGCGCCTGCGATAGAACACCTGAAAGTCGAACCCAGGATTAACCGGAAACAATTCCGCGATTTTGCGCAGACGCTCAGCAAGAGCCGCCGGGGCGAGCAGCGGATAGTCGCGTTCGCGCAGGTCCTGATAATCAACGTCCAGAAAAAGCGACAGCAGATAGATTGAGATCGCGTCCGAAAAAGCGGCAGCGAAATATTCGTTCTTGTGCTTCTCAGCATCACTGGCGTGTCCGGTTGCCAGTTTGCGGGATTCCCAAGCGTCGAGCGAGGTTTCGCCACGGATACTCGCATTGGCCTGCTTCCAAACCAGGTCGGCAAACTCCTGCGATACTCCCGCGCGCTCGACGAACGCATGGCCCACGTTGATATAGAACTCGAACGCAACAGAAAACTTGTCATCCATCAGGCGCGTGGAGATGAACACGCACAGCGATCCACCGAGTTCGAGATTGCGATGACACACGGCGCTGTCGCTGAGTGCGACATCGTAGCGGTCCGCGATAACCGTTTGATCGCCCTGGTTTACTGTGAGCGGAACGAAGTAATAGGCCTTGCGCTCCAGCGCAGCCGAGATGGCTTTTGGAACAGCAGAGATCATCCGCTCAAGTTCGGTTGCGGAGATGCTCATCTCGCCGGCAACGGCGTAGCAAATGCCATTAGGCGCCTGCGAGACAGGCGCTTCGCGTACAACGTCAGCGGGAGCTCGAGTTATGGCTTGGGCAGCTTGGGACATGAAAATGTGTGTTGTCATCCTAAGGCGACATGCTGTTAGTCGCCCAAGGACCTGAGCGCGCCGCGCGATGTGCCGTGCTCTTTGCGGCACAACAATGCGCGTTCGGCGTGCTTCCTTATCCATTCTAGCTTACTACCTCGCGATATCCCGCGAGCACCTCACTGACCGAACGGTCCCAGGAGAACCTCTTGACCTGTTCATAGCCTGCACACCGGAGGCGCTCGCGAAGAGTCTGATCGACCAGCACGCGTTGCAGGGCACGCATCATTTCAAAAAGATTTTCAGGATTGACCATTACCGCAGCGTTGCCCACGACTTCGGGAATCGAAGAAGTATTTGAGGTGAGCACCGGGGTGCCGTGCGCCATGGCTTCGAGCGGAGGCAGCCCGAAACCTTCGTAGAGAGATGGGAACACGAATACCTTTGCCAGGTCATAGAAAATCCGCAGCACGTCAATGGGAACGAAACCCATGAACCGAACATCGTTCTGAACGCCGCCGCGTACGACTGTTCGCCGTAAGTCAGGATGTTTCGACAGCTCGTCGCCAATGATGATGAGCTTAAGGTCAGGATAGACATCCTGCTTGGCGAGTTCAGCCTTGAGGGCGGCAAACGCCTCGATGATCCGCACGATGTTTTTGTGCGGGCTGATGCGGCCGGCATAAAGCAGAAACGGACCGGTGATCTGATAGCGCTCAGCCAACATCTGCCGGTCGGCGTCGCTGGCGTGTCCGGTTAGGAAACGGGGATCAATGGCGTTGTAAACGACTTCAATGCGTCCGCCGTCAATCCCGAACAGATTTTGTACTTCGCTCTTGGTGAACTGTGAGACCGCGAAAATTCTTGCGGCATTTTTCAGAACGAGGCGGGTGAGGTGAAAATGAAGCGAGCGCTTGAAATTCGAGCCATTGCGTGCGCGGTACATGTGCTCAAGCAGGTCGTGCACGGTAACCACGTAAGGACATGGCAGGTACCGGGGCAGCCAAAATAAATAAGGAACATGAACCAGTTCGCAGCCCTGCCGTCGAACCACGGTGTGCCCCTCCCAATATCCTTTCGGCGTATCGGAAGGAGGCACCGGGATTGACTGAAAGTTGCTCGGCAAGGCGCCGATCTCGTGAACTTTCTGCTCCGGGCCCAGCAGCAGATAATCTTACGCGCTGGAGTGGAAGAGCGGCCATCATTGCCGCCTAGGACGTTTGAAGACCACACGGACTTATTTCATTCTCCGGCGGGGAAGGCGCCTGAGCCCAGGCATGGTGCCGCCCAGGGATGCCAACCTACGGGCGCTTTCCCGTTCGATGAGAGCCTTGAGGGCTGCGCGAATTAAAGCGCTCTTCTCGCCTACACCGGTGAGTTCCTGTGCGATGCGGACGAGATCGTCGTCAAGGGCGACAGTCGTTCTCATAAGCGCTCAGTCGAGGAGCTGGCCATCAATTCCGTGTTGACGATGAAGAGCAAGAAGCTTTTCACGCTCCGTGCGTTCTTCATCGGAGCAGGCGCGAGCAGCCGCGAAATCGTGGTTTGCCACCGCCTGCTCCATGCGCCTGACAATATCCTTGAGTCGATTCCGTGCGTCCGCAATGTCTTGCGGTACTGGCCGTGAATCCTGCGGGTATTCCGAGTGAGGGCAGTACTGGTGGGGATTTCGAATCAGGTCTTGGCGCGTAGGTCCGAGATGAATTCCTTTTTCACTCAAGATTACCGCAGCAAAGCCCTTTTCCTCCCGGAGTAGCCCGAGCAGCACGTGCTCGGGCCCGATATGCCGGGTCGAAAGTTGTTCGGCCTCTTCCACAGCGAATTTCAACACGCGTTTGCACCCGTCAGTGAGAGCTAGATCCACGGATCCAGAAATCTTTTCGCCCGCCGGCTTGCTCTGCTCGATCCTTTTCCACACGACTTCGGCGGCTGACGGCGAGCCAAGGAACCGTTGAGCCAAGCCCTTGTCTTCTCTCAGTAGCCCCAGCAGCAGGTGCTCGGTTTCAATAATTGTCCTCCCAGTTTGGCTAGCGAAGTAGCGCGCCATAAAAATTACGCGTCTCCCACCCTCTGTATAACGTTCGAACATGTTCTTCCTTTAAGCCTACACTCCTGCATGCGTCTTTTCCCTTCGCTCGGCATAAAGCGGAAACGCATCTGCGAGTTCCAGGACCTGGCGTCGAATCTTGCCCAACACACCAGAATCTGTCCGCGAATTCAGCGCTTCTGCAATCCATCGCCCCACTTGCCGCATCTCTGGTTCCTTCATGCCGCGTGTGGTGAGAGCCGGGGTGCCGATCCGGATGCCGCTCGGTTTCATGGGCGGATTAGTATCAAACGGAATTGCGTTCTTGTTCACAGTAATTGCGGCCTCGCCCAGTGCCTTTTCCGCTTCGCTGCCCAGCATGCCTTTGGAGAAAACATCAACAAGCATCAGGTGCGTGTCCGTCCCGCCGGAGATGATGCGGAAGCCTTCCGCGGCGAGTGTGTCAGCCAGCGCCTTGGCATTGGCAACAATCTGCTTGGCATAGCTGCGGAATTCCGGCTGAAGCGCCTCGCGGAAGCAGACGGCCTTCGCAGCGATGATGTGAACCAGCGGCCCGCCTTGCATTCCTGGAAAAACAACTTTATCTATTGCGGCCGCGAATTCCTGTTTCGATAGGATCATGCCCGCGCGCGGACCGCGCAGAGTTTTGTGCGTGGTTGTAGTCACGATGTGCGCGTGCGGCACCGGCGAAGGATGAACGCCTCCGGCGACGAGTCCGGCGAAGTGCGCCATGTCTACCAGGTAGAGCGCGCCAACTTTGTCTGCGATCTGCCGCATACGCGCAAAATCAATGATGCGGGGATAGGCACTGCCGCCACCGATGATCAGTTTAGGGTTTTCTTTCTCCGCAAGCTTTTCCAGATCGTCGTAGTCGATGGTCTCGGTCTCTTTCGTGACGCCATAGGGAACGATCTTGTAAGTCTTGCCGGAAAAATTCAGATGATGACCGTGGGTGAGATGTCCGCCATGGGCGAGGTTCAGTCCGAGAATGGTATCGCCCGGTTGCAGCACGGCTGCATAGGCTTCCATGTTGGCCTGCGATCCCGCATGCGGCTGCACGTTGGCGTGTTCGGCGCCGAAGAGCTGTTTGGCGCGGTCGCGCGCCAAGTTCTCGACCACGTCGGCGTACTCGCATCCGCCGTAGTAGCGCTTGCCGGGATAGCCTTCCGCATATTTGTTGGTGAATACCGAGCCCATCGCTTCGAGCACCGCTTCGCTAACGAAATTCTCGGAGGCGATCAGCTCCAATCCGTCGTGCTGGCGGCGGGTTTCGTTGTCGATGGCGGCGGCAATATCGGGATCGGTTCCAGACAGCGAGCGGGATATTTCGGGGTTCATCAACACCTATCCTAAACGCGACGGAATGGAATAACCAGCGAGGCTCGGGTTACGCGGCCGTGTGATCCCTTGACTGTTTCTTGCCCGCATTTTCCGGAGCATCATACTCATCCAGCACCCGCCCGGGAAGAATTTCCCGAAGCGCCCAGTCAATCCGTTTGACGGAATTCGAAATTTCCTCGAGTTGCTCGGCGTGACCATGGACGTAAACCGAATCCACAATCACCTGGAGCGCATTCCGGACGTGGTGATTCATCATTTCAATGGTCTTCAGCTTTTCGCTCAGGTGTTTCGAGCGGGTGTGCTCGTACCGATAAACCAGCAGTGCAGCGATCAAAGCTCCGCAGAAATCATCGAACGCCCGCTGCCACATTCCCAAGCCGTAATGAACGGAGAGTTCGTCTGCGAGCAGCAGAAACACGAGTACCAGGAAACCATAGAGCGCGCCGGTCATTACAGGATGAAAAATTCCGCGGGCCTTAGGGAGCGTATTTATTTGCATAGGCACATTGAATCCATTTGGCGTTGGGACGCAAGTATTGAGATGCGCGGTGACTGCTATTTCTTAAACGCTCTCCCCAGAAAAGATGCCAGGTGCCAGCCGTCCATGTATTTATATGGCGTCTCGCCAATTGAGTAGTGTCCACAGGGCAGGGCGACGGCTTTGTAATCGAGCTTGTGAGCTTCAAATTGCTCGACGACTTGCCGCGAAAATTCCGGAAGAAAAGTGAGGTCATATTTTGCGTAAATGATGAGCGACTTTCGCGTGAAGCGGGCAAACTGCTCGAAGTATGACATCGGGCTAACGCATGTAAACACGCTGCGCAAGCGGTCAAGATCGAGATGCGGCTCGACCCCCTGGCGGATATGGCGCGTGGATTGCCCATGCCAAACCACATCCGCGAAATAAGTAGAGGCATGGTTGAAGGCGGCGACTTCAATTCGCGCATCGTGCGCGGCAGCCAGAAATCCGTAGCATGAGCCGAGGCTGGTGCCGACGAGCCCCAGCTTCTCGTATCCCTGCTGCTGCAGCCAATCGAGACAGCAGCGGAGATCGAGTACTCCCTGGCGCGCCGCATCGATGGTGCGGCCGATGTTGGCGGAAACCGCGTAATCAGCGCGCGTAATCTCGGCCGGGCGACGAATGTCATGATATGGCATGCTGAGCCGCAGCACGGAAATCCCGAGCCGGTTCAGAATCCGGCAGAGAGAATTGTGGCTCAGCGCGTCGGAGTTCCACTGCGGCATCATCACGACAGCGCTCTTGCCTTTCGACGCCGGGAACCAGCGGGCATTAACGAGGTTGTTTTCCGGATAAGGCGTGCGTACCGGCGACGTGAATCGCAAAAATTGCGCCCTGGTGCCGCGAACTTTTTGTTCAAGTTGGGGATCCGGAATGTGGCGTGTGCTGAAGACTTCGACGTCACGAGTCTCGAGGCGGAAGTCGGAAGGGACGTTATAAGAAAAGAATTCGTCGCTACTGGCAACGGCGCGTGAGTTGTAGGTCCGGAGATAGGCCTCGCATTCTTCTGGCGTCTGCGTGGACATGGAGCCGTTGCGGCAGGGCCAGCCGCGCGTCCACTCAATGCCCCACTCCATGGGACGGACCACGCGGTTGTTGTCCACCTGCGTGAGGCGCGTTTCCCAGTTGTGCATCCAGCGGGCGTAGAGCGAAGGCATTGGTTCTAGGATAACAAGGGACTGCTGGCTGGGCGCAGCATTCAGCACTCAGCAGCCAGTATCCAGGGGTGAATAAGGCTGAAACCGGTTTGAGGTGCACCG
>QHZW01000472.1 GCA_003224815.1 Acidobacteriota bacterium | reverse complement strand
ACCCAGCCGACGGGGACTTTTACCTCCGGGCTTTCGACGGTTTGGTCGCCCGCTCCGCCGCCGGATATCACTACAGAGACAACTGGGCAATTTTCTCTGGCGGGTCTTTTCCCGCTAGAACGCCAACTAGCATCGCTGCAACCGCTCATCGAACCGGACAGGCGGATTTCCCGCATCCGGCTCTCGGAAAAGACGCACACCGAACAAATTCGGCATGTAACGCCGTCTGCAACTTCTGAACACAACCTTGGGGTGGCTAGACTTGTGGGTCAATCCCCATGTCCTGCGTTGCTTCTTGCGTCCGTCTTTAACTGAGGCCCCTTCCCTCCACCCGCATTACCCGGCTTCATCGGTAGTACGGGCCTCTCCGCCACCCCACACGGCCTGACCTATCTCTCACGAGTTGTCAGTTGATCCCTACTGCGACCACCGCTGGGGCTTCCCGTGTTGCAGCCGGTCCCTTTTGCCTACATGCCGTCGCCATTACCCCGGCAGGTTTGATGGAACTTATTCGCTCGTACTTTTCCATCAACATCGGCCTTCCCCAATTACACGGTGGGTCGGCTCCTGCATTAATCGTTTCGAGGCCTGCTCAGCGTTCACTCGCGTTACGGCCTGCATGCTCGCCGAGTCGCCTACGCGACCCTCTACACCGGAGGCTCCGACGGCTTCGTTTCCTTCACCGCCGCTCCGATTGCTACCGGGTGGAGCGAACAGTTCCCGGGCGGGACTTTCACCCGCAGTGAACCAGCGCCTTTCACGGCGCACGTGCAATAGAGATTTATCAACAGTTATTTGAGTGAATTTCCTGGGACGGGAAGTGGGTCATTTCGAGATGAATACGTTTGATTGGACATTGTAGCCAACAAGGCTGTGGTAGTTTCGAGCGGAAACGAGGTGTGCCACCGTCCGTATTTCAGAACAAGAACTTCAGCGCCAATTGGATTTCTCGCGCGGGCAAGGCTGCCAAGATTTGGTTGAACGTGCGCGAGCTTATGTCGCTATCGGGAAGACGGTAGTTGGTGTGATTCAGGAAGTTGAAGAACTCCGCCCTGAACTGAAATTGCCTCGACTCACTGATCGGAATATTTTTGAACGCCGAGAAATCCCAGTTGGCGTAACCAGGACCTTCCGCAATATTTCGTCCCGCTGAGCCGAACTGCTGTACCGGCGAATTCGGGTCCTGGGTGATACGCTGAAACGCATTCGCCTTGAGCCAAGCGTTAGCGGATTGAGGGCCGGCGTTGGGGTCCTGACCAGCCAGTAGATTGGGACGGTTGGCTGAGAAGCCGGTGATCTCCGGCGCACCCCCTTGCACCGAGACATCGTTGGAATCGAAGACCGTGAATGGAGTGCCACTCATCACGGTTGCGATGCCATTGACCTGCCAATCGCCCAAAACGTGCTGGTACCACCCGTGGGGCTGCTTCCAGAAGGGAAGGTTCCACTGATAACTGAATACGAACCGGTTTCGCGCATCGAACAGCGAGCGGCCTCGCTCCGCGGCGAGATCGAACGGGTTCTGGGCGAGATCGTTTTCTCCTGCTACAGGCTTTGCGGCTGACCCAGTCATGTTGAATGAAGAGGCGTCGTCAATGGATTTCGAAAGTGTATAAGACGCGACAAATGAAAGTCCGTGGCTGAATCGCTTGTTGAGGCTGGCTTCGAGCGCGTGGTAGCTTGAGTTCGCGATTCCAGCGATCAAACCAGCCGAGGAATAGACGCAAGTATTCGGAGGATCGTTAAGTGTGCATCCAGAATACAGCCGACGCTGATCGGCGTTGTCTGTGGTGGAATAAGGCTGATTTGTTGATGGATCTATGCCGGGTTTGTAGATTGCAGGGTTGCCCTCGATAAAGCGCGGCAGCTTGGTTGCTTTTGTGCCAACGTAACCGATCTCAAAGAGGAGGTCGGAGCCCAGCGAATGTTGGATGTTCAGGTCCCAATCCTGTGTGTAAGGCAAGGGAAGATTCGGCGTTAGAGTTAGATTGGTGAGCGGCGTTGCGAAAGTATTCGGCGCGGGAGGATTGCCATTGTACGGGTCAGCAAAGTTAAGAGGCGTGGTTTGACTAAGATTGATCTGTTCAGTTTGCAGGTCCGGTGGAGCACTGATCGGTGCCTGCAATGGGCCACCCTGCCCGGTGTAATAGGGCTCGTAAAAAATTCCATAGGCTGAAGTCACCAGCCATTTCGATGACCCTGTCGGGTCCCAAGCCACGCCAACGCGCGGTGCGAAAGCTTTCTTGAAAGTAGGAATGAGACCCGCCGGAACTCCGGGATCACCGGGATACAGAAGGCCTGCAGGCGCATTTGGCTTTACAGCGGACTGGCGTCCGGGAATCCAGAGAGTTTGCCGGTTATGGATTTCGCTGTAGGGCGTCGGCAATTCATAGCGCAGCCCCGCGTTCAGCGTGAGACGCGAATTTACTTTGAAGGTATCCTGCCCATAACCATTGAAGTTCTGCCCGCGTATGCCACGCGCGAAATCGCCTCGTCCCTGAAGGAAGAAGACCGGCTGGCCTATCATGAAGCTGGCGAATGCATCGGTAAGTGGAAAAGGCGCGAAGACAAAAAAACCGTTTGTAGCGATACCCTGCAGCATGTTGATGCCCTGATGCTGATAGCCGCCACCAAACTTCAATTCGTGCTTGCCGCGAATCCAGTCGAGTGAAGCACTATAGTCGTACGCGTCTTCATAGCTGCGGCGCGGCCCGGTTATGGGAGCTCCGACTACGGTGTAACCGCTCACGATGATGTGCGGAGGTCCGATCGCAGCCCGTGAAGGTGTGCGTCTCCTGTGCGACGAAATTCTGCGCACGATGATCTTCCTCGACTGGGAATCCCGGGACACTTGCTCCAGCCGGTGAGAGCGGGTCAAAGCGGTTGCCGTCGCTGATCATGTAACGGAAGTTCAAAGTGTCGTTTGTGGTGAGATAGTGATCGATGCGCACCCCGGCCTGGTTCGAATCATCACGCTTGATCTCGGTGGACGTGAAAACGTTTGTTCCACTGTTGGGTAAGGGGAACAAGCTGAGAAGATTCTGCGAGAAGGAACTGATGAACGGAGGCGGCAATTGATTGAACGGCAGCGGCGTCGGTGGATTTGTGAATTCAAGACCAAGCTGATGCGCAGGATTGCTGCACAGGCCGCCGGCGTCAAAAGTCTCGCCGTTTGATGCATCACACAATTCCGAAAAATCGCCGTTGCGTTCTTTAACTGAAGGCACGGTAGAGCCTGCGGACTCGCCCTGGCGATTACGAAAGCCTTCGTAATACGCGAAGAAGAAAGTCTTGTCTCTGCGCACTGGACCGCCGACAGAGCCTCCAAACTGGTTTTGTTTTAGGGGCTCGACAACGGTCCCAGGAAATCGGGTGGCGTCGAATTTGTCGTTGCGCACAAACTCCCACAGCGCGCCATGAATTGAGTTGGAACCAGACTTGGTGATGATGTTAGTCGTTGAACCGAGACTGGTTCCGAACTCAGCGTTGGAGTTGTGAGTCAGTATTCTGAACTCTGCGATGTCATCGATTGGCGGCTTCAAAACGAGACCGCCATCAACCCCGTTAAAGTTGTTAGCGCCGTCAATCATGAAGTTGTTCGATTCCGGGCGCTGTCCGTTGACAGCGTAAGCTTGCCCTTCGCGCAACGAACCACCGGCCTCCTGTAATCCAGGAGTGAGTGGAACTACGCCCGGCTGAAGCCAACCCAGTTGAAAAAAGTTTCTGCCATCGAGCGGCAGATCGAGAATCTCCCGCTCGTGGACGACTTCGCCCATGCCAGTCACCGTAGGCTGAATGAGTTCAGCATCGGCTTTCACCTGTACGACTTCTTTTTCGGATCCGACCACCAGATGCACCGGGATTGTTGCCGTTTCATTGACATCCAGCGAGATGCCATCTTGAAGGAATTTTTGAAACCCCGTGGCGGTGACTTCCAGTTGATAGTGCCCGACCGGAAGTTCCAGCAATATGAAGTTGCCCGCACGATCGGTGCTCGCGCCTCGTCTAAGCCCAGTCTCTATCTGCCGCGCCGTAACGGTGGCGTTCTGCACGACGGCGCCACTCGGATCTGTAACTACGCCACGAATGTTAGCGGTGATTTGCTGCGCGGACGCAAACGAGCATGCCAGCAGAGCCACGATAGCCAAATTTCTCGATGAAGCCATATTTCGTTCCCTCAGACAAAGTGGTTGATGGGGCGCAGCGAAACGGCACTCCAGCCAGGCATTACCTGCGTTAAGTCAGAGTTCCGCGATTATTGGAGAGGAATAGATTTCAATCAATAATGCAAAACAGTTATTGAGTAGTGCGCCAGCTTAGTTTCTATTGGTGCTCGGCTTTTCGCGGCACATATCGAGAAAAAGGAACGAATGACTTCATCCCGCGATGCTGGCGCGGCACCGACTCTGAAGCGTCAAATTGGATTGGCGTCCGCTACGGCGGCAGTCGCCAGTGAATCAATTGCGGTCGGAATTTTTTTGACTCCGGCGGGAATGGCGAAATCGTTGGGATCGCCGTTCTGGTTGTTGATGATATGGCTTGCAGCGGGGACGCTGGCCATCTGCGGAGCGCTATGCTACGGCGAACTCGCAGCTCGTTATCCGCGCAATGGTGGAATCTACATTTATCTTCTCGAAACCTTCGGGCCAAGCGCGGCGTTTCTCTACGGGTGGATGTGCCTTCTGGTCCTCGATCCTGGATTGACGGCAGCGCTGGCCACAGGAATGGCGAGTTACGTGGCATACATCGTCCCTCTGTCGGCGGTTGAGGCCAAAGCTGCCGCCATTGCGGTGATTTGGGCACTGTGCATTTTGAATTTTCTGAGCGTGCGAGTGTCTGCAAACGTTCTGCGTTGGAGCACGTGGCTCAAGCTCGGAATTCTGGGATTCCTAGTTGTGTGGGCGCTGGTATTTCGGATGGGATCGTGGTCAAACTTTGCTCCGCTGGTTGCGCAGAGATCAGGGTCGCTGCCGTTGGGGCCGGCACTCGCGATGGCGATGGTGGGAGCGTTTTTCACTTTTGGTGGATGGTGGGACGTCAGCAAGATTGCGGGAGAGGCGCGCGATCCTGGGCGTAACCTGCCGCGCGCAATGATTTTTGGGGTGCTCATCGTGACCGGCGTATATATCGTCGTAAGCGGCGTGTTTTTGTACCTGGTGCCGCTGGCGAGGGT
>QHZW01000471.1 GCA_003224815.1 Acidobacteriota bacterium | reverse complement strand
GCACTCGACCAGCATCACGGCAGTGAACGTGGTGCTTAACGTGGGTGCGGCGACAGAAACGGTTGAAGTCGCTGCGGAGGCGGTGGGTGTTGAGACTACATCTGCGAGTGTCTCGCTAATGAACAAAGCGGCTGGCGGTACCAAGGTCCAGGTTCATGAAGAGACTTTCACGCCCAGATTGCGCGACTACTTCCCGGAGACGTTGTATTGGTCACCATCGGTGATTACTGATCCGAATGGCCGAACCCATCTAAAGTTCAAATTAGCCGACAACATAACCACCTGGAAGATGACGGTTCTGGCATCTACAAAGAACGGCGAAATCGGAGTCACCGACAGCGAAATTCCAGCTTTCCAACCATTCTTTCTCGAACACGACCCTCCCAAAGTCCTCACCATAGGTGACCTCATTGACCTTCCGGTGGTGGTGCGGAACTATACCGCGCAGGCACAGCAACTCAATGTAGAAATGAAGCCCGCCGCGTGGTTTGACCTCGAACATCCAGGCAAGCAGTCTGTACTGGTCAGTGGTGGTGAATCCGCAACTGCCGTTTTCCCATTTCGCGCAACGGCGATGGTGAAGTCTGGGAAGCAGCAGGTCTATGCGGCGAGTCGCTCTCTTGGGGATGCCATTGAGAAGACCCTCACCGTACATCCAGACGGTATGGAGCAGCATTCGACGGTCTCGGGCATCATACGAGGGAGTGACAATCTTTCACTACGTATTCCGCCTGATTTCGTTTCTGGCAGTCTGCAAGCGAAACTGAAGATCTACCCGAATCTGCTGGCGCACGTAACCGAGAGCATCGAGGCTGGACTTGAGCGCCCCTACGGTTGCGGAGAACAGACGATTTCTTCAACTTACCCAAGCGTGCTGCTGCTCAGGTATTACAAAGCATCTGGCATCTCAAATGGTCCGCTGCAGTCAAGAGCCAATCGATACCTTAACCTCGGATACCACCGGCTCATGAATTATCGTGAGTCTGTCGGGGGTTTCAGCTATTGGGGTCACGGTTCTCCAGATGTAGCTCTCACGGCGTACGCCGTACGATTTTTGTCGGACGCCTCGGGATTCATAGAGGTCGATCCCGAGATCATTCAGGATGCCGAGAAGTGGCTCGTCGGGCAGCAGAACAAAGACGGCTGGCAGCCTCGATACGGAGAGGACGACCACTCCCTTACCGCCTACGTGACGGTGACCTTGGCAGAATCCCAAAAACAGCTTTCTGAGCCTCTTAAGAAATCCGTACACGATGTGGTCACGCGAGCGTTAGCATATCTGGCCGATCCTCATCGTCGTCTGTCTGATCCATATGGGCTCGCTGAATTGGCTATTGCGCTAAACCTAAACGGAGAAGAACAACAAGCCTCAGCCATTGTTATCACACTCTCGAAACTTGCCACGCCGGAACATGGTGGCATGTACTGGGCACTTGAACGTAATACTCCCTTCTACGGTTGGGGAAATACCGGAAGAATCGAAAGCACAGCCATGGCCGTTCTCGCGCTTTCGCTCGTAACTCCGGCGACGGTTGAAGGTCGGCAACTGATTGATGCGGGCACGCTGTGGCTGCTTCAGCAGAAGGACCACTATGGGGTCTGGTACTCCGGTCAAGCGACGGTCAACGTCCTGGAAGCGTTGCTGAAAGGCGTTGATAGCTTTAAGCCGGCGGACAGAGATGCGACTCTCAACGTGACGGTGAATGGTCACGTGAAACCGTTGCAAGTGTCGTCGCGCGCAGATGCTCCTGTCCTCCTGGATATTTCCCATTTTATTCAACCCGGCGAGAACACAATTTCTGTGCAAGGTAGTGGCGGCCTGACCGCCGCTAGTGTGCAGGTTGTAGCCGATTACTACGTGCCATGGGCTGGCACAACAGCAGCCGAATCGACTCGCTTGGGAAAAGTCGAGGCGCTCAGCCTGGCGGTTCATTTCGACAAAACGGACGTTCGAGCCGGCGATTTGGTACGGTGCGCAGTTGACGCCGAGCGCATTGGGAGCCGCGGCTGGGGGATGATGATTGCCGAAATCGGGCTCCCACCAGGCGCTGACGTGGACCGCCGAGTACTCGATGATGTGATCAGCAATTCGGGCTGGGAGATCTCACACTATGACCTTCTCCCGGACAAGCTGGTGCTGTACCTGTGGCCACGAGCGGGAGGCACAAAGC
>QHZW01000114.1 GCA_003224815.1 Acidobacteriota bacterium | reverse complement strand
ATTTTCTATATCCCGACCGCATCGTGATCGGAGCCGACACAGACCGCTGCGCGGCGGTGCTGCGCGAGATCTATGCTCCGTTAGTGGAAGGAACGTACTACATGCGGCCGGACGCGATTCCCCGCCCTGATCGGGCCCAGATCCCGCCGCCGCTCATCGCGACCAGTGCCAAAAGCGCCGAACTCATCAAACATGCGTCGAACGCATTTTTGGCCATGAAGATCTCGTTCATCAACGCAGTTGCCTCGATTTGCGAGAGCGTTGGCGCAAACGTGCAGCAGGTTTGCAAGGGCATTGGAACTGACGCGCGTATCGGACCGCGTTTTCTTAATCCGGGAATCGGGTATGGCGGCTCGTGTTTTCCCAAGGACCTGATGGCGTTTCGCGCCGTCGCCCGCGAATCCGGTTACGACTTCCGCCTGCTCGATGAAGTCATGCGCATCAACGAAGAGCAGCGCGCGCGTTTTATTCGCAAGGTTCGTAGCGCGCTGTGGACATTGCGCGGCAAGAAACTCGGTGTGCTTGGGCTCGCATTCAAAGGTGGCACCGATGATATCCGCGAATCTCCGGCCATATTGCTGATCAAATCTCTATTGCAGGAAGGGTGCGAAATTCGGGCCTATGATCCCGCGGCCCATGAGCGCGCCAAAGAGGTGCTCAATTCGGGCGTGAGCTTGACTGTGAGCGCTTATGATGCTGCGCACGATGTTGATGCACTGCTGATTCTGACCGAGTGGGAGGAGTTTGCGGCTCTCGACTTGGTGCGATTGCGGTCGGAGATGAAATATCCAATCGTCATTGATGGCCGGAACTTGTATGATCCTGAGGTGATGGCAGCCGCGGGTTTCACCTACTACAGCGTTGGACGTTCTGCAGCCAGTCCAGAGCCAACTCCGACCAATGCAATTCAGCCCGGAAAGAAAATTCGTTCATGAAGCCTCGTGCGCTGGTCACCGGTGGCGCCGGCTTTTTAGGATCGCACCTTTGCGAAGCACTGCTCGCGGAGGGCTATGCCGTCGTCGCAGTGGACAATCTGCTGACTGGCCGAATCTCCAACATCGAGCACCTACGCCGCGAGGGCAGTTTCGAATTTCTGCAGCTCGATATCAACCGTCCGTTCGACTGCGACAAAGTTGACTACATTTTTCATTTCGCCTCTCCTGCCAGCCCGGTGGATTATATGGTCCACGGGATTGAAACATTGAAGGTGGGCTCCTTCGGGACGCTAAATGCCCTTGAAATCGCGCAGAAATATCAGGCGAAGTATCTGGTCGCTTCAACTTCGGAATGTTACGGCGATCCGCTGGAGCATCCGCAGAAAGAAACATATTGGGGGAACGTAAACTCGATCGGCCCGCGTTCGGTGTATGACGAAGCGAAGCGGTTCACCGAAGCTCTAACAATGGCATATCACCGATACCACCAGGTGGACACGCGCATCGTGCGTATCTTCAACACCTATGGTTCGCGCATGCAGTTGAACGACGGGCGCGTGATCCCAAACTTTATGAAGCAGGCGCTTCGCGGCGACGATCTTACGGTTTACGGCGACGGCTCCCAGACGCGGAGTTTCTGTTACGTAAGCGATGAAATTGAGGGCATAATGCGCCTGGCGAGGTCCGATGAGCACTTTCCGGTGAATATTGGTAATCCCGATGAATTCACCATTCTCGAGTGCGCAAAACGTGTCATCGCCGTCACAGGCTCAAAGAGCAGCATTCGTCATGCAAAGCTTCCGCAGGATGATCCGAAGCAGCGCCGGCCAGATATCTCCAAAGCACGAAGTCTTTTGCAATGGGAAGCTAAAGTAAACCTTGAGAACGGTCTTCAGATGTCGCTCGACTACTTCCGCGAGGCGGTTGCGGCTGAAACCGTGGCCCGCGCCTAGCCGTCATTACTTCGGTTACTTGGAGTTACTCTGCTGGAGCCGATATCTTCACGGTGGAACACCTTCCAACAGTTAAACACCGAAAGAAGAAGCCGTCATTCTTCCAAGAAGGATTTTTGATGAGTGGCAAGCTGAGCAGCGTTGTGATCGTCTTCGGATGCGCATTCATTTTGCTCGGACTGTCGTTCCTCCCAGCCGCATTTTCGCCCGATCATGACCAAACGATTCTTGGAGCGGCAATTTGCGCCATCTCTTTCGGATTTTTGAGCGTCGCCGCCGGCTTCTATCTTAAGACACGCCTATTGCAGAGTACAGCTAGTGCAGGGCCCAAAAAGGCACCATCCAAGCCAGTTCGCGGAGGCTGCGATCTTTGCGGCACCGAGTCTCCCGTAATTCACTGCCGCGTGCACCAGTTGCACATCTGCGGAGATTGCGTGTCGCAACATTACGACTTCCGCTCGTGCGTTTACATCCCCAGCACACGCCGTCCCGCTACTGCCAAGCCGCTGTCCAAAGCTGCTCGCGCCGGCAGGTCTTAGTCCGTCGTATTCAATCCAGTTATTATGAATAGTCGCAGTACGATTTTTTATGCAAGCGATCCGCGCACTCTTCTGGGATGTCGGCGGGGTCCTCCTCACCAATGCGTGGGACCACGAGGAGCGGGATCTTGCGGTCGAGCGTTTTCTGCTCAGCAAGCCAGAATTTGAAGCCCGGCACAAAGAACTGGTCATCGCGTTTGAAGAGGGCAAAGTAACTCTTGATGACTACCTGGAGCGAACAGTCTTTTACCAGCCGCGCACGTTCACGCGTGAGGAGTTCAAGCAATTCATATTTTCGCTGTCACGGCCCAAGCCGCAGTGCCTCGAACTGGCGCGCAACTTATCGGGCAAATATGTGATGGCTGTTATCAACAATGAATCGCGCGAACTGAACCAGTACCGCATCCAGAAGTTTGAGCTGGCGGAAGTCTTCGACGTGTTTGTCTCGTCTTGCTTTGTCGGACTGCGCAAGCCCGACGAACGCATTTACCGCCTCGCATTGAACATTACTCAACATCTACCGGAAGAATGCGTGTTCATCGATGACCGTCCGGAGAATTTAACAGGGGCGGAAAAGGTCGGCATCAAAACCGTGTTGGTGAAAGACGCGCAGCAGCTTCGGCGAGACTTGCAGGCCCTGGGCGTAGTGGTTTGATTTATTTGCGCAGCTTCGGCGCGGGGCCGGTTTCGCGCACCGCATCCAGACACCAGATATCGGCCAGAATCTTCCACTCCCCGCCTTCGCGTCGCACCACGAGGAAGAATTTTCCGATTCGTTCATGGCGATTTGCGGGTGCGACGGGGGCCAACATTCGGCTGACGCCGGCAACGCAGCCAATGTCCGAGATGACGCCGATTTCAGTGCAATCGAGCTGCACATCGCCCAGTCCGCTGTCGAGTTCTGATTGAAGCAACTGTTTAACTGAAGCGCGTCCGCGCATCAGTGGCGCACCCGGCCTGATCAGAAGCGCATCGCGAGAATATAGAGCGGCAAGGTCATCGGCGCGTTTTGCATTACAGGCAATCGTCCACTCTTCCACTAACTTGCGTAAAGCCGAATCCGTTTCCGCATCGTTCGCGCCTTCGCCTGCGGCGAAGACAGACGGACCACTCGGATCAGAAGATATTTGTGGGGAAGCAAGATCCAGGCCTGGGTTCCCCGGAAAGTAGTGATGATGATAGTGATGATGATGGACGTGCTGCTCTGCGGAGGTTGCCGCAATTTTTTCTGACGATGCGGGACGCTCGATAGTTGCGCCGCAAAACCCGCAGAAACGGTTTGACCCGGAATTCACTCCCCCACACTTTGAACATTTACTGGCAACTCCGGGTCCGGGAGAGGATGACTCCGCCTCATTCTCCGTGCTCGCCTCCAGTGCGGCATCGCCCGTGAGCGCTTGAATGGCCTGCAGAGCAGCGGCGACAGCCTCTTCGCTGGGCTTTGGGCGGCGAAAATCACGATTCATCTTGCTGAAGAACTCGTCGGCTGACGAATTCGGCTGCAAAGAGTCATCGGGGCTCGACTCGCGGCTTGGGTCTTTGGGCTCCACAAGAGCTCATTCTACTTCGGAAACTCAGGAACGCAATGCGACGGCAGGCCCCTGTCCGGTGACCAAGGTGCAACTATTTGTAGCGCAAAAGTTTGCGCATCCAAAGTCTGCTTAGGTCGGATATTCTGTCGATTCCACGAAAATGGCCGAATCCAAGAAACAGCTGAATATCGCGATGGTGGGTAGCGGGTTTATTGCTCGTGCCCACTCCAATACTTTTCATCAGGTCGGGCGCTTTTTTGACTCGCCCTTCGAACTGAATACGAAGGTCGTTTGTGCCCGCGACGCGAATAGGCTCGACAGATTTGCTCAGCAATGGGGCTGGAAAGAAGCCTGTACGGATTGGCAAGCGGCTGTTTCTCGTTCCGACATCGACGTTGTGGATATCGCGGTTCCGAATGCACTGCACGCTGACATTGCGCTTCTTGCGGCGCAAGCGGGAAAGATGATCTGGTGCGAAAAACCGTTGGCGATCTCGGTGGACCAAGCCCGACAAATGGCCGATGCCGTGCGCGGAAAATGGAATCTTGTATGGTTCAACTATCGCCGTGCTCCCGCAGTCGCGTTTGCACGAGAACTGATTGATGCCGGCAAGCTGGGCCAGCCGTTCCACTATCGTTCGTACTACTTCAATTCTTCGGGAGCGGATCCCGCCAAAGGCAACACGTGGCGCTATCGCCGCTCCGAGGCTGGATCAGGAGCGATTGGAGATCTCCTTTCGCATTCCCTCGATATGGCGGAGTATCTAAATGGCCCGATCACGCGAGTTTCGGCCACGACGCATACTTTCGTGCCGCAACGCGAAGTGGATGATGCCGTCGCTTTGATGGCGGAGTTCGCAAATAGCAGTATTGGAACATTCGAGGCGAGCCGCTTCGGGGTAGGACGGCGAAACGGAATCGGATTTGAAATGTATGGATCGAAGGGCCGCCTGGCGTTCGATCTTGAGGATATGAACCGGTTGCAGTTTACCGATGCCGCTGATACGCCTGCGCTGCAGGCGCCGCGCAATCTGTTGGTCAACGGCCCCGAACATCCTTACGCGTCTAATTTCTGGAAGCCTGGTCACATCATTGGGTACGAGCACACGTTCATAGCAACGCTGGGCGATTTTCTGCAAACACTCGCGCGAGGCGGGGAGTTTCATCCCAATTTCGGTGATGCGGTCCGAATTCAAGAGATCATGGAAGCAGTTGGAACGTCAGCTGCTTCCGGGCAGTGGGTTGAGATTTGAATCTGAAACGCTCAGGCTGAAGATCAGACTCAAACACCTTAGTAACTTGCCGTAACTCGGCACAGTTCGTAGCATTTTTCGTATGCTGCGCAGTCTTCTTTTAAGCCGCGACGACGATACCGTGCGCATCCTAAAGCGATGCTTTAAAGACCTTGACGTTGACTTGGAGCACTTTTCCGAGACCAAGGTCGCGGTACAAAAGGCGGCTGAACTCCGCTACGACGCAATCGTGGTAGATGACGAAGTGGAAGACGCCAAGGCGCTGCTGGAAAGAGTCATGGAGCTTGCTTCATGCACCAAGGCGGTCCGCATTGCGTTAGCCCACCCGGCTGCCAAGATGGATTCTGTCTTTAAGATTGGAACGCAGGTCATTTTGTATAAACCGCTGTCGCCAGAGCGCGTTCGCCATGGCCTGCGGGCAGTACGCAACCTGATGGCGCGCGAACGGCGCCGCGGCGCGAAGCGAGTACACACAATGATTTCGGCGCGTCTCAGCCCACGTCAATCAAGGGGAACAGGAAAACAAGTTTTGATAGCGGACCTGAGCGAGTCAGGAGCAGCAATAAATTTTGAGGCCGGCGATCTGCCTACATCGAGTGCCTTGAATCTGGATTTCGCTCTTCCCGGCAGCCCCGATCGAATCCATGCAACCGCTGAACTTGTGTGGCAAGACAATCAAGGCGTGGCCGGTCTGCGTTTTCTAGACATGCCAAGCTATGCGCGCAAGCAGTTATGCGAATGGCTGAAAGAAAATACTAAAGGTTTAAAGACTGCTGCCGCCAGCGGTATGGGCATCTAGGCAGCAGGTCACAATATCTCTGCCTCTCGAAAACGCGTGCCCTGTTTGTCCTTCTTCGAAAGCAACGGCTCGGCGTGATTTCCCCAGTCAATCTTCAGGTCGGGATCATTCCAGAGAATAGTCCGTTCATGCTCCGGGAAATATAACTCGGTGGATTTATAAAGCACGTGTGCGCTCTCGGAGAGTACGTAAAACCCATGGGCTAGGCCCACGGGAATCCAGGCAAACCGGAAATTCTCTCCAGAAAGCTTCACGCTGTACCACTTGCCGAAGGTTGAAGAGCCTTTGCGCAGGTCAAGAAACACGTCGAGCACTTCCCCGCTCACCACGCGAACCAATTTTCCTTGCGGTTTCGCGACCTGATAATGTAATCCACGCAGCACGCCGCGCTTAGAGTAGGAATGATTGTCCTGGACAAATTTCTCAGTGATCCCTACTTTATCGAACGTCTTCTCGTTATAGCTTTCCAGGAAAAAGCCGCGGTCGTCTGTCCAAACTTTGGGTTCAAGTACGAGAGCGCCGGTAATCGATATGGGAATAACTTTCATGAGGATGGGCTTTCAGAAAACGCGCTCTTTCAGCATCTGCAGAAGATAAGCTCCGTAGCGATTGTTCTTCATGGCTGCGGCTGCAGCTTCAACTTGGCGGGCTGAAATGTATCCGTAGCGGTACGCAATCTCCTCCGGGCAAGCAACCATCAGCCCTTGACGCGTCTCGATCGTCTGAATGAACAACGACGCTTCGAGCATGGCTTCGTGGGTGCCGGTATCGAGCCATGCCATGCCTCTCCCCATTACAACCACGTCCAGCATTCCACACTTAAGATATTCGCGATTTACATCCGTGATTTCGAACTCGCCCCGCGCTGAAGGATTCAATGCCTTTGCGATTTCGACCACCTGCGAATCATAAAAATAAAGACCTGTCACCGCGTAACGCGATTTCGGCGTACGCGGCTTCTCTTCCAAGCTCAATGCTTTGCCGCTGGAATCAAACTCCACGACGCCGTAGCGTTCCGGGTCGTGCACCGGATAAGCGAAAACCCGGGCGCCACGACTCTGCTCAACGGCAGCCAGAACACTTTTTGCGAGGTCATGTCCGTAAAAGATATTGTCGCCGAGAACCAGTGCACAGGATTTGCCGTCCAGGAACTTCTCCGCGATCAGAAAAGCTTGCGCGATGCCTTCCGGCTTGGCTTGCGCAGCATAATCAAGAGTTATCCCAAAATTTGCGCCATCTCCCAGAAGCTGTTGGAACTTCGGCAGATCATCCGGCGTGGAAATCACGAGAATGTCGCGAATGCCCGCCAGCATCAGCGTTGAAAGCGGGTAGTAAACCATCGGCTTGTCGTAGATCGGAAGCAGGCTTTTACCCACGGCGTGCGTCACCGGATAAAGCCGTGTGCCCGAACCGCCCGCAAGAATGATGCCCTTGTACTTTGTTGACTGCTGCGCCGGAAGGTTTGCCATGCGTTTGCGTTTGCTTACATAGAATATTGCGTCGCCATCCATTGGCGATAACTGCCGCTGGTGACGTTTTCAATCCAAGGCTGATTGTCCACATACCATTGCACGGTTTTACGGATTCCGCTGGCAAAGGTCTCACGTGGCTTCCACCCAAGGTCGCTTTCCATTTTTGCACTGCTCATCGCGTACCGGCGGTCGTGCCCCGGGCGGTCCGGTACAAATTTGATCAGCACTTTATGCGGAACTACGGGATCATTCGGTCGAAGTTCATCGAGAGTGGAGCAAATAGTCTCAACCACTTCAATGTTCTTCATCTCATTGCCGCCGCCAATGTTATAAGTCTCGCCCGTCCTCCCCCTGGCCAACACCGTACGAATCGCCTCGCAGTGATCGGCAACATAGATCCAGTCACGGACATTTTGTCCGTCTCCATACACGGGGATCGCTTTCCCGCTCATCGCGTGCAGGATGACCAGCGGAACCAATTTTTCCGGAAACTGATATGGCCCGTAATTGTTCGAACAATTAGTGGTTAGGACCCGCAAGCCGTAAGTATGAAAGTACGCGCGTACCAGATGATCTGAGGCCGCCTTCGACGCCGAATACGGACTGTTCGGAGCATATTGAGTGCGCTCGGTGAACGCCGGATCGTCAGGTCCGAGGGAACCATACACTTCGTCCGTCGAAACGTGCAGAAAGCGGAACGAATCTCTCTCTTTTTTTGCTAGTCCTGACCAGTAAGCCCGCGACTCTTCGAGCAAGCTGAATGTCCCGTTCACGTTGGTGCGAATGAAGTCATCGGGGCCATGGATCGAGCGGTCCACGTGGCTCTCGGCGGCAAAATGAATGATCGCGCGAGGCCGATGGGTGATCAACAATTCTGCCACCAACTCGCGGTCGCAAATGTCTCCTTGCAAGAACCGATATCGCCGGTCATGCGATACCGCCGAAAGATTAGCTGGATTTCCAGCGTAGGTGAGCTTATCGAGATTGATGATGCTGGACGATTCAGAGGCAAGCCACTGGAGCACAAAATTCGACCCGATGAATCCTGCTCCGCCGGTGACCAGTATTGTTTCGGGCTGCATGTTTGTCCGTCTGGCTTCGGCCATTATCTTGCATTTCGCTACATTTGTCCGCTAGCGCTAGCGGATAGGGCAAGAGCGTCACCTGAACCTGAAGAAGCGGCACCATGCAAATTGTGCATCAACCGTTCCACCAAAATGCCTACAATTCTTGACGCCGCGCGGCCATCCCACAACTCGGGAATTTCCGTCCGCTCCCGGCGAGCAAGCTGCCTGCGAACAGCTTGCATGATTGTCTCGCGCCTGGT
>QHZW01000470.1 GCA_003224815.1 Acidobacteriota bacterium | reverse complement strand
ACTTTCAAGCGCTCGCGGATTTAACAGGAACGTCAGCGGCAGGGGTAGCCTCTGGATCGGAGGCGCCGGCGTTGCGCGTTTGCTCACCGCAATCTATATTCTCTGCCTGAGGATTTTTACCTTGCGGCATCTGATCAACTGGATTCTGAGCGCACTGGCTGTCTGGGTGGTATCCCGCCTGATTCCCGGATTTCATGTGACCGGGGCGGCCGCAGCACTGATTGCCGCGCTGGTAATCGGGTTGGTGAATGCCACGCTGGGATTGGTGCTTAAAGTCGTCACGTTTCCTCTAACAATTCTCACCCTCGGAATTTTCTGGTTGGTCATCAATGCGCTCATGCTTGAGCTGGCGTCCGCGATCCTGTCACCCGCCTTCCGCGTGGACAATTTCTTCGCTGCGTTCTGGGGCGCGATTATCCTCAGCCTGGTGAATATGCTCTTCCGTTGGCTTGCCGGCACCGGCCGTCGCGAGGCTTAGCCGGAAAGTAATCAGGCTTTGCGACTTTTCCGTTGACTTGGATCGCCCCGTTCACGCTAGACTCATAGCAACAGATTCCCAATCTGCAGTTTCGCGTTGGAGTGCTGGGAAATGAACCACATGATTCTGTCGTTGGTAGTCCAACTCTCGCTCGCATTCGGAGTTGCTGGATTATTGTGGCCGGAAAAACTGGTCGCGGTGTTTGACGTCCTGATGTTTCCCTGGCCCGCCACGCACAAATTTGTGCGCACTAACGCCTGGGGGGCCATTCTGTTGTCGGTCCTGCTATTTCTTAGTCTGATCGTCCGCCGCTGAAGATTGCTTGCGGGGATGTCTTATTTTCCGGTAGATATCAGGCCAAAACTCGTCCTCCAGACCACCCAAACTTCCGTACAGCAATGAGATTCCAGCTCGGCTCATAGTTAGCCCAAATCCCCGATTCTCGCAAGGATAATAGGCATTCGAGATGCTGCCCGCCGCAACTGCCCCCAGCGCATTCGACCAGGCGAAGGTCCGGCCGCCTGAGTCTTTATGAGTGATGAACTCCTGCATGAGCGCATGGCGAACCCGTCGCTTGAATGAACCCTCGCCCAGGCGGAAATAACGGGGATCTTCATGCAGTAACGATGGGAAAAAGTAATTGGTGAAAAATCCGCTCGATACCTGATCTGCGAGTGCAGCGCTATAACGCTTGCCATAGCCGGACGCGCCCTGACCATAGCTGGGGAACGAATCCTGCGCCTGGCTGATGCCCGCCTCGAGACCAGTCACTGCAAATTCCGCGGGATCGAATGCCGATTTGTAGAAGAGGTGGAACTTCTCTTTCGACGAAAGCGGCCGCGGGTTCTTCTGATTGGTCACTCCGAACTCCGGCAGTACACCGAGAACCCGCTGCGACTGTTCTGTCTCGGTCTGCTTTTCCGCTTGCGACTTTGGCGGCGCGGGTTCGCCCTGTTGAGCTTGCGAATTCGCCGAAGCGGTCGACAGTTGTTGTTGTCCCAAGCCCTGCTTCGAGAGTAGACAAAGCAAGAGCATCACACCAATACGCATATGACTCATCGAGGCAAATACCTCCTGCAACTGTAAATTGTCTGAAGAAAGTCTGCAGCTTGAGATTGGCTGTAAGTTGACCACAGAAGATAAGGCAATTAGTTTGAAGTGGCATGAAACAGCTGGGGATATTGTTGTCCGGACGCGGATCGAATTTTGAGGCTATCGCCAGGAATGTGGCGTCGGGAAAGATCGCTAACGCTCGCATCGCAATAGTAATTTCAAACCGCTCTGATGCTGGCGGCATCGCAACAGCGAAGGGGCTCGGGCTCGAAACTCTAGTTATTCCGTCCAAAGGCAAAGAACGCCAAGCGCATGATCGCGAGGTGGTCGCGGCGCTGCAAGCACACAAGGTTGACCTGGTTTGTCTCGCCGGATACATGCGGCTGCTCTCACCCTGGTTTGTTAAACAATTTCCGCAACGCATTTTGAATATTCATCCGTCGCTATTGCCCGCATTTCCTGGCTTAGAAGCCCAGCAGCAGGCTTTTGCCTACGGCGTAAAGGTTGCAGGATGCACAGTTCACTTCGTCGATGAAGAACTCGATCATGGGGCAATCGTCGTGCAAAGGGCCGTACTCGTTCACGATGATGACGACGAACACACGCTGGCAAAACGAATCCTGGAACAGGAACATAGCGCGTATACCCAGGCGATTGATCTGGTCCTAAATCGGGAATGGACGGTGGCGGGAAGGAGATTTTTCCAAATGCAGAAGTCAGAAGTGAGAATGCAGAAGTCGGAATAACAGGTTCCGCTTTCCGCTTCTCTTGAAACGTGAGACGTCCGCTCCGCTATTGATTATCGGCAAGACCTTTAGACGTTCGCAGGCAAGCCACTAGGATCGCTGTCAAATTCGTTGGCTTCTTGCAGCAATTTGTTTATTTGGTCGGGTGGGAAGGTTTGGGTTTCCACCAGTAACTCAAGCCAGAATGCGGTTTCGTCGGCTTCTTCCAGAACAATTCCCATCTTTGCGATGAATTCGGCTTTAGACCGAGCTCGGCAAGCAGAACGATAATTCGCACCAATCGAAGTACCCGAACGAAGGATCTGTTTGCCGATGACTCTCGATTCCTCATCACGAGGTAACTTGCGGTAGAACGTAACCATTCGGATTGCGAAATCTTTGGTTCGCAACCTCAGGTCAGCTGGCTTTTTCGCCTCACCCGAAAAGACGATTGAAGTAGCGGAATTCATGTCTTAACTCTGCCCAATCGGCGGAGAGATGTCTGTGACGACTATCACGGTATGGCGATCTAGCCCTGTGGATTTCTTTTAAGCGGTGACAGTATGCCGCCCGTTTTCGGCTTTCACTTCTGCATTCTGACTTCTACCTTCTGCATTCCTTATAATGCTTTAACAATGCCCACTTTCCCTCCCATCGACGAACAACTGACCTACATAAAAAAGGGCTCTTCGGAAATTGTGAAAGAGTCGGAGCTACGCGAGAAGCTGGAGAAGTCGCGCGCGGCCGGGAAGCCGTTGCGGGTAAAGGCTGGATTCGATC
>QHZW01000402.1 GCA_003224815.1 Acidobacteriota bacterium | reverse complement strand
CCAGTTTGGGCTTGAAGGAAGCCAAGGACCTGGTCGACGGCGCGCCGAAGACGGTGAAAGAAGGCGTTTCGAAGGAAGAAGCCGAGACCATTAAGAAGAAGTTCGCTGACGCAGGCGCGACAGTTGAAGTGAAATAAGCTTGACGCGTCATTGAGCACTCGGCGTCTGGCCGTTAGCCAGCTCGGCGGGTGCTAATTTTCACTTGTAAGTGGCTTGTTTTCAGCTTAATCGGATTTACTGTAGCAATTTTTTGACCACTGCTTGGCAAAATCGATGGAGCGGTGTTACTATTGTCAACACGGCACCGCTTCCCTTTCATCCAGGTAGAGCAGTCTCCACGCAAATTGACGGGGAGCGGGCGGAGGCTGCACAACGGATTTAGCAGACTGTCCTGCGGGCGGCGGGACGGGAACAGACATACTGGCGCTGAAAAGACAAAACTCAATTGGCTACGCGCTGTACACGGCGCCTGAGGGACATGCTGTCTCTGCGGGCGCGTTGTCGTGTGTTTAAAGAATCGTTCAGTAATCGTCACGCAACCACAGTGACTGAGGACTGAATGCTGCAAGCTTCCCGCCCCGCGTGATCCGCCGTGACGCAGCCCCAGGCTGCAGAAAAGTTGGGAGTGATTCCGAATGTCGAAGAGAAACCGGTTTCGTCATCGTTTTGATTTTTCAAAAATACCAGCCACCATCCAGATTCCGAACCTGATCGAAGTGCAAAAGCGCTCTTATGAGCGTTTCCTGCAGATGGACCGTCTGCCCAGCGAGCGCGATGACGGCGGATTGCAGTCGGTATTTCAGTCGGTGTTTCCGATTACCGACTTCCGCAACGTCTCGCAGCTCGAGTTCGTTGATTACGCGATCGGCAACTGGGAGTGCAAGTGCGGCCACTTGAAGGGCCTGCATCACCTGCGCACCACTTGTAAGAATTGCGGCAACACAGTCATTACCGATCCGTTCCATCCGGGCGATGTGCTCTGCCACAAATGCGGCACCTATAACGCGAACACGCCTGATTTCTGCAACAAGTGCGGCGACCCGGTCGGATTGCAACTGAAGTACGACGTGGCTGAGTGCGAAGAGCGTGGCATGACGTATTCCGCTCCGCTCAAGGTGACGATGCGTCTGACGATTTTCGACAAAGACGCAGAAACCGGAAACCGCTCCATTCGCGACATCAAAGAGCAGGAAGTTTTCTTCGGCGATGTTCCGCTGATGACCGAGAACGGTACGTTTATCGTGAACGGCACTGAGCGCGTGATCGTTAGCCAGTTGCACCGCTCGCCCGGCGTGTTCTTTGAGACGGCGAACAACCGCACCTACTTCCTCGGCAAGATCATTCCTTATCGGGGATCGTGGGTAGAGTTTGAATACGACCAGAAGAACGTCCTGTACGTTCGTATTGACCGCAAGCGCAAATTTTTGGGCACGATCTTCCTTCGCGCTCTGGGTCTGCGCTCCGGCGAAGACATTCTGCGCGCGTTCTACACAGTGGATCGTTTGGTTGTTCGCGACAAGAAGCTTTATTGGACGCTCGATCCGAACGGCGACAAAGCGACAAACCTGCTCGGCATGAAGCTGGCGCACAGCATCAAGTCGAAGTCGGGAGACGAGGTCGCGCACTCGGGTCGCAAGATTAATGCCGCGACGCTGAAGGAAATCCAGAAGGCAAAGATCAGCGAAATCGAAGTTGACGTTTCAGACCTCGAGGGCGCTTGGGCCGCGGGCGATATCGTGGATACGACTTCGGGCGAAGTGATGCTCGAGGCGAACACTGAACTGACTCCTGATAAGGTCGCGAAGATTCTGGACTCGGGCGTAGTTGAGATGAACCTGTTTTTCCCCGAGCGGGACGATGTGGGCACAGTCATCAGCCAGACGCTGCGCCGCGATTCGGTCAAAACGCCGCAGGAAGCGTTGATCGAAATCTACCGCAAGCTGCGCCCAGGCGATCCGCCGACGCTTGACACCGCGACCGCGCTCTTCCACGGAATGTTTTTCGATCCGCGGAAATACGACTTTTCGCGCGTGGGCCGGCTGAAATTCAACATCAAGTTGTTTGAGAACAGCGACGCGACCACGCTCGATAAGCGCACGCTCGATCCGGATGACTTTTACGCAACCATTAAGTACCTGCTGAAGCTGCGCAAGAACATCGGCGCGGTGGATGACATCGATCACCTCGGAAACCGTCGCGTGCGCGCTGTCGGCGAGCTGCTCGAAAACCAGTTCCGTATCGGCCTAGTCAGGATGGAGCGGGCGATCAAAGAAAAGATGTCCGTGTACCAGGAAATGTCCACGGCCATGCCGCATGACTTGGTCAACGCGAAGCCAGTCATGGCTGCGATCCGCGAGTTCTTTGGATCGTCGCAGCTTTCGCAGTTCATGGACCAGACCAATCCGCTGTCGGAGATTACGCACAAGCGGCGTCTGTCGGCGCTTGGGCCGGGCGGTCTGTCGCGTGAGCGCGCAGGATTTGAAGTCCGCGACGTTCACCCCACGCACTATGGCCGAATCTGCCCGATTGAAACGCCTGAAGGTCCGAACATCGGACTGATTTCGTCACTGAGTTGCTATGCGCGGATCAACGACTACGGCTTCATCGAGTCGCCATATCGCCGTGTGAAGAACGCTCGCGTTATCGATTACGTTAGCGTGGTCAACGCCGGTGACAGCACCTACAAAGCCGGGGATCACCTGGAGAAGTCGGAAGCCGAGAAGGTGAATGCCGAGTTGAGGGACCGCAAGAAGCGTCCGGCAGAGCTTGAGCCGTTCTCTTTTTATCTCTCGGCTTGGGAAGAGGACCGGCACGTCATTGCGCAGGCCAACGTTGAACTTGACGAAAAGCTGCGCATTGTCGGCGATCTAGTCAACGCCCGCAAAGCCGGCAACTTCGTGCTGGTCAGCAAGGAAGATGTTGATTACGTCGACGTCAGCCCCAAACAGTTGGTCTCTGTGGCGGCATCGCTGGTGCCCTTCCTTGAGCACGACGATGCGAACCGCGCGTTGATGGGCGCAAACATGCAACGTCAGTCTGTGCCTCTGCTTCGT
>QHZW01000401.1:4558-7084 GCA_003224815.1 Acidobacteriota bacterium | reverse complement strand
TCCTCGAATAGCTTTGATCATTTAGTTATTATCGTGTGGGGACAGCCGCCCTCGGGTGTCCGGTCGGGCAAAGCTCGACGACTACAGTGCAGTAACCGCAACTCCTACTTCCGCTCCGCCAAGTACGAATCCTTGTACCCCAAATAATTCGTCGCGTAGCGCAAGATGCCCTCCTGGTCCTTTTCTGTGAGCTTGCGCTTGAATTGTCCAGGTGACCCCGCCCACAACGAGCCCGCCTCAACCACAGTTTTTTCTAGGATGACGGTGCCAGCCGCAATGATCGATCCGTGGCCAATCCATGCTCCATTCAAGATCAACGAGCCCATGCCGATAAGACAGCGGTCCCCGATGTTGCAGCCATGCAAGGTCACCGCATGTCCGACGGTAACGTACTCGCCCACGAAGACGCCGTACTTTTCCTTCATTCCGTGCAGGACGCTGCAATCCTGAATATTGGAATGCGCTCCGATGCGGATGGAGTGCACATCGCCGCGAAGAACAGCATTCATCCACACACTGGCGTTCTCGCCGAGCACTACATCGCCAATGATCTGCGCGGATTCATCCACGTAGCATGACTGAGGGATCGTTGGCGAAATGTTCTTGTAGGAACGGATCATGAGAGCAAAAATCAGCACTCGCATTCAGCAGTCAGATCGGGCGTGCCGCCGACCGATCTTTCGCTGACAAAAACGGCCCGATCCGCAGTGGCTGAACGCTGATGGCTGAGTGCTGAACCTTTGATCCTAACAAATTTCCCAAAGCGGGAAGCATTCACAAATTTTCTGCGCAACCTTACTGACGCGGCGGCCGCCGCCATGATATACGGAATTGTCTCCCGTCGAGGCTGGACTTGCTTTGCGGAGTAAGTCCATGCGGAATTTCGTCGTCTTTATCGCAGCAGTTGTGGTGGTCTCAACCTGCTTCGCCCAGGACAGTTCAACCGGTGCCCTTCGTGGCATCGTTCTTGATCCAGTAAACCGCCGCGTTCCGGGCGCGACGATTGCGCTGGTCAACAATGCCACCGGATTTCGCTATCAGCAGATGTCCGATATTGAGGGCCATTTTGCCTTCCAATTGCTGCCGCCCGGCGAGTATTCCGCGCGGGTAACTTCCGATGGCATGTCACCGCAATTGAATGATCATCTCGAGGTAAGCGTCGGCGGCGCGACTGAAATTGAATTCAGGCTCACAGTTGCAGGAGCGCGTGAAAGCGTCACGGTCTCCGCGGAGCCGAAAGAAGTCGAAACCGAACCACACGGCGTTTCAACAGTTATTGACGAACGCGCCATCGCGAACCTACCGCTTAATGGCCGTCGCTTTACTGACGTTTCTCTGCTCTCTTCACAGGCGACGCAAGATCCTCGCGGGCGGAATTCGACATCCAACGGAGACCTTTCCTTCGGCGGCATCCGTGGCTTTCAGACCAGCTATCTCGTGGATGGCGGTGACAACAATAACGCCTTCTTCGCACAGGCACGCGGCCGCTATCGCGCGCCTTACCAGTTCTCCAATGAAGTAGTTCAGGAGTTTCGCGTCTCTCCCAATCCCATTGCAGCGGATTCAGGTCCAACAAGCTGCACGGCTCCGCGTTCTACTACCTGCGCAACAGCGAATTTGATGCGCGCGATCCCGAACTCAATTTTAAGCCGACCAATCAGCAGCACCAGTTCGGATTCACTGTCGGCGGTCCCATTCGCCGCAACCGCGTGTTCTTCTTTGCCGGATACGACCAGCACATTTTTCACGAGCCGACTATCGTCCGCTTCGTCAACGGCGCCAACTCTGTTGTTCCGCAGCTTGGGGCGGGACCGGTCACTCCGAGCGATTACGAGGCGGGGGACGAGACGCTGGTATTTGCGGCAGCCGCGAAACTGTCACAAGAAGCGGGTCTCTTCCCCTCAAAACTGCTCGGTAATGCCGGCTTCGCCAAACTGGACGTGAATATTTCCCCTCGCAATCAGTTCTCACTTCGCGTAAACACCTCGCGCTACTCGGGAGAAAACAACGTCTTCCTCGATCCTTCGAGCCCGCTGACCACGTACGCGATCTCAGACAACGGAATCGAACACGTCGAAACCGAAACTGCGACGGCTTCCCTCACCATCGCCATCTCGCTGCACTTAATTAGCCATCTTCGGCTGCAATACTCGCGTGATTAGCAGTGGTCCGAGAGCAACTCCAACCAGCCGTTGTCGCGGATCCCCGGCATTCTCGACGGCATAGGACGCTCGAACATTCTTCCGCGCGAAACTCGCGAGCATCGCTTGCACGGCGCGGAAACGATCAGCCGTGAAGGCAAGCGCCATACCTTCAAGTTTGGTGGGGACGCGCTGCTGACTAGTATTTACAATTTTTTTCCCGGAAACTTCGGCGGCGAATTCATTTTCGCTCCCATCAATGTCGATCCCTTCACCTTTCAGCCGCTTCTGGGCGGCCTGACGCTGACGCCACTGCGGGCCTATGCCCACCAGATGCCGCATTATTACGTGCAGAGCGTCGGCTCGGCCGTAAGTCATCCAAACA
>QHZW01000401.1:0-4471 GCA_003224815.1 Acidobacteriota bacterium | reverse complement strand
TCGACGTCAACAATTTCGCCCCGCGCGCCGGGATTTCCTACTCATTCGGAAACGATCGCCCGCTGGTAGCCAGAGTGAGTTATGGAATGTTCTATCCCCGCATTCCGCAGATCTACAACTCGACTATCGAAACCGACAATGGCCTATCGCCCAACACAATTTTTCTGAATCGCACAAACTTTTTTGCGCAACAGATTTTCCCGCAGTACCCGTATTCGTTGGTGAACTGCACGACGCTTGCTCCGTCATGCAGCGTGCCATCGAACCTGGCGCAATCCGCCGAGAGCGATATCTCGGCCTTCTCGCATAACTACCGCACTCCAGAAATTCATCAGGCGAGCTTGGGCCTGGAACGTGAGGTCGCACACCGAGTTGTGGCTGAAGTTTCCTACTCCTTCGTCCACGGCCAGAATTTGATTCGCGCGCGCGACGTGAACCTTCCTCGCCCATCCAACGTGCAATATCCCATCTTCGACTCTTCCGGTTTGAACCTGCTCGGCTACGGCTCGGTAGAAACTTTTGCAACCTGGCAATTCACCTCCTCGCAAACGTGTCCATTTACGCCGTGCATTAATCCGCTCGCCCGGCCGCTTCCTCAGCTCGGGTCCATTGACGTTTTCGAGAGCCAAGCATCAAGCGTTTATCACGGTGGAACGTTGTCAATTCGGCGGCTGATGACCCATGGCCTGTACTTTCGCCTCGGCTATACCTACGCTCACGCCATCGATGACGGCCAGGATGCGCTAGTGGCGGGTCGTCCGTCGACCGTGCAGAATTCCTATTCGCCGAAGTCCGAACGCGGGAACAGCGTCACCGATCAGCGCAGCCGATTCGTGTTGTCGTGGATTTACGAACCCCGCGCACTGAACGGCGGACACGGCTTTGTCGGAAAGCTTACGAAAAACTGGAAGAACTCCGGCGTGATCACGGCGGGCAGCGGCCGCCCAGTCAACGCCACGATAATTGGTGATGCCAACCAGGATGGCAACACCAATAACGACCGTCTCCCCGCAGCCCGCAGAAATTCATTTGTCGGCCCGGACTACACCACCACCGACATGCGCATCGGCAGAACAATTTACCGCCGCAACAAGCTGAAGCTCGACTTCACTGCCGAGTCGTTCAATCTGCTGAATCGCCTCAACAAGCGCTTCCGGCTCACCGATGACGGGGCGCTCAGCAACGCCGCCCAATTCAACTACGGCACTAAGCGGCTTGGAATCAGTCGCTTCCCAGCTTATTATCAGGTACCAACTAACTTTATGCGAGCCACAAGCGCCTATGCGCCTAGGCAGATCCAGCTATCACTGCGATTTGGCTTTTGACAAGGTCGTCACGATCACAGGAATCTCTGCAACGAAAGTTGCACATTGCACTTGACTTTACTTCACCGTCTTGCAATAACTGACGAGTCCAAATAGGACCGGTTTGGGGGTGTAGTTTTTTGGCAGAAGTCAGATTGCAGGAAGGCGAATCTTTAGAGAACGCCCTGCGTCGGTTCAAGCGGAAAGTGCAACAAGAGGACATCATTAAGGAAGTAAAGCGTCACTCTTTTTATCTGAAACCCGGCGAGAAACAGCGGGTAAAGGAAGCGCTGGCACGCAAGCGCGCACGCAAGAAAACACGCAAGGAGCAGGATTGAAAGTTCAGGGCCACAGACTTTAATGTGGCCCTGCCTTCTAAAAAGCGCTGATCAGTCGCGCATCCATTCCGGCATGGTTTTTCCGTAGCTGTACCCCGCACACTTCCCGATGCGGGTGGGCCGAACCCAGGGTTGAAGTGCAGATGTTTGAAAGGGGGCGCCAACATACGCGCATTCGCGGTTTAGATTTCAGTCTTGCCGCGATTTCGCTGGGCCTAAGGAGCTCGCAAAATGGAATTCCAGGACAGGATGCTGAAATGCATTGATTGCGGTACTGAGTTCGTGTTCACCGCCGGGGAACAGCTGTTTTTTCACGATAAACAATTTCGCAACGAGCCCAAGCGATGCAAAACCTGCAAAGCCAAGCGGCTCTCAGTGGTGGGAGCGCCCCCTCCGCGGCCAATCCACGCGCGTGTTGAAACTCACGCCGTGTGTTCGCAATGCGGTAAGGAAACCACTGTCCCATTCCGCCCCACGCAGGGACGTCCTATCTTTTGCCGGGAATGCTTCCGCGAAAGAAGGCACGCGGCCAGCGCTTGATCTGGCTGCGAGCCTGAGCTCGCCCTAAAGATCTTAAGATTTTCGGGACCCTGGTAATCAGCTGGCCTTCTGCTCTCGTCGTTCGCCGACCTTTTCGGGAGCGCCAAGGCCCGCAATCTCGCGTGCTCTCTTTTCGTCCTGCTGCTGCACAAGCAGCGCCTCAATCTGACGCAACAGATCCTGCGTCCCAATCGGCTTCACCAACAGCGACTGTACACCGTTGTGCTTCCAATCCATGTTACGGGGAGGGTACGCCGTGAGCAACGCTGTGGCCGGCTGATACGCCTGCTGCCGCGCAGCCCTGATCACATGAAAGCCCGCATCATCCGTTTCCATGCGCGAGTCGGTTATCACCATGTCGTACACACCGGAAGTCAATTTCTGCACTGCTTCCGCGGCTGAACCTGCAGTCTGGACATCGAAGTGATTCAGCTCCAGCACCGCCTTGAGCGTGAGCAACACTGCGACGTCATCATCCACCAGAAGAATCCTACGTTTCATTCCAAACCTCGACAGCTTGAGACTGCACGACAGCAGAGACGCTACTCCGGTGACCCCGACATCCGGAGATGTATATACGCTAGTATAGTGCGGTGCCGCAGTTTTACGTAGAAAATTTCGGATGCCGTGCAACTCAAGCGGACGGCGCAGCCATCGAGCGCCAGTTTGAGCAGCAGGGGCTGAATCGCGCGGGCAGCACCGCATCGGCCGACTGGGTTGTGCTCAATACCTGCGCTGTTACTGCCGCTGCTGAACAGGATGCCCGAGCGGCAATTCGCCGCATTCGACGCCAAAATCCCGGCTGCAAGAAATCTCGCAGAAATCACGCTGAGGGAACAGTCTCGGAATGACATTTCAGATTCATTTACATTCGTGCCTGTGGAAAACCTGGCCGATTCGAGCCGTCGCGCAACATGCGATCCTGACCCAGTCGAAATCTACGTCTCCGATATCTTCGCCCACACAGAGCTGCTCGCAGCACCGGTGTTCGATTCCGCCAACGAGCGCACGCGCCCGAACCTGAAAGTGCAGGATGGCTGCAACAACCGCTGCTCCTTCTGCATAATTCCGTCCGTGCGCGGACGCAGCCGGTCAATGCCACTTGACGAAGTCGTGCTCTCGGTAAATCGCCTGGTCGAAGACGGCTACAAAGAAGTTGTCATCTCTGGCATCAATCTCGGCCGCTGGGGGAGGGACCTTGTGTGGGGAGGGCGCCCTCGCCCGCCACAATTCGACGATTTGATACAAGCCATCCTCGACCAGACACCCCTCGCAAAGCTCCGCATCTCCTCGGTTGAGCCTATGGATTGGGGCGATTCCCTTATTCAGCTCATGGCCGAATCGTCTCGTATCGCTAAGCACGCGCACGTGCCCATGCAGTCCGGGAGTGACGCCGTCCTTCGCCGCATGCATCGTAAGTATCGTCCGTGGCACTACCGCGAGAAGATTGAAAAGATCCGCGTTGCCATGCCAACTGCTGCAATCGGAGCCGATGTGATGGTCGGTTTCCCCGGCGAATCCGAAGCTGAGTTTGAAGAAACGCGCCGCATGATCGAAGACCTGCCATTCACGTACCTGCATGTCTTCACATTCTCCGCGCGCCCGGGAACGCCAGCCGCGAGCATGCCAAATCAAGTGCCCGTGCAAGTTGCGCGTGAACGCAATCGGGTCCTGCGGGAATTGGCGAGCAACAAGAGGCTTGCTTTCATGCAGGCTTTCATCGGACGCGAGGTCGAGGTGATCACGCTCAGCGTCACTGGCGACAATTCAGACGGGGCTTGGACCGAAGCGCTCACTGACAATTACTTGAAATTGAAATTGGGCGGACATCACTCCGCTAATCAATGGTTGCGAGCATCGGTGTACGCGGTCGAAGACGGGCACCTGACCGCTTGATGAATTCAAAAGTCTTGCTCCCATCGGACGCAAGCAGCAGTCTCATACAGATATGCAAATAGCAGACGCAGAAGTCTGGCCCGGAAAATCGTGCATCATCTCGTTAGCCTCGGCATTTCTACTCTTTTCAATCCTAAGCTTCGCGCAAGCTACGCCGACTGCTGCAACGAAAGCATCTCGCGGCTACTACGACCCGCTCCCTCACGATACGGGTACCGCCGGCCTGAAGCAGGAACTCCGAAAACTTCAGAACACCGGTCGCCTGATGATGGTTGTCGCTCACCCCGACGATGAAGATGGCGGCCTGCTGACGCTTGAGTCGCGTGGCAAAGGCGTCCAAACTCTCCTGCTCACACTGACCCGTGGTGAAGGCGGTCAGAACAAAACCGGCGA
>QHZW01000400.1 GCA_003224815.1 Acidobacteriota bacterium | reverse complement strand
CTGAATGCCAATGCAAACCAGGACGTTCCCTTTGAAAAGTTGGTGGAAGAACTACAGCCGGAACGAAGCCTGAGCCACAGCCCGCTTGTGCAGGTGCACTTCATTCTGCAGAACGCTCCGGTTGAGAACGTGCAGTTTGGCAATCTCGAAATGAAGCACGTTCGGACCTCCACCGGTACCTCGAAGGGTGATTTGTTTTTCTCGTGGGCCGAACAGGACGGCGCCTTGACCGGCTTGATGGAGTACAACACCGACCTGTTCGATGGCCGAACCATTGAGCGCATGCTCGGTAATTTCGGTGTCCTGCTCACCGCTGTAGTGGAGAACCCGAGTTTGCGGCTCTCGGAATTGCCGCTCCTGACCGAAGCGGAACGCCGCCAAATGCTGCGCGACTGGAACGCAACTGAGTCCGATTATCCACGCGACGCCTGCCTGCACCACTTGTTCGAACAGCAGGCCGCCCGCACTCCGGAAGCGGTCGCGATCGTGATGGGCGGTGAACAGATCACTTACCGGAGTCTCGACGACAGGGCGAACCAACTAGCCAATTACCTGATGCAGCTGGGCGCGGGACAGGAGAGTCTGGTCGGAATTTTTCTGGAGCGCTCCATCGACATGGTGGTCGCGCTGCTGGCAGTCCTGAAAACCGGCAGTGCGTACATTCCCCTTGATCCCGCCTACCCTCCTGATCGAATCGCATTCATTCTGGAAGATGCAAGCGTAGAACTCTTGCTCACTCAGGAAAACTTGCGAACCACGCTACCGGAAGCGAGCAGAATGGTAATTGCTGTGGACACGATGAAGGCGCAAATCGCCGCTTGCGATCTTCAGAGTCCGCGAGCGAAGAGCGGCGCCACAAGCCTTGCGTACGTGCTGTACACCTCCGGGTCAACTGGCAAGCCGAAAGGTGTACAGATCAGTCATCGCAATCTGGTGAATTTCCTGATCAGTATGCAAGGAGTGCCCGGCTTGGTGGCTAGCGACACACTCCTGGCTGTAACCACTCTCTCTTTTGATATCGCCGGCCTGGAGATATATCTCCCGCTCATTACGGGAGGACGAATCATTTTGGCATCTCGGGAAGAGGCTGCCGATGGCAAGCAACTACTTAAGTTGATGCAGCTATTTGGGCCTACTTTGATGCAGGCAACACCCGCGACGTGGCGCATACTGATCGAGGCGGGCTGGAGTGGCAGTCCCACTCTTAAGCTGCTCTGCGGCGGAGAAGCTCTGCCCGGGGACCTTGCTGCCCAGCTGTTGCCTCGCTGCCGCGAGCTCTGGAATATGTACGGACCGACTGAGACAACCATCTGGTCTTCGGTTTACCGGGTTGAGGCCGCCACCGCAACAGCGCCCATTGGCCGACCTATCGCCAACACCACCTTCTATATCCTGGATTCCCATTTCCAGCCTGTGCCAGTCGGTGCTACAGGAGAACTTTTCATCGGCGGTGAGGGTGTGGCGCGCGGATATTTTCGACGTCCAGAACTTACGGCTGAAAAATTCATTCCTGATCCTTTTGACACGAGACCGGGGGCAAAACTATACCGCACTGGTGATCTCGCGCGCTTTCTCGCAAGCGGCGACGTCCAATATTTAGGGCGAACCGATTTTCAAGTGAAGGTTCGGGGCTTCCGTATCGAGCTCGGCGAGATCGAGAGTGTCCTGGCCAAGCATTCCGCCGTGCTGCAAGCCGTGGTGTCTGTACACGAGGACTCGTCCGGCGATAAACGCCTGGTGGGCTACATTGTTCCAAAGCTCGGGCAGCACTTGAACATTGGGGACGGGAGGCTCTATCTGAAGCAATTCCTCCCCGATTACATGATTCCATCGGCACTGGTGGAATTGGAGACCCTGCCGCTCACTCCGAATGGCAAAGTCAACCGCAAAGCCTTGCCCGCGCCCGAGATCCGCCGCATAGAGTCTGACATTATCTTCGTTGTTCCGCGAACCCTTGTCGAAGAAATCATCGCATTCATTTGGATTGAGGTTCTGCGGCTCGACCAAGTGAGCATTCACGATAACTTCTTCGAATTAGGAGGACACTCGCTCCTTGGAACGCAGGTCATCTCTCGCGTGCGCGAGGCTTTTGGGGTAGACCTGCCTTTGCGGATGCTGTTTGAAACTCCAACTGTCGCCGGCTTGGCGGAGCAAATCGAACATTTGCGCGGACAAGATTCGGCGCTTGCTTTTGCCCCGCTCGCGCCAGCGCAACGGAACGCCAAGGCGCTGCTCTCGTTTGCGCAGCAACGGCTCTGGTTCCTGGACCAACTTGAGCCGCAGAACCCGCTCTACAACGTTCCTTACATCATGCGTCTGCAAGGACCAATGAAAGCCGGGGTACTCGAAGAAAGCCTGAATGAGATTCTTCGGCGGCATGAGTCGCTGCGCACCAGGTTTGAGGGATCAGACGGCGAGCCCATGCAGGTCATTGAAGCCGTTGAGAAGCTGCCCTTTACCACGCTGGACGTAAGCAGTCTTCCACCAGAGTCTCGCCTGGGCGAGGCCCGTCGCCTGGCCATGGAAGAGGCCAAGCGACCGTTCGATTTGCTAGTTGCTCCGCTTGTGCGCGCACTGCTGATCAAGCTCGCCGACGATGATCATGCTCTGGTGATTAACATGCACCACATCATCACCGACCGCTGGTCGTTCGGTGTGTTATCGCAGGAGTTGGCGACGTTGTATGAGGCGTTTTCCCAAGCGAAACCGTCACCTTTGGAACCGTTGCCGTTGCAGTATGCAGACTACGCCATCTGGCAACGCAAGCATATGACCGAGAGTTGGATGCAGCAGCAGCTTGCATATTGGAAAGACCAATTGGACGGCGCTCCGCCGGTCCTCGAACTCCCGACCACTCGTCCGCGCCGGGCAGCAGAGAACTTCTGGGGCGGTATCTGCCATCGCACGTTGCCAGAGAGCCTGGGACAAGATCTGCAGGCATTAAGTCGCCGCAACGGGGCTACGCAGCTTGCAACCGAAAAGCTCATCGGCTTCTTCGTGAATTTGCTGCCCATTCGTACCCGTGTGACCGGAGATCCAACATTTACGCAGCTGCTTCGACGTGTGAAGGAAGTTTCATTGGGCGCCTTCGCTCACCAGGATGTGCCATTTGAGAAATTGGTTGAGGAACTCCGCCCTGAGCGCAACCTCACCTATCACCCGCTCGTCCAGGTTCTATTTGTGATGCAGAACACGCCGCGTGGACCGCGTGAGTTCGGCGGGCTTAAACCCGGTCCGCTAGGGGTAAGCAGCACTTCACGTTTCGATCTTGTGTTATTTATCAACAATCCGGACGAGGCGCTACTGACAACGTGGATGTACAACCCCAATCTATTCGATGAGTCCATGATCGCGCGAATGGCAGAGATGTATGAAACAGTTTTGCGTGCCGCCGTCTCCGCGCCGGACGTCCCACTGGTCCGGCTTTATGAGGCACTTGGTGAAGCCGAGCAGAAACTACGGCAATCTGATCAAAAATCTTTCCGTGAAACCAGTCTGCGCAAATTGAAGGGCGCGCGCCGAAAAGCCGTAACGGACCCGGCTGATGGCGAGAGTGGGCGAGAGTAATGCAAGCCACGCTGGAACTGCAGGTAATCTCCACCTTCAATGCCACCCCGATCGAGGCGCCACTTCGACGCGCATTGGCTGAGACTGGTATACATGCCCGCATCGGCTTTAGCCAGCGCGCCCAGATGCGTGAGTTCATGCTAAATCCGCCTGCAGACAGCGAACGCCTTGCCGGCACAATTGTTCTTGTGCGCGTTGAGGACTGGTTGCGTGACGGCTTCTCATCCGGGAAAACTGGCGAAACCTGGGTCCGCGAAGACTTGAAAGCTCGAGTTCGTGATTTTGCCAGCGAACTGGCGCTTCTCATTTATCGCGGTGCGCCCGTCTGGTTTCTGGCATGTCCATCGAATGGGTGGATTTCGGACCAGCACAAAATTGCGCCCCTCTGCCGCACCTACACAAACCTGCTAGCTGCCCGCGTCAGCAACACCTCTCGGGCGGTGACGTTCAGTTGGCCGCACGGGCTCACTGCAGATGATCCCATCGCGGATCAGACGAAAAACATTCCTTTTACTCAGGATTGCTTCGATAAGCTCGGAGACCTTGTCGCCGGCGAAGTCTCGCGTACCTTCGCAACTCAATCCGGAACGGCGAAGACGGCCTCAGCATCTCCGGAACTCGCCGCTTATCTCGCCGGATTGCACGTTCGAATTGAGTTAAGCCCCGCACGCAAGGAAGACCGCGACCATGTCGATCGTATTATCCGCACTGCGGCATCATTTTCGCTCAGCGGCGAGCAGCCGAATATTTCTGATGCCGAAGTGGACTCCGCTATTGCCTCCCAGCGTTGCGTTCTGGTGTCGGTCACCGACCGGCTCGCGGAGCACGGCCCTTCGGGCGTGATTCTCTTTCGCGAAACCGAGGACGCGCTCTCAATCAATTGGTTATCGCTGAGCTGTACTGTACTCGGCAGGCAGGTGGAATACGCAGTCTTATCTGCACTGGCTGGTATGGCAAATCAGCAGCGCAAATCAAGCGTGCTATTCGAATACTGCGCCAGTGCGCGAAATCAGCCTATCCAAGCTTTCCTCGAATCAACCACTGAATCGGAATCTGCAACTCGATTCGTCCTGCCTGTGAAGGATGCAGACGCCAGAATCAAGGCAAAGGCGGTGAATGCCGAGGCATGGAGCGCAGCCATGGCTTCGATGGTGGGCGTCTTAAAGAGTGCGGTAAGGCCCAGTTCCACACCTAATTCGGTGCGCACTCGTGTCAACACACGGGTCGCACGCAGAGATTGACCGCCGAAATCAAAAAAGTTGTCGCGGATTCCGATCGGCTCGACTCCTAAAACATCGGACCAGATATTAACCAGCGTCTCCTCAACCGGATTGCCGGGCGGCACCAGCGGCCCAGCCGTGGATGGCCGCGCTTTCTTCCTCTCGCGAATGGTCGAAACAATGCTAGAGACGCTTTGCATTTCATTCGCAATCTGCGCAAGAATTCCTTCTTCGTCGGTAACAATAG
>QHZW01000399.1 GCA_003224815.1 Acidobacteriota bacterium | reverse complement strand
AGCACCCTTTATGGATCTGACGCCATGACCAGCGTGGTGCAGGTCTGGAGCCGAACTGGCACCACTTTGACCCCAGAGCTGCGCTTTGGCGCCGATGCCGGAAACTACGGAACTGAAAATGGCTACGCAGCATTGTCCGGATCAGCGGAGGCCTTTGACTACAACGTATTCGGCAATCAGTTCAACACTTCAGGATCAGGTCCGAATGATGACCATTCGAACTCACTTGAGGGCGTGAATGCCGGTGCCAAATTGAACGACTGGGCATCGCTGCGATTGCGCGCGCGCCACGATCACAGCGTCACTGGCGTGCAGAATGAGTGGAACTTCAACGGCGATCCGCTGCTGCCACCGGACCTGGATCAGCGCGCGCGCCAGAACAATTTTCTCGGGAGTTTGGAGTTAGCGATCACTGGCCCTTCTGGTTGGCAACACCGTTTGTCAGGCTTTGACTACACCTTGCATCGCACGAACGAGGACGGGATCAACCAGGGAAACCGCATCACTCCCTTCGGAAATCAGGATTTCCAGTTCCACAACGTAAACTTGTTCAATCGTGCGGGGTTCGAATATCAGGGGATCTATCAGGAGCGAAGTTGGGCCAACACAACCTTCGGCTATGAATTTGAAGATGAAACCGGCACAACAGGGAATCTTCCATTTCCCAGCCACGGACTTCGCCGCAACCACGCCGTCTTTGGCCAGCAAATTTTGAGCTTCGAGCGGCTTTCTTTTATTGCCGGAGGACGTTTCGTTCACAACGAAAGCTTCGGCAACAAGTTCGTACCGCGAGGATCGGTGACGTTACTGGCGCTCAAAGGCGGACAATTCTTCTCCGGCACGCGTGTTCTTCTTTCCTACGCAACCGGAATCAAAGAACCCTCATTTGCGGAGTCTTTCGGAAATGGTGGCGGCTTTCCTACACTGCCCAATCCGTTTCTGAAGCCGGAGGAAACCCGCGCCTTCGAAGCCGGGTTCAATCAAAACTTCCGAACGAACTACGCATTTTCAGCTGTGTACTTCAACGACCTGTTCCGCAACAAAATCGATTTCAACTTCGATCAGACCTGCTTCTGCCAGGGACAATACATCAACATCAATGAAGCTCTTGCCCATGGCGCGGAAGTGCAGTTCAATGCTCGTCCACTATCGCGCATTTCAGTCAATACTTCTTACACCTACACATCCACGCAGGTTTTGAAAGAGCCTTTCGCCTTCGATCCGATTCTCTCTACGGGAGCACCACTGATACGACGGCCGAAGCATTCAGCCACTTTGCTCACAACTTACCTCGGCGGACGCTGGGGCGCCGATCTCGCCGGCAGTTACGTCGGACGCCGTGCTGACTCCGACTTCTTCGGCTTGAACATCAATCACACCCCTGGCTATGTTCTGGTGAATACCGGAGGTTGGTTCGCCATCAACAAGCGAATCACCGCCTACGCGAACATCGAGAATCTGCTGAACCGCTTTTACGAGGAGGTCACCGGGTATCCGGCGCTGGGAATCAACTTCCGAGCAGGGATGCGGTTTCGCGTGGGCGGAGACTAGTACGCTGCGGCTTGTTGCGCGCTGCGCGCATGTGCAACGAAGCCGCATCGCTGGTTTCGGAATACACCGGCATCGCCGCGGCGGAACTTACCCCTAAATACCGGCTTCGGGCGAGCACGAGTTTTTCGAGACTCGAACAATCGAGCGGTTGCTGCTGACCTAGCATGCGGGTCACAAGTGTGATCTCCGCAAAGTGCTCGACGGTTTCCATCTTCATGTAAGCAGATTGCAGGTCGGCACCATAGGTAACGACGCCATGGTTTGCCATCAGGATGGCATCGTAGTCGGGAATGAGCGGTCGCAAGGTTTCTGCCAGCTCCGGAGTGCCCGGAGTTCCATAAGGAGCGAGAGGAATCTGGCCGAGCCCGATGACGACTTCGCAGACCAGTGGCTGATTTAACGCGATTCCGGCAGCGGCAAACCCGGTTGCGGTCTTGGGATGCGCGTGCACCACTGCGTGCACGTCCGGACGCATGCTGTAAATCAACAGATGCATCCCGATCTCGCTGGTGACTGTGCGGCGGCCCTTGATTTGCCGCCCATCCATATCAACCACGACCATGTCGGCGGTCTTCATTCCGCCCTTGGACATGCCAGTCGGCGTCACCAGTACACGGTCTTCATCCAAGCGAACCGAGAGATTGCCATCCGTGGCGGCAATGTAGCTGCGCTGGTGCAACAGCTTGCCAACCCTGACAATCTCGCGCCGAAATGTGTGATCTGTGCTCACTATCTTAAGTGCGCGTATGGTATCGCAAGTCCAAAACGGAAACAATCGGAATTTGGTGCTACAAAACCATGTTACGCGCATAAACCCGGCTCTTATAAAGGGTTTCAAGCATTTGATACAGAACTTTTACAATGCGATGGTGTTGGTTTCTGACTTCAACTACAACCTGCCGCAGGAACTGATTGCCCAGGAGCCGCTTCCCGATCGAGCGGGTTCGCGCATGCTGCGCCTCAACCGGGAGACTGGAAACATCAGCGACTGCAACTTTCGTGACTTTCCAGCCCTGCTTCGTCCCGGTGACCTGGTTGTTTTCAACAACACACGAGTTTTTCCAGCACGGTTATTCGGACATAGAAGTGGCGCAAGGGCGCAGCCGTTGAGCCCTCAAAACCCTGCCTCACGCGACTTCTTGAAAGGGAGAGTCGAGGTGCTGCTCACGAAACAACTTTCCCTCGACCCGAACGAATGGGAATGCCTCGTCCGGCCTGGGAGGAAGATTGGAATGGGTGAGCAGATTTACTTTGGCGAACGTGAGGGCCTAGTCGCGGAAGTGGCCGCGAGGGGCAGCTTTGGTGAGCGTCGAATTCGGTTCGAAACCGTGCCTGATTTCTTTGAGCGCGTGGAGAGGCTCGGCCATATTCCTTTGCCACCTTACATTTCGCGAGAAGATCGCGCTGTTGATCGCGATCGATACCAGACGGTCTATGCGCGGAAACGGGGATCCGTGGCGGCGCCGACTGCGGGGCTGCACTTCACCCGCAATGTCCTCGCGGATATCGCGCAGCGGGA
>QHZW01000398.1 GCA_003224815.1 Acidobacteriota bacterium | reverse complement strand
ATGGCTCTGTATCGACCCGCGATGCGGAAGGTGGCGCTGATTGGTTCGTTCGCGAGGCACGCATAGGGGCGCGCTTTGCCTGGATTTCGACGGCCGCATGGATAGTGCTCGGCATGGATTCGATCTTGCGTCCATTGCAGGACAACCGCCGCGATGTCTTCTGGTGGTTTCCGTTCGCATTCATGATGCTAACGATTGTCGCTGTCCATCGTGTTCAGCGTTGGCGCGGCTTGCGCGTGGAACGCTACACCTACTATGGCGTGATGTTCGCCTCCGCTCTGGCGCTACTCGGTAATCTCGGACTGGTGTTCAACATGCCGTTGCTGGCAAAACTGGGGTTCCCGGCTGGTGCGCTGCTGTTTATGGTCGGACTCATGGCGTTCGGCGTTGGAACCTGGCGCGCAAAAGTCTTGCCGCGATATGCCGCTGTGGCACTGATACTCTGGGAACCCGGATCCATCGCCACAGGACTACTGCTCGCACCGATTTCGCCGCTGCACGAGCGCGGGACGTATAGCGCCGGAGTGTGGAAGGGAGTGGCAATAGGCATCGTTTCAATGGCGTTGCAAGCGGCAGGGCACCAACGTCCTATTAACCCTGGGTCCGCCAGCCCTCAATGAGTGCTAACGCCTGGTTTCGCCAACTGAGTCGGCTATACTTCCCTTCGGCTGATTAATTGATCTTAAATGCCAGCGATTTTGAACTCGTGGAAAGAGATCGCCACATACATGGAGCGTGGTGTGCGTACCGTACAACGGTGGGAAAACGACGGCCTGCCGATTTGTCGTCTTGGAACAGGAAAACGTGCCCCCGTGTTTGCTTTTACTGTTGAGATTGACCAGTGGCTTCGCAAACACCGCACAGTGGCATCCCCCGATCATTTAACGGCATTGCAATCTGACAGTCGCAAACTACTAGACGAGTCTCAACTGCTTCTCAGTAGCCTACAACGCAGCGGCGCTGACTTTCTGTTCCTTGACCTCGACATCGCGACCACGATGGCACGCACCGCGTTGAAGGCTGGGGGCTACCCCGAGAAGAAAGCTCGCAGTCAGAGAATCGCTCGCCGCGCATACAATACCATCCTGTACTTGTCACAGCGATTGAAGATGACAAAGCAACAGGATAGCGAGCTTAGGGAAAAGTTGGCTGCTGTAAAACGTGAATTGGAGCAATTAGGAGAGTCATTTTGAACAGCCCGCAAATTTCATTTGTCAGCGCATGCGCCGCGATTCGTGTTTGTCGTTAAGTCCCCATTACACTCAAAGCCCCCGTCACGGTGGTCAATGAGTGTTATCGCGTAACAAGTGGTTTTCAGGAACCTGATCTTCGATGCGGAAGTAGTAGAACAGCGACTCCGAACGGTCGTGTTGCCCCATCATAAGCAGCCAGCCTCCGAGATTGATGATTGCCTGTAGCATCACTAACTCTCGTCTGCTTATAACCTTGTTTTTGTCGCCCTCGCAAGCACCAACTCGGTGACTTTTTCAACACCAACGCCTGTTTACAACACCAATTCGTCCGAGGATGGAACCCGCCCTACGTGGCTGGTGTCTTTAGTTGCAGCCCCAGAAGTTGCACCGTTCTTGCTGATTGCAGATGAAAATGCATCCCATACAGACGTTGTCGGGAGTTTTGTTTGCCTTGGCTTCACTGTGTATTGCTCAAGTAGATCGCAGCCCTAAGAATGCGTCGGCAGTTGTCCTGCAGGCGTTCGAGACGCACGATGTCGTTATGTTGGGTGAGATTCACTGGAATAAACAGGAATATGAATGGTTACAATCCCTCGTCGCTAACCCTGAGTTCGCGGATCGCGTTGACGACGTCGTGATGGAATTTGGAAATTCGCTGTATCAGAAGTCCGTGGACCGATACATTGCGGGCGAAGCAGTTCCGATCGAAGAGGTGCAGCGGGCCTGGCGTAACACGCTGGGTCTCGGGGACCCGCCACCGATTTACGGAGACTTGTATAAGACGATACGCGAAACGAACATGCGCCGCCGCGGCAAGCACCAGATGCGTGTTCTTTGCGGAGACCCCTACATCGATTGGGACAAAGTAAAAACAAAGGACGACATTGGTCCGTTTCTGGGACATCGCGATCAATGGTACGCACGGGTCGTCAAGGATGAAGTACTCGCCAAACACCACCGCGCATTCTTGATCGCAGGCTCAGCCCATTTTCTGCGTCAGCGAGGGAACGGGTACATTGAACCTGAGCTGCGGAGGGCGGGCGCAAAGACCTTCCTGATCTTGGCTGGGACGAATGCTGTTAAAGGCTATGACGATCTAGATCATCGATTCGATCGCTGGCCCACGCCTTCGATTGCACTGTTGAGCGGGAACTGGGTCGGTGAGCTGCGGGCAATACCTGTCATCTCGGGAGGAACTGAAGGTATCGACTCTCATCTGAAACTGAAGGATGCCGCTGACGCGCTACTATATCTTGGCCCTCGTGACAGCCTGATCGCCGTCGAGGCTGTACGCGAGGAGGTTGACGGTACGGCCTATGGTAAGGAACTGCTACGTCGCATGACGATTCTGGGTTTCAATTTGCCTTATATTCCAGAGCGTAAGGAAAGTCCACAGTTTGACCCTCCAGAACCTGCATACCCAAGAACCATGGACGTGCCACTGCCTCCAAGACCGCCGAGCCAATAGACAAACGTACTCCGTAATGTCGCCTTCCGGGTTTTACCCACGGTAGTTGGCGTTAGAGTGCGCCGTGAAAAGGCGCTGGACTTCAGCGGGTGTAACTGCCGCCCGGGAACTGTTTCGCTCCACCCGGTAAGTGAACGCTGAGCAGGCCTCGATCGCGCTGGGAAAAGTCTGGAGCAGGGGGATCAGATGGCGAGTCTGTGAAACCTCTTGTTTCAACCGAGCGGGTGCAAGTCCCGCCTGATCAAAGCGTAGCTGGCAGATCAGTAACGAGTGTTGCTGTTCGTCGGGCGACCGGCGGATAGAAGCGTACACAGTGAGGAAGCAGGCCGTGAGGAATCAGCACCGAAATCGCAACTCCCGATGCCGACGCCGTTTGAGGTGCGGAAGGCAGCATTCGGCAATGACCGCTATTGGCGAGGTCGTGCCGGATCGGCGGTGTCTCAAGCCCAGGGCATGCTTTCACAGCGGTTGGCCAGGAACCCAGGACAACTCTTCATCTCTCTCTTACCAGGAGGATAGCCTCCGCAAGGTCGAGGGTACGCGCAGCCGCGGGGAACCGTAGGCGGCTCGGATGGATGCCGAGTGATCGTATGAACCCATAGTACCGGTGAAGGTGGGGAACCGCAGGGCTCTCGCAAGGGGCGGCCACGGGACCCACTGGAGGGAAGGGGTGAACAAGCACACGAATCTGCTGAAAGGAGACATGCGCAGGACTTAGAACCTGCAAGAGCCATGTTAACGGACATCAACAGAATAGCGACACTAGCCAAGGAAGATCCGGCGCGAAAGTTCTACTCCATTGCTCACCTAATCACCGAGGAGAAGTTAAGGCAAGCGTTCTGGAAACTCAGAAAAGACGCTAGCGCAGGAATCGATGGGGTCGTGCATTCACAATACGCGACCAATGTCGAGGAGAATATCCGCCAGCTACACCGGCGGCTTGTGGAAGGTAAATATCAGGCGCAACCACTGCGGCGCGTGTACATTCCGAAAGAAAACGGGAAGCAGAGACCCATCTCGATTCCGGCTCTGGAGGATAAACTCGTGCAGTCAGTGGCTGTTGACCTATTAAACGCCATCTACGAGCAGGATTTCTTCGATTGCTCCTACGGGTTTCGGCCCGGGCGCAGTCAACACCAGGCGCTGGACGAAGTCGGACGGGTGATCTGCACCCGCTCGACGAGCTGGGTTCTGGAACTAGACATCCAAGCCTACTTTGACTCGATTGTTCGGGAGAACCTCGTCGAGATGATGGGTAGACGTGTGACGGACGGCAGCATGCTCCGGCTGATCGGAAAGTGGATCAGCGTGGGGGCCATCGACGGCGGCAAGCTGATCGTGAGCGAGACAGGAACCGGCCAGGGCCAGCCAATCAGCCCGCTTCTGGCCAATATCTACCTGCACCAAGTCTTGGACGAATGGTTCGAGAAAACGGTGAAGCCCCGGCTGAAGGGGGAAGCGCACGAGGTCAGATACGCCGATGACGCCATCCTGTGTTTTCAGTACAGGGAGGATGCGGAAAAGGTGCTGGAGGTCCTGCCGAAGCGGTTCGCCAAATTCGGCCTGACCTTGCACCCGGAGAAGACGCGGCTGATTGCGTTCGGGCGTTTTGCGAAAGGGGAGGCAAAGAAGCAGGGTAAGAAAAAGCCCGACACCTTCGACTTCCTCGGCTTCACGCATATATGCGCCCACAGTCGTCAGGGAAAGTTCACCGTGCATGTGAAGACGATTGACAAACGGCTCCGTAGAGGGCTGAAAAGCATCGCCGATTGGTGCAAGCGGTACCGGCATAGTCCGGTTGACGAACAGCAAATAACCCTGAATGCCAAACTCCGCGGCCACTACCAATACTACGGACGCCGAACGAACTACGCGAGTATTCGCCGGTTCTATCGCGAGGTTTGCGGTATCTGGAGGAAATGGCTGAACCGCCGCACACGAGGGAATCCGCTGACGTGGGAAAAGTTTTACGAAGTCTTACGTCAGAACCCGCTGCTGACGCCAGAGGTCAGGCACACCTAGGCAAAGAAGGACGAACCGTGTCTTGAAGAACTCGCTGCGGGAAATCTGCACGGCGAGGTCTGTGAGGGGGGAGAACGCTTAATGTCATGGCGGACTTAAACGCGCACGAAGCCGGAAACGGCGGATAGAGCCAAAGAAAGCCTAAAGCACAAAGCGGTCTCCTCTACTCGGCAAAAACAATTGCAGGAGCCGACCTGGCTTTATCACAGGGAAGGCCGCAGTCGATGGAGACAGACGAGCGAACAAGCTTCATCGAACCTGCCGGGGTAATGGCGACGGCATGCAGGCATAGGAGACCAGACGCAACACGGGAAGCCCCAGCGGTGATCGCGGTAAGGATCAACTGGCAACTCGCGAGAGACAGGCCGGGCCGTGTGGGGTGGCGGAGAGGCCCGTAGTACCGAGGAAGCCGGGTAACTCCGGCGGAGGGAAGGGGCTTCAGTTAAAGACGGACGCAAGAAGC
>QHZW01000397.1 GCA_003224815.1 Acidobacteriota bacterium | reverse complement strand
AAACCGCATCTGCAGCCAACGAGATAAATATTCCGAACACGGAAATCGGTAGTGCGGAGCCTGAGGCAACTATTCCTTCAGTGTCCCAAGAAGTTGCCCCGGAGCCAGGGGAGCGAAACGGCGCGACATTTGCCGCTGCTGCTTCAGCTTCGTCGAGCGCAGTAACTGTACAACAGCAGAACCCTGTTCCGGAAGAAGACTCCGGAGCGTCGCATTCGGAAGCCGCAGCCGCCTGGCAAAACTGGCAGCACATCCGCGATTCGGTGATGACCCCGCAAGGCGCCAACGCAATTGCGGAATCCGTTGCGGCAGCAGCCAGATCCGTGGTTGCCGTAAATGCCGGTTCGGTTCCGGCAGATGCACCGGCCAGCGACTCGAAACCCGAGTCGGACGTAGCTTCAGTGGACAGCGAAGCGCTCGCCAGCATCGTTGACAGCGTTCTCGCCGAACTCAAACCCAAGCTGATGCAGGAAATCGCGAAGAAACTAAAGAGATAGCCGCTGTTCCTTATCCAACATTTGTGCCTTACGGAAGCAAGCTTATTTAGCGCGTATCGTGGCGATCGTCCAGGGGTTGGTCTTTCTTGATCGCTTTCAACCCTGCGGGTTTCGTCTTCATTTGAAGATGGTGAAGACCTCAACACGAAACCGACGTGATACCCACCCTTTGAAAACCGCAAAGGGTGGGGCAGCGTCTTTTGTCGGGGATGAGACTAAAGGCTGGGCCAGCCAGCCCCCACACTGCGATCTGTGCGGCCGCTACGCCGCAAATAGCTGCAGCCAAAGCGACGAATGGGGTCGTGGGCGTGGGAGCTGGGGGCGCATTCGGTATTGGCGCATGGGTGGGGGTCAGTGCTTCGGCTTCTGTGTCCCTAGTGGCAGACCCACACGGCAAGGTTGGTCTGGCGGTTTCATTTTCAGGGAATCCCGGGACGATTGGCGGTGGAGTGGTTGGTGCAGGAGTTTCCGCGGGTGGGAGCATTACTCTTGCGAATACTACACATATCTCAGACCTTAATGACACGGGAACAAGCATGTCTGGAAGTGCTGGGGGATTGTCTGGGTCGCTAAGTCTTGACGATCCGGCTACTCTAACAATTAATGTGGGTGGAGGAGAGGTGGGACACGTTTCAACCCTTGAAGTCGGTGGCACCGCCGTTCCAGAATCCTTGAGCACTGACTGTAGCAACTAACTCGCGAGGTTTTCTGGAATATGACGGCAAATGTGACCGCACCAACCCCCTGGGCTTTAGCGGGATTCATCATGTGGCTTGTAGCTGCAGCAAGTGCCGCCTTTGTGCGGTGGCGACTGAGACGCGCAGGACTCACGGTGAGAAGCTGGAGAACCATAGCAGTGGATTATCGTGAGCATAATCTATTTTCGGGAAGCTCCTGCTAGGGGGTGGTCAAGATGGCCGGTTTACATCACGATATTCTGTCTTCTCACAGGTCTTGCAATACTTATTGGTTATGTTGAATCAAGACCACGTAAACATGTACAAGGCCAATATCACGAAACAATCAGCTTGATACCCGAATCAAACAGGCATTCACTTCATGTTCCATCAGCTCGTTATTAAATCGTTAACATTAAACGTTCATTTCATAGTCACTATCTCCTATCCCATGTCAGGTTTGACGGGGATAGCGTTACACCCGGGAAAATTCCCACACCCCCGCCCGAGGCGGGCGATTGGTGGCATGGAAAAGGGCGCGGAGTCGGGCATTGGCTGCGCGTGAGTAGCGATTCGGGCGCTGACGCGGGCTGGGGAGAGAGGTCAGGAGTGTCAATTCCTGATTACGTCAATCATGCTGCTTCGGGTAGAATCGCTTCGCCATTGAGGGGCCGAGTTCCATGCTTAAGAGAATCGTCAGAGTCGGCATTCTCTTGTTGCTCACGTTGGTTTCCGTCGCCCAGAAAGACAAATCCTGTCCAGATCCGATTATGCCTGAGGTGACAGCCCGTGGTCGGGCTCTCTTTGAGTACGACGAGGCTGCTTGGCACGCCAGCGATGCACTGCAAGCTAGCCACCCTGCAACAAACTTGCTTGGACGTTACATCGCACATAAGTCAGACTCAGGCTGGGTGGTCGCTTTTGGGCACCTCAATGAACAGCGGGATAAATTCATCTTCGCATACGAAGTTACCCAAGGCGGAACGCCTAAGGACTTCATAGTCAGGAAGCTCGATCCACCGCGAGAAGACACATCTTTCTATTTTGCAGCTGCTAAGGCTATCGAAATTGCACTGCACGATTTTCAGTCGCAGGCGCAACAGAGACCGTACAATGTGGCCGTTCTCCCTGCGCCATCCGATCAACTCTACGTTTACGTGCTCCCAGCATTGACCAAACCCGGGATTTATCCCCTCGGAGGCGATGTGCGATATCTCATCACAGGAGACGGCGGCATCATCGTGGAAAAACGCCAACTTCACAGAAGCATTCTCGACATTGATCAAAAAAACTCGATACCGAAGGGGGCGACACTGGCTGGAGGCACTCACACTCATGTTCTGAGTGATGTGCCTGAGGACACGGATGTTTTCCACGTGCTGACGAGACAACCGCCGCAACCGGAGTTCATTGGCACTCCGAGCCGGAGGTTCTACGAAATCAATACGGACGGAATCATCCGTGAACTAACAATACAAACCCAATCTCCTCGATAGTGAACTCATTGACCTCACGTTCCTCAAAGCCTCAAAGGGACAATCACAAGAGATAAACTGGCCACCGCACTCTGGACATTCCTCTACGTTGCAATTGGTGACGTGAAACTCGTCTTTCAGGACTCCACAGTCGTGGCAAGGAACGGTGTCCGCATGCCAGTCATCTTGTTCAGTGCCGTACCTAACACGAGATACGGGCTTCCCATGCAGTGTGTATGGCAAGACTTTTTGATGCTGCTTGAATCTTGTCCGGCCAGCCCTCGATCATTCGCACACCCCGATACAGAATGCGGTTGGGTTCGATCATGGCCAGCATTCTACAGAGGTG
>QHZW01000396.1 GCA_003224815.1 Acidobacteriota bacterium | reverse complement strand
TTTCGTTTATTCCCGAGTGGCTGATTACGGGTATTCACTTGAACCACTTGTTTGGGCCGCTGGGCGCATTTTTTGAGCGGCTTCCCAACTGGGTGCTCAACGGCCTCGGAGTGAATTTCTATTTCGGCGGAACCTCGCTGTTGATCGTGGTCGGCGTGGCGATGGACACGGTGAACCAGATCGAATCTCAGTTGATCATGCGCCACTATGACGGGTTCACACCTCGCAGTGGGCGCATCCGTGGACGCCGCGGCTGGTAAATGGTGGTTAGTGGCTAGTGGTTAGTTATCGAGCCAGTTTTGCGACAAACTGACGATTGCTGACCAGTAGCCACTGACTACCCAAAAGGGGCAGTCTGAAGAGGATTGGTAGGATGTGTCAGTAATTCTGCAACGGGAGCGGCTTGGGGCCAGTTCGATGGCAGAGCAGGTATTGCGAAACATCGGACCTATTGTGCTGCTTGGACCGCCGGGGGCGGGCAAGGGCACGCAGTCGAAGAGAATTACCGAGCACTACCGCATTCCGCAGGTTTCAACCGGTGATTTGCTGCGTGAGCATGTGAAGCAAGCTACGCCGCTTGGAGTGCAAATCCGGGATTTGATGGCGCGCGGGGAACTGGTTTCAGACCACTTGGTGTGCGACATCGTCGCATGGCGCCTGAGAGAACCGGATGTTGAGCGCGGATTCATCCTCGACGGATTTCCGAGGACCGCGACGCAGGCCGTATGGCTCGATTCATTTTTGAAATTTGAGTTCTTTGAAACCGGAAAATGGGCGGCATGGCTGCCGATTGTCGTCTGCATCAAGGTGGATTATAATAAGTTGTTGCTTCGGATCACTGGACGGCGGACTTGTCCCGTCGATGGGACGATTTACAACGTCTATTCCAATCCGCCACTCGTTGACGAAATCTGCGACAAAGATGGCGCAAAGCTGGTCACCCGCGACGATGACCGTGAAGAGGTCATCCGCGAGCGATTGGACGCATACGAGCGCCAGACCAAGCCGGTAGCTGAGCATTATCAGCAACTGAGCCGGGTCGTTGATGTCAACGGCGACTTGCCGCTGGATGAAGTAACCGCCAGTATTGTGCGCGTCATTGACCATAACGCCGAGAGCGCAGTGGGAAGTAATTGACGATGGCGATTGTTTGCAAATCGCAGGCGGAAATCGAAAAGATGCGGCGCAGTGGCCACATCGTGCGCCAGATTCTGGACGAGTTGCGGCGGTTGGTTGCGCCGGGCGTGACCACGATGGACTTGGAGAAAGCGGCCGCAGCCAAGATCAAGGAATTGGGTGCGAAGCCCGCGTTCAAGGGATATTACGGTTATCCATGCGTGCTCTGTACGTCAGTGAACGAAGAAATTGTGCACGGCATTCCGTCGCCGAAGCGGGTTTTAAAGGCCGGCGACATTGTTTCTATTGACTGCGGCGTCGTGCTCGACGGGTATTACGGTGATGCCGCGATCACGGTTGCAGTCGGCGATTCGGTTTCACCTGAGCGCCAGAAGCTGATGGAAGTGACCGAGCAGTCGCTCTACAAGGCCATCGAGCAGGTTAAGCTGGGCAACACCATCAGCGACATCGGTGGCGCGGTGCAGGAATTTGTGGAAGCCAACGGCTTCAGCGTGGTGCGCGAGTTCGTTGGCCACGGGATCGGGACCAAGCTGCATGAAGAGCCGCAGGTTCCGAACTTCCGGTCGCGCGGTGCCGAAACGCGGTTGCGCGAAGGTATGGTACTGGCAATTGAGCCGATGGTGAACACGGGGGGTCCAGAGGCAAGAGTACTGGAAGACAAGTGGACCGCCATCACCGCGGACGGCGGCTCGAGCGCGCATTTTGAGCACTGCGTTGCCGTAACGCGCAATGGGCCGCTGATTTTGACGCAATGAAGCTTCGAGCGACGAGCTATGAGCAATCACGTTACGGTTTGCTCGCAGCTCAGCGCTCACAGCTGATCTAAGGAGTCGATGAGCAAAGAAGACGCGATTGAAGTGATGGCGGTGGTCGTTGAGCCGCTGCCGAATGCAATGTTCAAGGTGGAATTGGAGAACAAGCACCAGGTGCTGGCGCACGTTTCTGGCAAGATGCGCAAGAATTTCATTCGCATCCTTCCTGGCGACAAAGTCGCGGTCGAGCTCTCGCCTTACGATCTGAATCGCGGACGAATTGTTTACAGGTATAAATAAATTGGGGACAGCCGCCCTCGGCTGTCCGGCCGAGCAGGGCTCGGCGGAGTAAAGGACAGAGATCATGAAGGTACGGGCATCAGTAAAAAAGATTTGCGACAAGTGCAAGGTCATTCACCGCAGAGGTGTGGTGCGGGTGATCTGCGTAAATTCGAAGCATAAACAGCGCCAGGGCTGAAGAGCTTTGGGAAGGGCACGATTTTACTCGTGCCGGAAGCAAGAATTGAATCACGCGGCTTTAGCCGCTGAGGGTCAGGACATATGGCACGCATTGCAGGAGTCGATCTTCCGCGCAATAAGCGGTCGTTTATCGCGCTCACTTACATCTACGGTATCGGGCAGCCGCGCGCGGCACGGATTCTCGCCGAAGCCAACGTTGATCCGATGAAGAAGATACAGGACCTCGGTGAAGATGAGGTCAACCGCATCCGCCAAGTCATCGAAGGCGAGGGGTTGGTCGAGGGCGATCTGCGCAAGGAAGTTTCGATGAGCATCAAGCGGCTCATTGAAATCGGCTCCTATCGCGGATTCCGTCATCGCCGCAACCTTCCGGTCCGCGGGCAGCGCACGCATACCAATGCTCGTACTCGTAAGGGTCCGCGCAAGGGCACAGTCGCGCAGAAGAAGAAGGCGACGGCAAAGACATAAAAGCAGGTTTCAACGTTCCGCAGGTTTCAAGGTTTCGCCCTTGAAACGTTGAAACTTTGAAACTTTGCAACTGAGGTCTCATGGCTAAACCCGCAGCAGCAGGCGGCGCCGCGGCGCCGGAGAAAAAAG
>QHZW01000395.1 GCA_003224815.1 Acidobacteriota bacterium | reverse complement strand
TCCCACCGCGCTTGGAAATCCCGCAAAAACCGCGGGATTCCCACTTTCCCACAGCCCCGACTGCTGCTGGTTCATTAACTCAAACCGGACATGTCACCTGCTAAGAAAACCGGACATTTTAACTTGCTAACAACACAGCTATGTGCTCGATCCGGTCGAATACTTTTCACTCATTCCAGTCGTAAGAATCAACTGAAAACCATGTCATCCCGCGTCCTAGCACATTCAATGCAAAGGATTTCCCATGTCAGAGGCATTTAATTGGTATTTCCTTTGACCCGGCGAACTACTTAAGGCAAAACGTTGGCAGCGCATTTGAAAAAATTTCAGGAGAAGAAAATGAAATCCCGCATCAGTATTGTGCTGCTGACCGGCGTTGCCATGTCAATAATTCTCATCCCTGGCGCCTTTGCCCAGACTCGCAGCTCGCAACAGCCTTCCACCCAGTCGAATCTGAAGATTCAGCCGCTGAATGTTAGGCCAGGTCTTTGGGAAACCACCACAACCTTCAAAACCTCGGGAGCGCCGCCGATTCCCCCAGAGGCTTTGGCCAGGCTCACTCCTGAACAACGTGCCAGGGTGGAAGAGCGGATGAGGGCTAACTCTGCCGGGAGCACCAGTACAGACACGAGTAAGCACTGCGTCACCAAGGAGGACCTAGAAAAATCCGATTTTGGCCAGGGAAAGGGCGAGTGCACCTATACCATACAGACTTCGACCAGCACGGAGGCGAAAGGCAAATATTCTTGCAACATGGAGGGAATGAAAGTGAACGGCGCTGTCGACATCACTGCTCCCGATTCAGAGCACATAAAAGGTTCAAGCCAGGGCAGCCTTAGTGGCAACGGCCGCACGATGAATGTCGAAACAACTTTTACTTCCAAATTCCTTGGCGCCAGTTGTGGAAACGTGAAATAAGCAAGAACTCAAATACACAGCCACAAACGATCGTCAGAGGCACGATTTGTTCGTGACAATCTGCCGCTGCATCCAGTTTTTCGGCCGTAGTTTCAGGGCGGTGTTTCCATGACACAGGAAACCGTGGTGCGCGATCCTTCGGAGGTATTGACCTGACCAGCACGTCCTTTCGGGCCTGCCCGGCAATCATTAATAACGATCAACCCAAAGTTGGAGTTAGTGCATCGCCAACCCAGCGGTGGCTTCACCATCGTTATCTTGTGAGCGCCGCATCCACGTGTTTCCATGTTCGTGTAAGCGCACGAAAATTTCAGCTTAGCGGTGGCTTTGCCATGTTGTGGTTGGACTACGTTTCCTGCGTGTTGACGGTAATCTCCACGCTGTTGGTCGGCAGAAAGTTGTGGCAGGGCTGGATCATCGCGGGCGCGAACAGCGCGCTGCTTTGCCTGATCGGCATCAGGACGGCACAGTTTGGTTTTGTGCCAGCGAATCTCTTCTGCATCGCTCTGTATTCATACAACCTCCGTACCTGGAAAAAGTAATGGCATGAGGCGGATGACTTGCGCATCGTTGCGCTTGGTTACTGCTGACGAGAGCGGACCTGCACAGGCAGAAGTTCCGGGATGCACCGGGACGTCTGCATGGCCTTCACAGCATCCTCAGCCGTGAGCCTGCCCATCAACATCGCCAGCTTTCGGTTGGTTGTCATCTGGATGGGAGTTCGATCAAGCCGCAAAACATACTGAGGCCCAAAAACTCCGCCGCGGTTCACTTTGATAATAAATTTTGTATTTTGCACGTTGGTTGTGGTTACTTCAATTGTACTCTTCGCATAAATCGCCTCGCGCCTCCGCCTTCAGTGCAATAACCAATCACTCCAAGCATTCTTGTTCCCTAGTTTGCGGAAAGAGTTGCAGGACGTTCGTGAACGTCACCCCTTGCTCGGTTACCAGGGTTACTTTCGTTTTCGGACAGTATTTTTCCACAATTCTTTCACTTAGATGTGTGACATCATTCTGGACGGATCAGGACAACATGAAATTCCCCCACTTTCCATCGCGCAAGAAAATCGAAAGATTAAGCAGGCAGGACGAAAAAATCTTCGCCGAAGCGAGTGAACTTGCCCAGCTAAGGCTCGAGCAGTCTATCGCCGATCTTCGGATGGCGGTCCCCACAATGAATGACACACTAGGTCCACATGGAACTCGGCCCCTGAAGAAATTCACGAATCTCTTTTAGGGACCAACGGGACAATCGCCACCCCTTATATCAGTCCGCGGCAACAGTGCTCGAGTGGGCCGTTGTAATGGTACTGTGGCACGGACGTCTGTTCCACTTTCAGTGGACGAAATATCGAGTGCACCTCCCAGCTGGCGCAGTCGTTCACTCATTCCGCGCAGGCCAACTCCGAGAGAACCCATCCAATCCTGATTTCCTTGTTCCACTATCGTTGCAGGCATTCCCTTGCCATGATCTGTGACCTGCAATGTGACAGTCTTGTCGGCACAATAAATTTTGATATCGGCGGTTGTGCTGCCAGAATGCCTCTGAATATTGGTTAAGCTCTCCTGAAGCACTCGAAACAGCACCAGTTCTGCATCCCGGCTCAGGCGCTCGAAATCATCTGGGATTTCGAACCTAGTATTGATCCCGCTCCGCTTCGTGAAACCATCCAGATACCAGGGAATGGCAGATTTTAATCCCAGTTCCTCGAGCATCGGAGGGTACAAAAGATAGGAGATCGTACGAACTTCCTTTACGCATTCTTCCGCAATGTTCGAGCACTCCCCGATTTCTTCCGCAGCGCTTGACCGAATCGAATCCAGCTTCATCTTAAGGACCGAAAGATACTGCCCCAGGCTGTCGTGAATCTCTCGTCCTATACGGCGGCGCTCTTCATCCTGCGTGCGCAAAAGATGCAGGGACAACTCGCGCAGCGATCGCTCAGATTCCCGCAATTTCCTTTGCGAATCCTCGAGCGACTTTTGGGCTAGCATTCGGTTCGTAGTGTCCCGCGTTACCTTGCTGAATGCGATCAGAGTGCCGGAATGATCTCTGACTGGAGTAATGATGACGTTCGCCCAGAACCTCGAACCATCCTTGCGAACGCGCCAGTCTTCATCCTCAAATCGGCCCTCCCGCGCGGCAACTTCCAGTTCCCATGCTGGCTTGCCGGCGCGTATATCTTCTTCTGGATAAAAACGGGAGAAATGCTGCCCGATAATCTCAGAAGCTTTGTAGCCTTTGATGCGTTCTGCTCCTGTATTCCAAGTGCTCACGCGCCCTTCAGGATCCAACATGAAGATCGCGTAATCCTGAACCGCTTCAATAAACAAACGCGAGCGTTCTTCGCTGCGCCGCAAGGCTGTTTCGGTGCGCTTCTGCTCGTTCAGGTCTCGTGTGACTTTGCCGAAACCGATGATTGTACCGTTCTGATCGTTTACGGCTGTGATCGTCACCCGCGCCCAAAAGTGCGAGCCATCCTTGCGTACTCGCCAGCCTTCATCCTCTACGTGTCCCTCTCTCGTCGCCCGATCCAGAAGCTGCTGTGGTTTCGTAGAACGCACATCTTCGGGATAAAAACGCGAGAAGTGTTGGCCAATGATCTCCGACGATGTATATCCCTTGATCCGTTCGGCTCCCAGGTTCCATGTCATCACTCGACCTTCAAGGTCCAACATGAAAATCGCGTAGTCTTGGACATTGGCTACAAATAATTTGAACGGCTCTTCTCGCTGTTGCCAATTGATCTCGGCCAAAGCACGGACTTCTTCCTGTAAACGATCCGCACTACTCCCGGCTTCAGACGCAAAAGTGTGTAGAACACCATCCCTGACGTCTCCCGTGTGTTCAGCGCAGATCTTCATCAACGACTCTTCATCCTGGTCGCGACAGAATTCCGGGATGGGATAAGCACAATGGAGAGCGAAAGAATGCTTCTTCGCCAATTCATTCCATAACTTCTCAACTTTGAGGGCAGCTTCAGTTTGTCCCTCCGCCCAGAGCAGAGCGACCATTTCTCCAAACGCCACCACCCGGTGATCTTCCGCGCGCGAAGCTTCAGCGGCACGGTTGATTACTTCCCCTACGACTTCGGAAAACAGCGCCGGGTCGGGCACTCCGTCTACGATAAACTTCGATAACAGTTCCGGTGCTGGCAAAGCGATGTAACGACCCTCCGTGACAGCAGCGGTAATGCTGACGCCACGGCGCTTGAGTGTGTGAGCAAGACTGTCTAAGTGGCCTTCGGTCGCAATGATGATCGCGGAGCTACCGTTCAAAAGAGCCGAACCAATATAGCGGTTCAATTCATGGAATAAGCTTCCGTCATCACCGTAGAACTGAACGGTATGCGCGTGATCTTGTGAAGGCAAGTTAGACAATCCGGGAGTGCTCAACCGATCATCCTTATGATCTTTCACTTATGATCTTTCACTATTTTGGTAATCAAAGCTGATTATTTTACTTTCAGGAGAGCAACTCTCATATACGGGAATCGCTGTAGGATTTCTGCGCGATCAATGTTTGTCCGAATCCGATCTTCTAACCGATGGAAATACAAGCGACACCTGGAACAGAGTGCCATCTCATGCATCTTTGTTCGATACACGACAAAGCGTAGGAGTACATCTGTGTAGCTGTAGAACCATTAGAGAAGCCGGTTTTCCATGATGTGTATTGTCTTTCCATGAGAGCGGCGGTGCTCTTCAGCAGGACCGCCGCTCGCGAAAGTTCCGTTACCAGCGTCCGTTCCATTTGCCCCACTCGCCGCGCCCCCATCCGCGGAACTGCGATCCATCGACAACACT
>QHZW01000113.1 GCA_003224815.1 Acidobacteriota bacterium | reverse complement strand
CCTTGTACAAAATGGACATGATCATGGCGTCGATGGCCACGCTCTTGCCGGTCCCGGTTGAACCCGCAATCAGCAGGTGCGGCATGCCGCCAAGGTCAGCGGTCACGATTCTGCCGTTAATGTCCTTGCCCATTGCAAGGGTTAGTTTTGATTTCGTGCCGAAAAACTCGGAAGACTCAATATTCTCGCGCAGCCAGATGATCTCGCGCTCGCGATTCGGCACCTGAATTCCCACAGTGCTCTTGCCCGCCATACGCTCAACCAGAATACTTTCGGCCTTGAGCGCCAGGCATAAATCGTCGGTAAGACTGGTAATGCGGCTGTACTTGATACCAGCCTCGGGCTTGAATTCAAATGTCGTGACCACAGGGCCGGGATTGATCTGCGTGACCTGCCCGTGAACTCCGAACTCGGCGTACTTTTCCGTCAGCACTTGGGCGACGAGCTTCAGTTCGTCAGCATCCACCGCCTGCTGCTCGTCGGCGCGGTGCAACAAGCTGCTCGGGGGAAGCTTGAACCCGCCAGTCACGCGCGGCATTGTGGTCTTAGGCCTCTGCCGGTTATCACCGCGTGCAGAAACCTCAACAGCTTGTTCGGACTGCGTGGCGCGATCTTGTGTGGCGTGGGCGCCGTCGCCCGCGAGATTTTCTTCGCGAGTAATGCCGCCCTCTTCTTCTTCCGCAAACCGCTCAATCCCTGTACGCCTTGGTTCAGGCCGCTGCTGAACCGGTGCCGGGGCAGTTCGCGCGGGAATCATCTGAGCCTGAATTGTCGGCTTGGCTGCGCGCCGTTTTTCAAGTTCCCGCTGCATCTTGTTGCGGACACGCTCGTCCCGCCAATCTCGCCAGCGATCCCGCAGAGCTATGACAAAAGCAAATCGCGTCGCCGCCCACACCCGAACGTGGGTAAATGAAAACGCGGTACAGAAGTAGAGCGCGACCGCTAGCATCGTAGTGGCAACGATGTAGGCGCCGGCCAGATTAAAGTAGTGGATGAGGATATCCCCGAGGACCCGTCCCAGAAGCCCTTCCACGGGAACTCCAAGCCAGCGGGAATGTCCGGGCAGAAGCGCAAGCAGCGCCGGCACGAACATCAGCAGCCAGATTCCACCAAGCAGCTTGGCCGTTGGCGAAAGCACCTTCAGCGAACGGAACCACCGCAGCCCGAGTCCAATAGCAAAGACCGGCAACAGGAACGCGCTGACGCCCAACAATTGCCAGAGCAAGTCAGCGCCATACGCCCCGACAATGCCAATCCAGTTTCGCGCCACGCGCGAGCCGGTCAGCACCGATGCGGAGTTGAGCGATGGGTCAAGCGGAGAATACGACGCCAGCGCAAGGAAGAGGAGGAGCGCAGAGACGCACAATAGAAACCCGAGCAGCTCGTTCAGCCGTCGGTTGTTTGTGGGATTAAAAATGCGCGCGATGAACTTCATATGTAGTATGACCGTGTGGCGCGGACACTCCTGTCCGCGAGGAGCCCGAACGGCTCAAATTATCAACACATCCCACACCAACGCGATTTCCGCCAGAGCCAGACAATTATTACAAGAAGGACTCTGGACGACAATGACCAATTTGGGACGTAGTGGCACGAAAAAAGCCGCTGACAGCCGACGATTACACATGGATGTGCTTTGGAGAGGGCACTGGACTTTCTTCCTGTGGAAGCTTGTGTTTTCGGATTTGGTCCTTGTTCTACTTTATTATGTACCGCATCGCATTCCTTGCGGACACAGTCTTGTTGCACCCGTTGACCCGATGGTGAGTGAAATCGTCTGTTATCGAGCTACGCTGAAGCTGGTTGGGGCGAACTGCTGTCCCGTCTTCGCCAAGCCGCTTCAGTCTCTACAGCGAGCGGTTCTCATTGTCCTAATCTGTGTGCTGCCATTGGGCACTGCTTTCGCGCAGAACCTTTCGTTCGGATCGCGCGATGCGCGGCCGGTTCCCCCGTGGCTTTCCGGCGCCAGCATCTATGAACTGTGGCTGAACGCATTCAGCCCCGAGGGAAACCTGCGTGGCGCCATTCCCGGACTAAGTCGCATCGCCGAACTGGGTGCGACGATCGTCTATCTAGGGCCGATTGCCAAACGATCGGCGAATTCAAAAGCGTCGCCCTACAGCATCGCCGATTACAACGCGATTGACCCTGAAGTGGGCACCGACCAAGACCTTCGCGATTTTGTAGCAGCCGCCCGCAAGCTGCACCTCAAGGTCATGCTGGATATCGTCTACTACCACACCGCGCCAGACAACGTAATGATGCAGAAGGACCCGAGCTTCTTCATAAAGACGGAGGACGGGAAAATCGCCCGAGGCTTTTGGCCTCAGCCGCTGCCGGACTTTAGCAAGCCGGAGGTGCGGAAATATCTGGTGGACAGTCTCGTGCATTGGGCCCGCGACTTTGGCATTGACGGATTTCGTTGCGATGTCGGAGGTGGCATTCCGGAATCTTTCTGGATACAAGCAAGGAAGGAGTTGGACAAGGTCAACCCGGAAATCATTCTGCTATCAGAATCCGATCGTCCCGACGATCAAATTGAAGCCTTCGATATCAACTACAACTTCAGTTATTACTTCGCGCTCCGCTCGGTCCTGCGCGATGGATCTTCGGCCATTGCCGTGCGAAAGAGCTGGGAAAGTATGCATGCCACCATGCCTAAGAGAGCTAGGCTGCTGCATTTCAGCGACAGCCACGATTGGCCTCGCGCCGTATTGCTGTTCGGAGAAAAAGGCGCGATGACTGCATCGCTGCTGAACTTCACCCTCGACGGGATTCCCTTCATTTACAACGGGCAGGAAGTTGACGATCCCACAGCAACTGCATGGAGAAAACTCGCGCCGATCCGCTGGACGGATCCTGGCAATCCCGCAGATAGAAAATCAATTGAAGAAGCTCTCGGCATGTACAAGAAGCTGTTCGCGATGCGGGCGTCCGAGCCCGTCCTAACCTCAGGGAACTTGACCTGGATCGATAATGACCAGCCGGACAGCGTGCTGAGCTTTCTGCGCAAACTTGGGAGCACGGAAGTCCTCGTCATCATCAATCTGTCGAATCGGAATGTGCACGTCACGATTGACCTGCCAGTGATGGACTACTATGCGGTTCAGAATTTGCTCGCTCCGGACAAGACCTGGTTCTCGCTTTATTCCGGACGTGTATCTGCTGATTTGAACAGCTTCGGGTACATCGTCGGTAAAAAGATTCCTCTTGCGCCGCTCGAAAAGTAGAAGTCGCTTGCCACAGGTGTGACGGTTGCCGACGCGCGCAATTACACCTTGGTAGGCGAAAGTCGTAGAATGACGTTGGTCAGGAGAGCCACCATGAAATATAGAATTGCTCTTTGGGCAAGCGCAGGCTTTCTAGTCGCGGTCTTATGGGCGCTTTTTGCTTTTGTAACGGGTGCAGCCGCAAGCGCACAACTGCGGGAAGTCTGGCCTCTCGTGAGTTTAACTTGCCCTATTGCGATAGTCGGTATGCATCACGCAGTTAGTCTCTACGAGGCTGTAGCAGCCAATACCATTACCTACGCGCTGATCGGTCTGATCGTGGAGACCTTACGCTGACAGCTTCATCACGCACAATAATTCCAGAGGTGGCGTAACCTCACGCATTGACCTGACTTGGAATTCGAGCATCCCCTGATTTCAATCAACTGACGGCCGAAAACCTGGAGTCATTTCGCGGTATCTATGTCCGCTCATCTGGAACCGGCTCCCACAGCTGCGAACAACATCATCGAGATGTAACGAGTCAGAACGGCAGCGAAGGCGCTTCCTAGTGCATACAGAAGCCACCGGAGCTGATGCCACTGCGGGCGAAACGCGGACGATTGCACGAACACGTCCACGATGTAGGCTGCGCAATACGCAACGTTCGCCACTACCGCCAGCAGAAAAAGCCAGAGGATGGAATCAATTGTGATTGCCGCTCTGGAGGACGGAAGATTCAACCAAAAAGTCATCGCCACAACGACAACCAACAGCAAATTGTAGAAAAGACGGCGAGGTTCCCAGTAACGGATTGCCTCCGTGGCGTAGTCTCGAAGTGTCGCTCCGTCCATAGAACAGGGAGTATCCACCATTTCAGCGAATGGTTGCAACCTTAGCAAAAACTGTCGCAACACTCGTCATGAGGTTGATGAACGATAACCCTGTTGTTAAAGCTATGGTTTAACATTTTGCAAGAATCGATGGGTTGCCAGTAGTTCGTAATTTTGTTGTCCTTGGCGGTGAATGTCAGCCGCGCTGTTCCACCTTCGTTAAAGTTAGTGAACGTCTGGACATCTGTTTCTGGGTCAAAGCTCTGGGTGAAATGGAGAAGGAAGGTGTTGTTTGGCCCACGATCAAACCGCTCATTGACGGATCGGCTTCGCGATAGAAGATTTCAGCCCTCCATGTTAGGCGTGCGATAGAAACGGTCGGCGTAATCGTGTTCGACAGCTAAAGTCTCCTTTTCGGCGAGTGAATTGCACCTTCGTGGGCGTTAGGCAATCCCCGAGTCCTCACGCATGAACGCGGATGATCGTCTTTCCCTTGCGTCGCTCGGTCGCATTGAAGGCGGCGACGGCATCGTCGAGAGTCGAGACGTTGCCGATGTTCGTCCGCAGCCGACCATCCCGCACCCGCTGGACGACCTCACCCAATTGGGCGCGATCGGGTACGACGACAAAGTCAATAGTCAGGCCGCCAGTGGGCCGCGCCTCGGTCTGGCCGGTAATGGTCACCAGCGTTCCTCCTGCGCGAATCAGGCCCGCAGACCGCTTCGCGATGTCGCCGCCGATGACATCGAAAACCAGATCGACCCCGCCGACATCTTCCAGGTCCTCGTTATCGAGGTCCAGAAACTCCTGTGCGCCGAAGTCGAGAGCCGTCTGACGAGCGGCAGCGCGCCCGGTGCCGATGACGTACGCGCCGGCCGCACGTGCGAGCTGGGTCGCCATCGAACCGACTACGCCGGCCGCACCATGCACGAGCACGCTCTGCCCCGCAAGAAGGTGGCCATGCTCGAACAGGCCCTGCCACGCGGTCAGGCCCGGCATGACGAGGGCCGCGCCCACGGTGAAATCAACGTCGGCCGGCAGCGGCGCGAGATTGCGCGCCTCGACGGCCACATGCTCCGCTAGGGTGCCGTCACGATACCAATCCGTGAGACCGAACACCCGCTGTCCAATCGACAGCCCGGTTGTGCCATAGCCGAGAGCGGTGACCACTCCGGCCAGTTCGTGTCCGGGGATTGAAGGCGTCCGGTCACGGCTGACGCGATCGGTCCAGGTCGAGGGCCACGTCAGCTCATCCCCCGTGAATCCCGACGCATGAATCTGAACAACGACGTCGTTTATCGCCGCCTGCGGCTCGGGCCGCTCCACCAGCTTTACCCCGGCCGTTCCCGCAGCCTGATCCGTCACCACAATCGCCTTCATCGGTCACCTCCCTGTGTCGAGTTCTTGCCTGCAAGATAGCCGCTCCAACCTTTGTCCCAAGACGGGTTATCGGACAGAAACGGATTGATCAAAATCTCGGCCGCGCTCGCCTCGATGCAAAATGCGGAATGGCAGAGCCATGTCAGTTTCATAGGAATTGTCTCCACTGGCGGCAGGGGCCACTTTCACTGGTGTTTTTACACTGCCGGCCAAGGCCTGTGACGCACAGCATTGGATTATCGTTCGCACCAGCGCGCCAGATTCCAGCCTCCCCGCCCAGGGAAAGCGCATGACGCCTTGCTATTCCGGTGTGACCTCGCTTCCCGGACGCCCTTCATTCAACTGCGGTACCGCGCAGAAATTATTGGCGAAAGTGAATTATCCGCAGAGCTTCGGGATCGGTCCGTTTAAGCTGGCGTCCGGCGCGAACCACTACCGTTTGATTGGCCTGGAGATTACCCGTTCTTCGGGAACAGGATTCATCGGCTCGCTTATTGCTGCCTTCGGCCCCGTCAACCACATCATTGTGGACCGGGTCTGGCTGCATGGCTCGCGCCAGGACGATACGGCGACCGGCATGAATTTCAATGGCATGACCTATGGCGCGATTATCGACTCTTATTTGTCTGACTTCCATTGTGTTGCCGTAACCGGGTCCTGCAGCGAGGCGCATGCCATTGCGGCTGGCGTTGGTTCCATCACAACCGGGCCGCTGCGCATCGCCGGAAACTTTATCGAGGCATCGTCGGAGAACATTCTATTCGGCGGCGGCTCGGCAACCGTCAGGCCAACTGATATCGAGATCCGCCACAACCATTTCTTCAAGCCCATGATATGGAAGAAGGGACAGACAGGCTTCGTAGGTGGTGCCAATGTCAATCCCTTCGTGGTAAAGAACCACCTCGAGTTGAAAAATGCAGTTCGGGTCCTGGTGGAAGGAAATATTTTCGAGAATAACTGGGGCGGTTTCAGCCAGAGCGGTTATTCGATCCTGCTGACCCCGAAGAGTCAGTCTGGGCCAAATGGAACCAATCTCTGTCCCAGCTGTGCTGTCACGGATATCACCATCCGCTATAACAAGATCAGCCATACCGGCGCGGGCATATCGATGGCTAATGTCCGATCCGACAACGGCGGCATTGCAAGTGCCGGGCAACGATACAGCATCCACGACACCACCATCGACGATATTCGGACTGCATTCTTCGTTGGCAGCGGGACCCTGTTCCAGGTGCTCAACGATTTCCCGAACCCCCTGAACAGCATCACCATTAATCACGTGACGGGATTTCCCGATCCTGGATCCCGGATTATCTCACTGGGAAACAGAGTGACCAATCCCCGGATGTTTGGCTTCACATTTACCAACAATGTAGTGGGCAAATCGCCTTATCCCATCTGGTCTGTCGGCGGCCTGAAGGACTGCGCAATTTACAACGTCCCGCTCTTGAGCCTGAACTCGTGCTTCAGCAGCTGGAAGTTCACTGACAACGCGGTGATCGCGACTTCGGCTATAAACTATCCTCCATCCAGGTGGCCCGTAGGAAATTACTTCCCGACAACAACCTCGATGGTGCAGTTCATCAGCCTTACTAACTATCAATTGCTCTCAAGCAGCCCATACGAGAATATGGGCAGCGACGGAAAAGATTTGGGAGCAGATATGAATGCGATCGCGGCTGCTACGGCCAACGTGTATTGAAGTCGCTACGACCGTTTCGATTCTTTGCTCATCCTGTTCCGTCGATAAATTTGTCCTTAGAGAATGCGGCAGCTGTTCAAAAGATGAAGGCTCGCACCTCTAAATAAATCTTAAGAAATAAAAAGAGAAGGGGCACGACCCGCGCCGTGCCCTCCTTATGAATGCTACCCATTTCGTTGCGTTCCCTCAGTACCGCACGAAGCAATGATCATGACCGCTCGCGTCAGAGTAGAATCCCGTAATCGCCCCCGCCGGGTTGATGCTAGAGGCCCAGGTTATTGTTGCGCCCGGAACATCGAACGTCGTGATGGTGCCGCCAGGAGCGCGCAGAAGGCCGTGAACATTAAAGCTCGTCCCATCAAAGACTTCGTAGTATCCCGTGATCGCCCCCGCAGGGTTGATGCTATTAGCGCGGTTACCTGCTGCGACCGGAACATCGAACGTCGTGATGGTGCCGTCAGGAGCGCGCAGGAAGCCGTGCAGAGTAAACCTCGTCACGTCTTGGTAGGATCCCGTGATCGCCCCCGCAGGGTTGATGCCTGACGTTATGATGAATATCGATCCCGGAGGATCGAAGGTTGTGAAGGTGCCGTCCCTGGCCCGCAGGAAGCCGTGATCATGACCGCTCGTGTCAACGTAGGATCCCGTGATCGCCCCCGCAGGGTTAATGCCTGAACTACTGGTGAATTTCGAGTCCGGAGGATCGAAGGTTGTGCTATCTCTGGCGCGCAGGAAGCCGTGGAGCACAAAGCTCGCGTCAGTGTAGGTTCCCGTGATCGCCCCGGCAGGGTTGATGCTTGAAGTGGTGGTCGATCTCGATCCCGGAGGATCGAACGTCGTGATGGTGCCGTCAGGGGCGCGCAGGAAGCCGTGGAGCACAAAACTCGCGTCATAGTAGGATCCCGTGATGGCCCCCGCAAGGTTGATGCTAGGGTCGAGGCTGACGCCTGGTGGACCTACGCCCGGAGGATCGAACGTCGTGATGGTGCCGTGATGACCGCGCACAAAGCCGTGTCTCACAAAGCTCGCGTCATAATAGACTCCCGTGATCGCCCCCGCAGAGTTGATGCTTGAGGGAAGGGTGTATACCGAGCCCGGAACATCGAACGTAGTAAAGGTGGGTTGATGATTCTTACCGTTCTGTGCGGCAAATAGGATCGGGACGGCCAGTGTGGGGAATAGACACACTACAAAGATCCACATCCCTGTGCGGGATTTCATAAGGTTGTCCTTTTCACTTCCAGCTACGGCCTGGCCTAAGTTCACGCTTACAGCCCAGCTTTAAGGCGCGATCACCTTACAGATTGAGGCATTAGGCTGCAATTCCTCAAGAAACTGTAGAGGCAATATGCTTTCATCGTGCCAGCAGCACTCGGTGAGATCTTTGTACTCTATGGCCGGCAACTCGGGAACTCGGGCTAGTAGGCTGGTGAAACCCGGTATCACTCACTGACCTGTAGTCCTGGTTTACTCTGGCGTAACCTCAAGTCCGTACAGCTACGCTGGTAAGTCACGCGAAGCCGCTGTCGTCAACGGGAATGAATGCACCCGAAAAAGAGCGCGAAATCGAGCGAAAGTTTGCGTGTGGCGCGGCAAAGACGCGCTGAGCCTGCTCTAATTGGCGATAAAAAAGAGTCGCATGGCTTCGCGTTGCCCGGTGGGACCTACTGTCGAATCGCCCAGGCCAGACCGTCTGGTCCCGGACCCACATCTATGTGACCAGTGACTTCCAACTTCCTCAGGTCCACAACGGCAACGTAATTATCTGGGGTACAGGCGACGAACGCGCGTCCGGCGATATCATCCATGAGAATGCCGGCCGCGCCATGCCCGATGCGCACTCGCTTGTACTCCTTGCGTGAGGCGGCGTCGTAGATAACCAGATTGCCGTCTCGCAGACTCGTAATGAAAACAAGTTTGCCATCGGGAGTGAACTTAAGGCGGTTGGACGCGAAGATCTTCGCGTCCAGCGTGGCCGCTACCTTCCTGCTTGCAAGATCGATAATGGATAGCGAACCGTCTTGTGAGTTGGCCGTCCACAACTCACGTCCATCAGGTGACACGTCGAAACCCTCGTCGCCCTTGCCAACCGCAATCACCGTCTCGTTCCAGTTCATGGGGGACTGAGCAGCGGGCGCGGCTGGGACCGGCTGCGCAACTGCGGGCGCCCCACTCTGAGTAGAGGGCGCACTGGTGGGCGTGACCTCTTCGAGAATGCCGACTGTCCCAGAGCTTACATTTGTGGTGTAAATCTGTTTTGCATCCGCCGTTACGTAGAGCATATGGGTACGGTTTTGACCGGTACCCATGATCCAATCGATTGTGCCCGTTTTTGGATCGTACCTGGCGACGGCTTTCGCGCCTTCCGCGGTGAACCATACTTTGCCGCCGACAAACTCGAGGCCGTGGGGACCGTTCAACGCTCCAGTATCGATATCGGGCAGCGCCTTTTGTGGGTCCGGTCCGACCGGAAGACGTGCGATGACTTGAAGCGTGCTTGGGTCCACGGTGGCCAGCGTGTGGGTGCCTTTCGACAGCGCCAATAAGGTTCTGTGAGGAGTTGACTGCGCTGCGGCTAGCTGGACGACAAAGAGGATGATCCCCAGCAGCACTTCAGATAACCGCGATCGGGTCCATTTACCTCGCATGTGATTACTCCATCCGGGATCCGCTCGGAAACCGGATCCCTCGATCTCTTAAAAATGTACTTCCGAGTTTTTTTCAACAGCGAAAGGCAGAGTTCCTGCTCAAAGGTACTTTCCCAGTAATTCTTTCCGAGGTGACGGCAAATCCTACCGGCCTATCCAGATTACAGTAACCTTGTTTTCAATGACTTAGAAATGGCAAAGGGGATGCTATGTCTTATAGCAGACGAAGTGGCGCGCAACGGGGCGCACTTGAGAATAACTTCGGCCAGAGGTTTTCTTGGGCGCCCCTTGCATAATATTTTCTCAACCGGCTTGGCCCTCCCCCATTTCAAGCCGTGGCAAGTTTGTCGCGAACGTCCAGTCCCGCCCGCCGCAATAAATTCACTACAACCGGTTCTTTGAAGCGCGAAGCATCATATTCAACGCGCACCATCTGTTCCTTCTCGTTAAACCGCACCCGGCGAATTCCATAGACCTCACGCACGTTGTCTATCGCCCGCATCACCGCCTCGGTCGGCGAGTTGCTGTACCGATATGAAACTTCCATCGTCGTCATTTTCCGCGGTGTTCCTCCACAGGTAAGATACACCAGGCGTGGGACTGGCAAGTGCTTCGGAATCCGTTTGCCCGCTTCGCTAATCTATCGAAACGTGCCCCTGATGGATGTACTAGACCTGAATGCTGAGGGCCGATGGCTAACGTAGACCCGGTTTGCGGGATGACCGTAGACCCGGCGTCCGCAAAGGCAAAAGTCGAGCACGCTGGGACAACATATTACTTCTGCTGCACAGGATGCGCGCAGAAGTTTCAAGCTTCGCCTGAACAATATTTGCGGGCGAAGAAGCCGCAATTGGTGACGCTGGGGGCTCCGCCGTCTGCCGGAAAGTCGGAGCCGGCAGTGGCGCTGGAGCCGGAGACGCCTATCACGCGCTCTCGAACCGAATACACATGTCCAATGCATCCCGAAATGGTTCGAGCCGAGCCGGGCTCCTGTCCGATCTGCGGCATGGCGCTCGAGCCACGAACGATCGCCGCCATCGAAGAAGAAAATCCCGAGCTGCGCGACATGACGCGCCGATTTTGGGTCGCTGTCGCGCTCACTCTTCCACTGCTGGCGATTGCGATGGCGGACATGTTGCAGGGAATGCCAGTGCAGCGGGTGCTGGGTGCAGGCCGGTTTCCGTGGATTGAGTTGCTGCTGGCGACTCCGGTTGTGCTGTGGGGCGGGTTGCCTTTTTTTCAGCGAGGCTGGGCTTCGATCGTAAACCGTTCCACCAACATGTTCACGCTGATCGCGATGGGCACAGGCGTGGCCTACGTTTACAGCTTGATTGCGGTACTGGTTCCGGGGATTTTCCCGTCGTCGTTCATCGACATGAGCGGCCGTCCGGCGGTTTACTTCGAGGCCGCAGCCGCGATCGTAACCCTGGTCTTGTTGGGGCAAGTGCTTGAGCTGCGCGCGCGTAGCCGAACCGGTGCAGCCATTCGCGCCTTGCTTGATCTTGCGCCACGAACTGCTCGCATGGTTCGCGACAGCGGGGAAGAGGACATTCCTTTGGATCGCGTGCATGTCGGCGACCATCTGCGTGTTCGGCCCGGCGAAAAAATTCCCGTGGACGGCGTCGTTCTCGAAGGCCGCAGTTCAGTGGACGAATCCATGATCACCGGCGAGTCGGTTCCGCTTGAAAAGAATCCCGGCGACCGCATCATCGGTGCCACCGTGAACGCTTCGGGCTCGTTCATCATGCGAGCCGAGCGCGTGGGCAGCGAAACTCTGCTGGCCCAAATCGTTCGCATGGTGAGTCAGGCTCAGCGCAGCCGCGCTCCTATACAGCGTCTCGCGGATAAAGTTGCCAGATGGTTTGTCCCAGCGGTGATTGCGATTGCCGCTCTGACGTTCATAGCGTGGGCGTCGTTCGGTCCTGAGGACACTCGAAAAAGTTGACACACTTGTTTTCGACAAAACCGGAACACTCACGGAAGGGAAGCCGCGTTTGACCGGCATCATGCCGCAGAAATCATTTTCCGCAGAGGAACTCCTCCGCCTGACTGCGACCCTGGAGCGTGCGAGCGAACATCCCCTGGCAGGAGCGGTCGTCATGGCGGCGAATGAAAGAGGTCTCCAACTTTCTGCCGCGCAGGAATTCGAGTCGCGGCCGGGAAAAGGTGTTACTGGCCGGGTTGACGGCAAATTGATTGCCGCCGGCTCTTGGGCCCTAATGCGAGAACAAGGAATTGAGCAAACAGCGGTTGGGGTGTTAGGCGGCGTAGATGCGACCGGGATTTTCGTAGCGGTGGATCGCGAGTACGCGGGATCCATCACGGTTGCAGATCCCGTGAAGCAATCGGCACGCAGCGCGATTACCGAAGCGAAACAGCAAGGGCTAAAGCTCGTAATGCTGACGGGCGATAACCGGGTGGTGGCGGAAACGATCGCTCGTCAGCTGGGCATTAATGAATTTCGCGCGGAGGTGCTGCCCGGCGAGAAATCCAAAATTGTGCAGAATTATCAACAACAAGGCCGGATCGTCGCCATGGCCGGGGATGGTATCAACGACGCTCCCGTTCTTTCGCGTTACGGAAAGGGCGAGGAACCGGATAGGGAAGGCACGGTAAGGTATGCGTCCTTCACACTTGCCGGCCAGGAGTTTGCGGCAATGGACTCGGCGCACGAGCACAAATTTGCTTTCAACGAAGCGATATCCTTCATCGTGCCCTGCGATACGCAGCGGGAAATCGACTATTTTTGGGAGAAACTTTCGGCAGATCCAAAGGCCGAACAATGCGGTTGGCTCAAAGACAAGTACGGCGTCATATGGCAGGTCACTCCCACGATCTTGAACCAGATGCTCGGTGGAAACGATGAGGAAAGAACTGCACGCGTAACCCAGGCGTTCCTCAATATGAAAAAATTGTTCAATGCTCTCAAGCGGGCATACGAGGGGAAATAGGAACTCATGAGCAGGCGCGGCATTCTCGTTCTTGCGCTCTTATGGCAAAGCCTTGTTTGCATTCATGCCCAGAATTCGGCGCCAGCTTCGAGGCGATCGTCCGAGAGTCAGGCCGCTGGTACTCATTCGGCGCAAACGAGAAAAACCAGCAAGCCCTACACCGGCGATCTTTCGATCTTTGATTCGCCAGGGAGAGCGGAAAGGCTGCAAATTAATCGTGTGCTCGATATCCTCGACATGGCTCCCGGCAGGGTGGTGGCTGATATTGGCGCGGGATCGGGCTGGTTCACGATGTTGGCGGCAAAGCGCGTGACCGAAACCGGCAACGTATATGCCGTTGACATCAATCCTGAATCTATTCGCTACATAAACCAGCGGGCTCAAAAAGAAGATCTGCACAACATAAAGACCGTCCTGAGCACGCCAGACGACCCGCTGCTGCCCGCGGAAAAGATTGATTCTGTCCTGCTGCTTAAGACCTACCACGAAGTCGAGAAGCCTGTGACTCTGCTGCGCAATCTGCGGCACTCACTGCGAACCGGGGCGAAAGTGGGAATCATCGACCGCAACGGAAACGGAGAAAATCATGGAGTCGCGCGCCAGGTCGTGATTCGCGAAGCTTCGCAAGCTGGTTACACTCTGCGGGAGCAGTATGACTTTGTTAAGGGTGACGACATGGATTACTTCCTGGTGTTTACGGCCAAATAGGCCCTGAAACAAAGAGCGTCCCGCTTTCGAGAACTGCACAGAACAAACCTCCGCAGAGCAGACGGCCACAGGACATGGACTTGGTGTCCTTTTATTTACATGCAGAGGGCCTTGATCACGCTCGCGACCCAGTCGATGAGTGCTAAGGAGAATGCGACAGCAACAACGTGATACGAATTCCGAGTTACTGAGATCGTGCAGAGGTGTTGCTTCGGGAGTGTAGAGAGTGCAAGTATCTATGCTATTCCGTGCGCAAGGCTTGCATGGCATCCACACTGGCTGCTCTTCGCGCTGGAATGTAGGCTGCCCCTAGTCCGGTTGCCATCAGGAGCATGCTCGCCCCGGTGAGCGTCAACACGTCGGAAACCTTGACCACAAAAAGGAGATTGGCCAGCATTCGGCCTGCGAAGAAGGAAGCCATCAGTCCGATCGCTGAACCCACCAACAGGATCCATCCTGCCTGACGAATAACCAGCCAGATCACCTGCCGCCGTTGAGCACCCAAGGCGAAGCGG
>QHZW01000112.1 GCA_003224815.1 Acidobacteriota bacterium | reverse complement strand
AGACCCTGAAACCCGGGAGCCGTTCCTCGTCATGGAATATGTTCGCGGCGAGCCCCTCAGCAAGGTGCTGCGCGAAGCTGGCGGAAAGTTTCCTGCTGAGAATGCTTTATCGTTTGCGCTTGAAATAGCGGAAGCCCTCTCCTATGCGCATTCCCAGGGCGTCATTCATGGCGATATCAAACCGGCAAACATTCTGATTACTGATGACGGTCACGCCAAAATCGCGGATTTCGGTGTAGCCCGTTTCAATCACGGGCTGATCACGAACACGGGAAAAATCTTCGGCAGTCCAGCCTACATGGCCCCTGAGCAACTGACGGGCGAGACGCCCGATGCCCGTTCGGATTTGTTCTCACTGGGTGTCATGCTGTACAGCATGCTCACCGGCTTCCGGCCATTTCAGGGAAACACAGCAGAAACGGTTTGCTTCAAGGTGATGAATGTCGAGCCGGTGCCGGTATCCAGTTTTCAGGCCGAACTTCCGCCGGGTCTCGACAACATCGTTTCCCGCGCAATTGCAAAAGAGCCGCGCGACCGCTACCAAAGCGGCGCCGAGATGGCCGACGAGATTCGGAGGTTCATGCAGCACACATCCCAAGAGGACACAGGGAGTCTGGCGGTACGAGCGCGCGGATCCTCGGAATCCGCTCCGGTTCAAAGCCTCGGATCACGAATCTCCAAAGGTTTCATATGGCAATCTGCGCTCATTGTTCTTTTAACGGGAGCAATGCTTGCCGGCTGGCAAGTCAGAAGCGAATTTCGAGAAGCTGCCGCGATCTTGCCACCGCCTAACCGAATCGCCGCGGCCCCTGTTGTGCGAAAAGTACCGGTAGTAAAAGCCCGAGTTCACAAGATTCTGCAGCCTAAAGACACACCCTCACCAACTCCGCCATCAGATGCATCCGCAGTAATCCCAACCGCAAAGATGAGGGTTGAGCTTCTCCACCACTTTACTGCCGGCAAGGCTGCCATTTTTGTCGATGATCATCTCGTCCTCGATCTGGATCTGCATAGCGAGAATCAGCGGCACCCAGTCTTTCGCGCAGTCGAAATGAACCACGTTGCCAACCTCGATGTTGTAGCCGGCAAACACACGCTTGAAATTCACGTGGTTGCGCCCGATAGTAATTACGATGAGGTCGAGAGGCTGAACGCTGACTTCGGATCCGGCACGCAACGCGTGTTGATCGTGAATTGTGACAAGCGCAAACTACAGATCACCATGCGATAAACAGTTTTCAAAGACAAAAGCAGCCCTTACGGGCTGCTTTTGCCTGACGTTTGCGATTCTCAGAACCTGAGCTGTGGCCCGAAGGTCACGCGCAGGTTGTTGAAAGTTCCGTTGCTGAAATACAATTCGTCTCCGGCCTCAAGCCGTAGGCCAAAAGCTCCCCAGAAGCCTTCAAAGCCCGCTCCAGGGTAAAGTGCCAAGTGCGTGCCAGCGCCACCAACCGCCGAAATCGCATTGCCAACGTTTCCCGGAGTCACGGCTGCGCGACTTTCGGTGAAGTTGATAAAACCTATCTTCCCGGTCACGAAGAATTTGAAGGGACCAGGCGTCTGAAACTTCGGTCCGAACAGACCGGTCAGCGGACGCAAGCGGGTTGTAGCAAACGACGTTGTGACTCCGTTGTTGAACGTACTTGTGAAGTTACGTTCAAAGTCATAATTCATTTCGCCTTCCAACTGTGTGAAGCGGTTCACGTGAGCGCCTGCGCGCGCGCCGAAACCGACGAAGTTAGTGGTCCGGCCTGAAGTTGGCGCAAAGCGGAAATAATCCGCGAAGATTCCAACCGTGGCGTGATCGTACTCTCCGGGCGTTTCCTGGGCCATAAGCCACGAAGGTGCAGCCAGCAAAGCACTCAGGGCCGCTAACCAGATTATGCGTTTCATAGATGCCTCCTCCTCAGAATCCTTGCAACCTGTGCACTCCAATACCAGCACCCCGACAGGTCTGCACGTGTCAGTTTGGATGCTGTGGCTCTGGTGTTGGTTGGGTTCTGGGATTATCTGTTAACCCCTAGAGTTTTCAATGTATTGAGGGCCGGGGAACAGCGTGCAAATGTGTTAAAAGGCAGGGATATTCCCTGCCTTTTGATGTGTCCAGAAAGACGCGCTTTTAGCGTTCCGACAACTTTGGCGTAGCGGCAGTGGCGGTTGCAGCGCTACTCGTGCCTGCGCTCGCCGAAACGGCTTCGTTCGGGGTCATTGAGACGACTTCATATTCGCGTTCTTTGTCGTCATAATCTTCAACCCGCAGCAGCAGTTTGTCTTTGTCGAGACGGAACTGCGCCAGGTTTCCGATTGGAAGCAGCGCGGGATGCTTTTCATCCCTTGGACGTATGGTGTACGTCACGCTGCTGCTCTGCAGCATGTATTCCTGACAGAGCAATTCGCGGGTTTTCATGTGCTGAGAATCGGTGCCTAGCATTTCACCGGCGAGGCTCTTGGCATCTTTGGCGTCGGTCCCGCACTTCACGGATTGCATCTTAATCAGTTTGCCGCTCTGATAATGCTTCGGTTCTTTCGCGTTCGCGACAGTGGCAAGCAGCGCCAGCGCGAGCAAATATCGGATTCGCATTTCGGTTCTCCAAAAGCTAATTTCGCGACCACATCATTTTCCCGAGTTTTTCGCGAATATTGAACATTCCTGGAGTACCGTCACATTCGTAATCGGTATTTGGCAGTAGCTGCGCCTAGCATTTGAACGTGCAGAATTCAGCTGCGTCTGGTATCTTCCACCGGGAAGCGAACCCATCTATGGCGGAAACGGTCACGCTCAAAGCACCGTCCGATTACGACACCAGGTTTTTTGGTCATCCTCGCGGTCTTGCCACCCTTTTCTTCACCGAGATGTGGGAGCGTTACAGCTACTACGGGACCCGTGCACTCCTGATCCTCTACATGACGGCCGCGGCATCGGGTGGCGGCCTTGGCTTCTCCGTGGTCAAAGCTGGATCGCTCTACGGCTTTTATACGGCCATGGTGTACTTGCTAGCCCTGCCGGGAGGCTGGATTGCCGACCGCATCATCGGCCAACGACGCGCGGTGTTATACGGCGGAATTCTGATCTCAGCAGGCAATCTGTTCCTCGCTTCGCGAAGTGTGTCGGCATTCTATGCAGGACTTGTGCTGCTCATGATTGGAACTGGCTTGCTCAAGCCGAACGTAAGCACGATTGTCGGGCAGCTTTATTCTGCCGTGGATCGCCGCCGCGACGCCGGATTCTCAATTTTTTACATGGGCATCAATGTGGGCGCCCTCGTATCCCCAATTATTTGCGGCTGGATTGGTGAACGAGTGAACTGGAGATTGGGATTTGTCGCCTCGGCAATCGGCATGATTGCCGGCCTAATCCAGTACATGCTAAGCCGCAAATACCTTGGGGAAGCTGGATTGCATCCGGCGAGTTCGGGCGACATTGAATCAGATCGCAAGCAAAAACGCTGGGGTTCGCTGGCCATAGCTGGATTTCTGCTGGCCATCGTCGTCCTGGCGATTCTTGCATCGACAGGCGCAATCACCGTCACCGCGGAAGAAATATCCAACGCCCTCGGCTGGGTGCTGATCGCACTTGCCACTGCCGTATTCGCATGGATGATCCTCGGCAAGAGCTGGTCGTCCGAGGAACGCAAACGTGCCGGGGCAATTTTTGTGCTGTTCATTGCATCCGCCCTTTTTTGGGGCGTATATGAACAGGCCGGCTCGACCCTGAATCTCTTCGCCGAGCGCAACACGAACCGCGTGGTGTTGGGCTACGAATTTCCGGCGAGCTGGTATCAGTCTGTGCAACCGATCCTGGTTATTATTCTGGCGCCGCTTTATGCGTGGTTGTGGATCAGACTTGGCAACCGTGAGCCGTCCAGCCCGTCGAAGTTCTCGCTTGGTCTGAACGTGTGCTATCTGCTTAGCGTTCTCGGGGAAATGTGCCTCAGCCCGGTAGGCTTGAGCGCCATGACAAAACTGGCTCCCATGCGGGCTCAGGGATTCGTGATGGGCGTTTGGTTTCTGTCCCTGGGAACCGGAAACTGGCTGGCGGGTAAGGCCGGCTCACTCTATGAGATCGTGCCACTGCCAACCCTGTTCGGCGTGGGAGCCGGGGTAGCGATCGCAGCAGCGGTGCTCTTGGCCATACTGGTCAGGCCCACCAAGAAGCTGATGGTGGGGGTCAGCTAGATCTTCGACACACCGTAATTGCGGAATCCGTGCAAGGGGCTGACTCATCTAGCCAATTGACGCAATTTTTCATACCCTTTAGGCTGCCTACCAGGGTAACTTCCTGTCATCCAGAACAGCCGCAAGCAGTACAACGAAAAGACATTTACGCCGCATCACACTGAATGCGGCCGGAAAAGGCAACTTGACGGGCGCGAGACGAGCACAGGGCGACAAGCTCACTGAAACTGAGGCAATCGAGCGGGCTAAGCAGGGAGATGGAGAAGCCTTTAAGGTTCTCTATGACCTGCACAAGCGCCGTGTTTACTCGTTGTGTCTGCGGATGACCGGGAATACCGCCTCGGCTGAAGATCTCACGCAAGAAGCATTTCTCCAGCTGTTTCGCAAGATAAGCACGTTTCGAGGCGAATCGGCCTTCTCGACGTGGTTGCACCGGATGTCCGTCAACGTTGTCTTGATGCAGCTGCGCAAGAAAGGCTTGCCGATAGTTCCGCTGGACGAAGCCACAGAGGGCGAGGAAGAGGGCCAAGTCAAAAAAGAGCCGGGCGCTCCGGATGAGCGGCTGGCGGGCTCAATCGACCGGCTCCATTTGCAAAGAGCGGTTGACGAACTACCTCCTGGTTATCGTACGATCTTTGTACTGCACGACGTCGAGGGATACGAGCACAACGAGATCGCCGATCTGGTCGGGTGCTCGATTGGAAACAGCAAGTCACAGTTGCACAAAGCACGGATTAAGTTGCGTGAGCTCCTCCGGATGAACAGAGCTGAAAAGGCCGGGAAAAGATGAGGAGCCAGAAGCTGTACGGGGCAATATCGGGGAGAGAGGTTGTATGAACTGCGGCGAGTTCGAACGCGTTCTGCCTGAGTTCCTTGAGGGTGAGCACACCCGGGAACAGCAAGCGCATTTTGATTCGTGCTCAGCATGCGCGAATCTACGGGCCGACCTTGATTTCATTTCCTCACAAGCTAAATTACTTGTCGCGTCGGAAGAGCCGCGCCCTGCGGTATGGGATGCTCTTGAAGCTCGGCTTCGCGATGAGGGGCTGATCCGTTTACCCGAGTTTGTGACTCCGAAAGTAAGCATTTTCTCCAGATGGCGCACTGCCTGGCTGGTTCCGGTTGCAGCCGCACTTGTGATTGCGGCGGGAATCAAGCTTTATCATCCTGCCGGTGCCGGCGACCCTGCGCCGATTTCCAAGCAGCATGGCTCCAATCCAACTGTGGCTGCAGTAGCGCCGGTTTCGCATGAAGACCAGGTTTTATTGAATACAGTCGCGACGCGCGTCCCAGCGCAACGGGCGCGATACCGCGCCGATTTGGAAAGTGCGAATTCCTTTATTCAGGATGCGGAACAGTCGATCAAGGACGATCCTAACGATATCTACACGCAGCAGATGTTGATCAACGCGTATGCGCAAAAGCAGATGCTCTACGACTTAGCAGTTGACCGCAGTGAACAGTAGTGATCGGGGAAAAGTCCATGCGTAACGCAGTGCAGACCCATCGAATAACCGCTGCCCAATTCGTGATCGTACTGGCCCTGGCTGGAATCGCCTACGCAAACGGCGACGTCCGAAAGGATCTCCATTTCAAAGTCGGCAAACGTCCGATGATTACGATCGACAACCCCTATGGCGCTGTAGTTGTAAGGGCCGGTGCTGCACACGAGGTTGTAGTTACTGCGATTCTCCATTCTGACAAGGTTGAAGTTGATCAGAGCCAAAGCCATAACCGTATTGAAATCATCTCGCACTTGCTTTCCGGGGCCGATGTAAACACGGGCGCCGTGCAGTACGAAGTTCTGGTGCCCGCCGACACAAATCTCACGGTTCATTCCGATAACGGTCGTGTTCATGCCGAGAAGCTTCACGGAGATTTGTCGCTCGACGGAAGCAACGCCGCAATGGAAGTGGTTGACTGTGGCGGTGGTCACGTTCACGTCAAGACCTTGAATGGGCCGGTGAATCTCGTGAACCTTCACGACGGACATGTTGAAGTCATGTCGATGGGTGGCGACGTCATGCTCAATGGCGTCTCGGGGCCTCTGGTTAACATCAACTCCAATAGCGGAAAAATTCTGTACACCGGCGACTTTGCTGGAGATGGCGAATACGATTTCACCAGCCACACCGGCGACATCGAAGCCATAGCTCCGGCCTATGCTTCTATTGACGTATTCGCCCGCTCGAATCAAGGCCGCGTGGATAGCGACTTCTCCCTCGAACCGAAGCACAGTTCCCTCTATACACGGGGCGGGAGTGCCCTCGTAGGCACCATGGGCAAGGCTGCATCTGCGGTAAAGCTGGTCTCCTTCAGTGGTAAAATCCACCTCAAGAAACGCCAAAATTAGCTTCGGCGGTCCCTGCTCTTGCCACAAATGACTGATGAAATCGTTCTGCCGCATTCTGTGCGGAAGGCGCATTCTGCTATGGCGGTTGCGCTGGTCGGATTCATGGGCGCAGGCAAGACGACTGTAGGTGAGGCGCTGGCTCTTCAGCTGGGATGGCGGTTCACTGATCTAGACAAGCTGATTGAAACTCGCGAAGGACGCTCGATCGAGCAGATTTTCCAGGAATCCGGAGAGGCGTTCTTTCGACGAGTTGAGCATGCGCTGCTACGTGACTCGCTTGAAGCACTCTCTGATCCAACTGTGCTTGCATTAGGTGGCGGAGCTTTTGCTCAGGCGGCAAACTGCGAACTTCTGGCATCCGCAAATGTGCCGGTAGTTTTTCTTGACGCACCGGTCGAGGAGCTCTTTCGGCGCTGTGAACAACCGGGCGTAGTTCGGCCCCTTCGGCGAAGTCTGGATGAATTTCGTGAACTCTACAACTATCGTCGCCCGTCATATCGCAAAGCACAGTTGCAAATAGCAACCGGGAACAAAGAAATCTCGTCGATCGGCGAAGAGATCATCTTTGGCCTTGGTTTGATTCCAGCATCAGGAGCCGAGTAAACGATGTGTTCCTCACGTGTAGCCGCCAGCATTGCCGTCTTGTGCTTCGGCGTCGTAATTTCTGTGCCGACCTGGTCCAAAGACAAGGCCAAAGAGGACGACGGCACAACGGTGGATTCAGGGTCGTTCGGGATTTTCGCCGGAGGGCTGAGGATTGCCACTGAAACTTTTACGATTAAACAGGGCTCGCTGGGAAGCCTAGTTTCCTCTGATTTCAAATCCACACAAGGGGACCAGAACGCGGAACAATCGTCTGTACTCCAACTGAGTCCCTCCGGCGACCTCCGGAGTTATGACTGGAAAGAATTGAGCCCTGGAAAGACGGTGGCATCGGTTGTGCCCGACGAGAGCTTCCTGATCGAACATTTTGGCGATAGCCCGGCATCCAAGCAGAACGCTCAGAACTTCCTGCTACCGGCATCCACCGCCATCATGGATGATTACGTTTTTGTACATCGTGAAGTTCTGGCGTGGAAATATCTTGCCACAGCTTGCAAGCACGATCAGGGCCTGCAATGCCCGAAGGACCAGAAGATGCAGTTCGGAACTTTGAATCCGCATGAGCGCAGCTCAATGCCGGTCAGCATTGAATTCACTGGACGGGATAAAGTAAACGTGCACGCGGTCCAGCGAGAGCTCAGCCGGTTTGTGTTGAAATCTGAAAGTGGCGATTGGGCGCTCTGGCTAGATGACCAACTTAAGCTCGTGCGATTGCTGAACGATACCGGTACGGAAGTAGTACGTGATTAAGTTAATTGCTCTGTGTACCCAGTTTAGAGCGCGACCTTTAAGAAATCATGCCGTTGATTGACTCACGAACGACGCGCATTCTGTTCACGATTTTCGTGTTCGCAGTGGGATTTGCCTTCTTGTATGTCGCGCGCCGGACGCTGATCGCATTCCTCTTCGCAGTTTTCTTCGCCTATCTCGTCGATCCGGCGGTCTCACGTGTTGAGAAATTCGCCCGCAGTCGCGCTGGTGCAATTGCCATCATTTACTTGCTGATTGTAATGATGCTGGGCACCCTATTTTTCTTCATCGGTCCGCGAATCGGGCATGAAACCCAGAAACTCACCGACTCCATGCCGTCGCTCGTCGAAAGAATAAACAGCGGCCAAATTGTGCAGGACATTGGGATCGAGCATGGATTGACTAAGAACACGCGCGATCAACTCAGTGCGTTTCTGAAGGGCCATACAGGAGACCTGCTGAAACTCGCACAACGCGCGGGGCTTCGAATCGCGGAAGTGGCGCAGGAATCGTGGATCCTGGTTTTGATCCCAATCCTTGCCGCTTTTTTCCTGAAAGATGGGCGCGCGTTCAGCCAAGTCGCGCTTTCATTCGTGCACAGCAAGCCGCAACGTGAGTTCATGCAGGGCGTTATCAATGACATGAACCTGATGCTGGCGCAGTTCATTCGCGCTCAACTGACATTGGCCGCGCTTTCATGGGTTGCGTATGCTTCGTTTTTGGGACTCATCATGCACGTGCCGTATGCGCTCATGCTGGGGACGGCAGGCGGCATTCTCGAGTTCATTCCCGTGGTGGGACCGCTGGTCGCTTCGGTGCTGATCATTGGTGTAGCGCTCCTTAACGGCTATCACTACTGGCTCATCGTTGGAATTTTTCTCATTATCTGGAGATTGGTTCAGGACTATGCAGTTTCACCGCGGGTCATGGGCACAACCATGGAACTGCATCCGCTCGCGGCCATATTCGGCGTTCTCGCTGGAGCCGAAATTGCCGGGGTCCTGGGCGTTTATCTCTCGATCCCAGTCATGGCGAGTCTTCGCATCGTGTGGAGGCGCTGGCGCATGTATGCTGAGAAAAAACGCTTTGGCCCGTTGAACGACTACTCGTTCCTTTCTGAAACCACTCCTCACCCGTAGCAAATTATTGATGCCAAACTGGCTGTGGCATCTCAATCGGGCCGCTCCTCGCTTCAGTGTTGTAGAATTTTGGAAATCCTATTATGTCAGCCAAAATTCCTGTAGGTATCCTCGGCGCAACTGGCGTCGTAGGGCAGAGATTTATCCAACTGCTGGAAAATCATCCGTGGTTTGAAGTGGCATGGCTTGCTGCTTCAGATCGATCGGAGGGCCGCGAGTACGCGAAAGCTGCCCGTTGGCGTCTAAAAACGCCGATTCCGCAATCTGTCGCCAACATGCGGGTTTCGCCAGCTACTCCGGACGGAGCGCCGAAGGTCATCTTTGCCGCGCTTGACGCTTCCATAGCCGCTGAAATGGAACCCCGGTTTGCCACCGCCGGTCACGCTGTGATCACGAATTCCAGCGCGCTGCGGATGGCCAAGGATGTGCCACTGGTGATTCCGGAAGTTAATCCGGACCATATCAAGCTAATCGAGTGTCAACCCTGGCGAAAAAAATCCGGCGGATTCGTCGTGACTAATTCCAACTGCTCGGCGATGGGCCTGGTTCTTGCGCTCGCTCCGCTGCAAAAGCACTTTGGACTCGAAACCGTGATGGCGGTGACTATGCAGGCTGTGAGCGGCGCGGGGTATCCCGGCGTGGCCTCTCTCGACATTCTCGGAAACGTCATCCCTTACATCGCCAAAGAAGAAGAAAAGATGGAAGAGGAGACGCAGAAGCTCCTAGGCAAACTGAATGGCGCGGGCGTAATTCCGGCCCATTTCAAAATGAGTGCCCAATGCAATCGCGTGGCAGTCGAAGATGGCCACACTGAATCAATCTCGGTAAAGTTCTCGAAGAAGGCGTCGCCGAATGTGATCAGCGACGCTTGGACTAGTTTCCGCGGCGTCGCTCAGCAGAAGCAACTCCCCAGTGCTCCTGAGATTCCGGTCAGGTACATGGATGCGAATGATCGTCCGCAACCGCGCTTCGATGTTGAATTCGGGCGCGGCATGACGACGACTGTAGGGCGCCTGCGCCCGTGCAAGGTCCTCGACTGGAAGTTCACTGTTCTATCGCACAACACCATTCGCGGTGCAGCAGGAGCAGCGCTGCTGAACGCTGAACTGCTGAAGGTAGAAGGATATCTGGACTGACCTGCGCTTTAGCTGTTAGCTCTTAGTCTTTAGCTTTTAGCCCGAAAGCAGTTTCAAGCTAAAAGCTAAGAGCTAATGGCTAGAAGCTGCATTGTGATGAAATTCGGCGGCACCTCTGTGGGTGACGCCAAGGCTATTCTGCGGGTCTGCGACGTCGTTCGAGGACGTCTGCCGCTGCATCCCATCGTGGTTGTCAGCGCGATGGCCAAGGTCACTGATCAATTGCTGCAGATGGCCCGCGCCGCCGGATCTGGAGACCGCAAGACCGCGCTTACCCTCGCCCGCGAGCTTCGCGAACGACATTACAACACCGCCGGCGAACTGCTGGGGACTGCGCTGTTCACGCAATTTCATGGTGATCTGGGCGCAGAATTCGAAGAACTGGAAGAACTGCTTCGAGGCATCTCCGCCGTCGGCGAACTCACGCCACGTACTACCGACCACGTTGCGTCATTCGGCGAGGTGCTTTCCAGCAAACTCGTGACTGCCGCAATGTCGGCACACGGGATTGAAGCCAGTCTCGTTGACTCTCGCGATTGCATCGTAACGGACAATGCCTTCACCCGTGCCACACCGCTGTTCGATGATACGAATGCCAGGTTGACTTCTCTCGTGGGCCCGCTCGTCGATCAGGATCGTGTGCCGGTCATGGGCGGATTTATCGCGTCGACGCACAAAGGCATCACTACCACTATCGGCCGCGGCGGTTCCGACTTTTCTGCAGCTATCGTAGGAGCGGGTATGGGGGCCGACAAGATTGAAATCTGGACGGATGTAGATGGAATGATGACCACCGATCCAAATTTATGTCCCGACGCGCGCAGGATCAAAACCATCAGCTTTGATGAGGCGGCCGAGTTGGCCTACTTCGGAGCCAAAGTGCTCCATCCGGCAACGGTGCTGCCAGCCATTCAGAAAAACATTCCGGTTTATATCCTGAACTCGCGGAATCCTACATGCGAAGGAACCCGCATTGTTGCCCGCGCACCGCACTGCAAAAATTTCTTTAAGGCGATTGCGGCCAAAAAACGAATCACAATCGTGGATGTTGCCGCGCCCCGAATGCTTCTCGCCCACGGATTCTTGAAATCGATCTTCGAGGCTTTCGACCGCCATCGCATTGCGGTTGACGTTGTCTCCACCTCGGAAGTTAGCGTTTCCCTTACAGTGGACTCAAATGAGTCTATCCCCGCGCTGGCTGCGGATCTCGAACGGCTCGCGGATGTGAAGTACGAAGGCCGAAAAGCTATCGTCTGTTTGGTTGGTGAAAATCTGCGGGAGATTCCCGGGATTGCCGCGCACGTATTCGGCGAGCTCTCAGATGTAAAGATCCGTATGATTTCACAAGGGGCCTCGGAGATTAACCTGACTTTCGTTATCGACGAAGACCAGGTGCCCAGCGTCGTGCAGCGGCTGCACAAAGCTTTCTTCGCAGAACTGGATCCCGAGATTTTCGCCTAATAACCGGACTCACTTTCCACAGTCGTTGCAGTGCACACGCCAACCTCAAACTAGATACACTAATCGCAGCATGCGAATCCTCGTGCTCGGCGCGGGAAAAACCGGATCGCTGACTGCAGAACTCGCTCACGAACGCGGCCATCGCGCGGAGACGCTTCGCTCCGGCGACAATCGCGGGTCGTCGGCATTAACACCCGAGCGACTTCATTCCATTGATGTTGTTATTGATTTCACAACGCCCGAATGCGTGCTTGAAAATATCCGTGCATGCCTTGCCGCCGGCAAGAACATGGTAGTGGGGACGACTGGGTGGTACGCAGAACTGCCGAGTGTCCGCGCTGAAGTAGAAAAGCGCAACACGGGATTCGTGTATGGCTCTAATTTTTCCGTCGGCGTGAATCTTTTTTTTGAGCTGGTGCGCGCCGCAATCCCTGCGCTTCGATACCACTACGCCGCTCATATCTATGAGCGCCATCACGCCCAAAAGAAAGACGCGCCTTCGGGAACCGCCGCCATTATGCAGGAAATTCTTCAAAAGGGAAACAAGACTGAGATTGAAATAACGTCTTTCCGCGAAGGCGAAGTTGTGGGAATGCACGAACTAGTCTTCGACTCACCCGCCGACTCCATCTATCTCTGCCATGATGCCAAGTCGCGCGGCGGCTTCGCCGAAGGCGCAGTACGCGCTGCTGAATGGATCGTCGGCAAACAAGGATTTTTCGATTTCAAGGACATCTGGCGGGAAGTCTAGTATCTAGCCATTTCTCCTCGCCTCGCGCTATCTTATTTACATGCAACTGCGCGGATGCGGCACCGCACTCGTCACCCCGTTTCATCAGGATGGCTCGCTCGATGAGCAGGCGTTGAGGAACTTCGTTTCCTGGCAAATTGAATCGGGAATAGATTTCCTGGTCCCTTGTGGGACAACCGGCGAAACCCCAACTCTGTCTCATGACGAGTGGCTGCGCGTGATTGATACCACGATTGAGGTGGCCGCCGGTCGAGTGCCGATCGTTGGAGGCGCAACTTCAAATTCCACACGTGACGCCGTTGAAAAGGCACAGGAACTCGCGTCGCGCCGAGGCGTGGACGCTATCCTTACCGCCTCGCCCTACTACAACAAGCCCACCCAGGAAGGTCAGTATCAGCATTTCAAAGCGATTGCGGAAGCGGCAAACAAGCCGATCATTCTCTACAACGTGCCCGGACGCACGGCGGCGAATATCGAGCCGGTCACAATTGGGCGCCTCGCAGAAATCCCCAACATCGCGGGCGTGAAAGAGGCCAGTGGCAACCTGACGCAGGTTGCAGAAATCTGCAGTGCTGCCCGGCCGGAGTTCTCCGTTCTGTCGGGTGATGATGCAATGACGCTTCCGGTTATTGCTGTGGGAGGTGTGGGAGTGATTTCTGTCGCCTCGAACGAAATACCGCATGAGATGGCGGAACTGACGCGCGCAGGTCTAGATAACAATTGGGATAAAGCGCGACAGATTTTCCGCAAGTACTTGCCATTGATGCAGGGCAACTTTATCGAGTCGAGCCCCATGCCTCTCAAAGCGGTTCTCGCCATGATGGGCCGAATCGAAGAAGCCTACCGGCTGCCCATGGTCCCGGTGCGTCGCGATACACGCTCGAAGTTGCAGCGAATTGCAGCGGAAGCCGGCCTGATCGCGAAAACGGCTGCGGCGACGGCAGATGCGTCGAGCTTCTTTGTATATGAAAATTGGGCGGCAGGCCCACACAAAGCCGTTCTTCACCGCTCGAATTGCGGACAGTGCAACAGCGGAAAAGCACGCCCAGCGGGACACTCGCCCAACCACGCGCACTGGCACGGTCCCTTTCACACGCTCGCCGAAGCGCGCCAGATCACGCAGACGCTGCCAAACGTACTGATTCGCAGCGAATGCAAATGTATTTGAGAATACCTTAGTTGTAATTGAGA
>QHZW01000111.1 GCA_003224815.1 Acidobacteriota bacterium | reverse complement strand
ATTGGCTGCATATTTCTGATCTTCGCCGAGTACAAAGTTGTCGGAACCCAGTTCACTCTGCACGGCGGGTTTCAGTACTGGATCAATCAATTCATCGCTGGCGGCGCGTACCCGTTTATGGTGCCGGTATTGAGGGGCTTGGTACTTCCGCACGTGACCTTCATCGCTTTTGTAGTCGCCTACGGAGAACTCGCGATCGCGGTTTCGCTCGTGCTTGGAATCCTCGTTCGTCCCGCCAGCATCTGCGGATTCATCTACATGATGACGCTGCTATTCTCTGCGAACTATCCCGGCCCACATGCGGCGTTCTGGCAATACTTCGGCGCGTCGCTCGATCATTCGGTGCTGGCCCTGTGCTTCGCCGCCTTCGCAATCACCCGGAGAGACGAACACTTGAAACCTTGGGCCTGGCTGCGCGCGACACGAAAAAACTGACAAACGCGCGCGACACACGTCGAGTGTGGCCGCGGCTGGTTTCCAAGATGTAAATTGACGGATTAGAGCTTCTCGTAGAATTCGCAGGCGGAGCAGGAAATGAAGATTCCGCCCGAGACGCCGCGCTCACGGTCCTTTACCCGCTTCACGATGCGCGTCGGCTTGCCACATTTGGGGCAGTCCGTGCTCTTAGTCGTATCCATGACCTTCTTGCGATCTGCTGTCTTGGCAATTTTTGCCATTGCTTCTCCCGGGAGTTATTGGTGTAAGCGGTATTTTAACATTGGGCGAGTAGTTGCCGCGTGCTGGAACCTACTGCGACTGGCAGTTCATCAACAAAACTGATATTTGCTATCGTAATTTCCAGTTTGACGGTCCAAATTGGCTCGCGTACGGTAGTAGTTTCATGACGACCCGGCACCATCACCACCACCATCACGCGCATAGCGCGACGGCGGGAGTGTGAGGCGAAGTTAGCCCGTAACACAGGATTCAGGCCCGCTGAAGCGTAAAGCTCAGCGGGCTTTTTGTTTTTCAAAGAAAATTTGTCGCAGGTACGACAATGAAAATTGATTTCGACAAAATGCAGGGACTAGTGCCTGCAATCGTGCAAGACTCAGCCAGTGGCGACGTCCTGATGCTCGGCTTCATGAACGCCGACGCCTGGGCGAAGACCCTGTCGTTCGGCTACGTGACTTTCTACAGCCGTACTCGCAACCAGCTCTGGACAAAAGGGGAAACTTCGGGCAATCGGCTGAAGGTCATTTCCGCCACTACCGACTGCGACCGCGACTCGATTCTGATCAAGGCTGAAGTGGAAGGAGAGGGCGTCGTATGTCACGAAGGCACGCGCTCGTGCTTCACCAAGACAATTGAGATCCCCATCGCGGATCTTCAGGAGAGCGCTCGATGAAGATCCGTCTCGGTATTCCGAAGGGCAGCTTACAGGAGGCCACACTGCAACTGTTCGCACAAGCCGGTCTGCCCATCTATACCAACTCGCGTTCTTATTTCGCCTCGACTGGCGATCCAGAAATTGAGTGCATGCTGATTCGAGCGCAGGAGATGGCGCGCTATGTCGAGCACGGCGCGCTTGACGCCGGACTGACCGGACTGGACTGGGTGATCGAGAGTGGACTGAATGTTGTGACCGTTTCCGATCTGATCTATGCCAAGCAAAGCCGGGGCAAAGTGCGCTGGGTATTGGCTGCACCTGAAACGTCTCCGTATCAAAGACCCGAAGAACTGGCTGGCAAAATCATTGCCACGGAACTCGTGAATGTGACAAAGAATTACTTTTCTTCACGCGGCGTAGAAGTAAAAGTTGAGTTCTCCTGGGGAGCGACTGAGATAAAACCTCCTATGCTGGCCGACGCAATCGTCGAAGTCACCGAAACCGGCAGTTCGCTTCGCGCCAATCACCTGCGCATCATGGACACGGTGCTCGAAAGCAACACGCAGATCATCGCCAACAAGAATTCCTGGGCTGATTGTGAAAAGAAGCGCAAGATTGAAAATCTTGCGCTGATGTTGCGCGGCGCAATGGAAGCCAAAGACCGCGTCGGCTTGATGCTGAACGTCCGCAAAACAGATCTGGAGCGCGTACTCGGAGTATTGCCTGCGCTAAAACGTCCAACGATTTCAACCCTTAGCGATCCTGAGTGGCTCGCCGTCAATACGGTCATAGAAGAATCGCTCGCGTGGCAGGTAATTCCGCGGTTGAAGGAAGCTAACGCACAAGGCATAGTCGAATATCCGCTGAACAAGGTGGTCATGTAATGCGGATCCTCGCCGGCAAGAGTGCCGAAAGCTACGTGCATTTGATCGAGCGGCGCGGATCGCGCCTGAATGAAATTGAGCCGACAGTTCGAAACATCGTCGAAGACGTGCGCCGCCGGGGCGATCGCGCTTTGCTCAAGTATGCTCGGAAGTTCGACGGGCTCGGAGCGAAACAGAATATGCGCGTCAGCAACACCGAGATGCGCACAGCTTTGGACGCCGCCCCCACTGAATTGGTTTCAGCGGTTCGAACTGCAGAAAGAAGAATCCGCCATTTCTGCGAACGGCAAAAACCGAAAGCATGGACACAGTCAGCAAACGGCATCTCTCTCGGGCAGTTGGTCAGGCCGCTTGATTCGGTTGGCTGCTACGTACCTGGAGGACGATTCCCGCTGGTTTCGACTCTGCTGATGACCGTCATTCCGGCACAGGTTGCGGGAGTGAAGAGCGTTCGCGTCGTGTCCCCCAAACCCAGTCCAGAGGTTCTTGCTGCGGCGGCGCTGCTTGGTGTTCGAGATCTCTTTCGAGTCGGAGGGACGCAGGCGATTGCCGCTCTCGCGTATGGAACTGAGACTGTCGCACGCGTGGACAAGATCGTAGGCCCCGGCAACATTTACGTCACTGCGGCGAAGAAGCTCGTCTCATTTGATTGTGCTATCGATATGCTCGCCGGGCCGACGGAGGTGGTGATCGTCAGTGAACGTGGTAATCCGGCGTTCATTGCGGCAGATCTGGTCGCACAGGCTGAACATGATCCGGAAACGTTGGCTCTGTTCATCACTACGTCAAAGAAGATTGCGGTCGCAGTGGTCGGCGAAATCAGAGGAGGCGGATCTGGGCGTTCGCTCCTACGTGAAAATGCTATTGCGAAGGAGTCGCTCAATGCTCGCGGCTCGGTGCTCATCGCCAACTCTCGCCAGCAGGCGTTCAATTGGGCGAACCGCATTGCCCCCGAACACATCACGGTTGCCACGCGCGACTTGCGGCTGGTTCAGAATGCAGGTTCCGTTTTCATAGGCGATTACTCGGCGCAGGCGGCAGGCGATTATGCCTCCGGGCCCAATCACGTCTTACCCACTGCTGGAGCGGCGCGCTTTCGTGGCGGCCTGAGCGTGATAGATTTCGTGAAGATCATCACAGTGCAAGAGCTTTCTTCGAGAGGGCTGCGAAGAATCGCGCGGGCGATCATTACCCTTGCGGAGACCGAAGGCCTGCGGGCGCACGCAGATTCCATTCGTGTGAGGTGCGCTAATGCTTAAGGCGCGCGAATCAATCCGCACATTAAAGGGATACCATCCGCCGCTCGGCGAACGTGAAGGCCTGCGACTCGACTTCAACGAAAACACCGTCGGGTGCTCGCCCCGCGTTCTGGATCGTCTACGAACCCTGACCGGCGAAGATATCGCCCGCTACCCCGTGCGCGATCGCGTCGAACCACTGGTTGCTGGACATCTTGGTGTCAGGCCCGAGGAGTTGTTGCTCACCAATGGCACTGATGAAGCGATACATCTCGTTTGCGAAACCTATCTCGAACCGGGAGACGAAGCGTTGATTGTCGTGCCCACTTTTGCGATGTTTGAAATTTACGTATCCGCAACTGGCGCGCGCGTGATCTCGATTCCAGCAGGAGATGATTTCGCGTTTCCGACCGAAACGGTTATTTCGCGGATCACTGAAATGACGCGCTTCATTGCCGTCGCCAACCCGAACAATCCTACCGGGGCATTCGTGAGAATTAGCGATCTGCTCCGCATCGCGCAAGCCGCGCCGAACGCAGCAGTGTTGATCGACGAAGCCTACTTCGAGTTCTGCGGCGAAACCGCTATATCGGTCTGGCGCGAGGTCCCGAACCTGTTCGTCTCGCGCACGTTCTCGAAAGCCTATGGCATGGCAGGCCTGAGAATTGGCGTGCTGATGGGCGACCAACAACAGATGAAGATGCTGCGCCGCACCAGTTCGCCATACAACCTCAATTCAGCTGCGCTCGCGTGTTTACCCGACGCTCTCGCAGGTCGCGAGTTCGTAGAAGGCTATGTCGGAGACGTAACGGCGGGCCGCCGCGAACTCGAATTAGAACTTGCGGCCTGGGGCATCCGCTATTGGCCCAGCCGAGCAAATTTTGTGCTGATGTATCTTGGCGACAACTGCAAACGATTCATTCGCGAGATGCGTGAGCGCGGGATTCTGGTGCGGGATAGATCCAGCGATCATGGTTGCCAGAATTGCGTTCGGATCACTCTAGGTTCACGCGATCACAACGCCCAGATGCTCTCAGCGCTACCCCAAGTTTTCCACGATCTCGGCGTCCGTCACCAGGTGGCGAGATGAGGAGATCCGCTATTGATCGCGTCACCAAAGAAACCAGCATTCGCATTCGCCTTGCAATCGAAGGGAAAGGCCGATACAAGGTTGCAACCGGAATTCGCTTCTTCGATCACATGCTGGAACTCTTTGCGCATCACGGCGCCTTTGATCTGCAACTTGCCGCGACCGGAGACCTCGATGTTGACCAGCACCACACGGTCGAAGATGTCGGCATCGCGCTCGGGCAGGCGTTCGCTCAGGCGCTTGGTAATAAACGCGGCATTCTGCGCGCAGGATATTTCGTTATGCCCATGGATGAGACTCTCGGTGTCGCCGCAGTAGATTTTTCCGGCCGTGCCGCGGCCGTGATCGACACCAAAGTTCGCATTCGTCTAGTCGGTGATCTGCAATCCGAACTCGTTCCAGATTTCTTCGACGGATTTGCCCGCGGCGCACAAGCCAACGTACACGCACGAATCCTTTATGGACGCTCGAATCATCACAAGATTGAAGCCTTATTCAAAGCGTTCGCCCGGGCTGTCCGCGCAGCCTGCTGGCGCGACAAACAAATGGGACGTTTGCTACCGAGCACGAAGGGACTGCTTTGACGATCGCCATTATTGACTACAAAGCCGGCAATCTGACTTCAGTGAAGAAGGCCTTCGATCACCTCCGCGCAGACACGCTTGTCACCGAAGATCCGCGCGAGGTTGGGAAAGCAGACAAAATTGTTCTGCCGGGAGTTGGGCACTTCGCTGCAACGCGTACGCTCGAGAATTCAGGGATTCGCGAAGCCGTGGTCGACAGCATCGAGCGTGGGATCCCTTTTCTCGGTATCTGCGTGGGCATGCAGTGGATGCTGGCGTCGAGCGAAGAAGCTCCTGACGTTCACGGACTTGCGCTCTGGCCGGGCGAGTGCAGCCGTTTTCCTTCCGGAGTGAAATCGCCGCATGTGGGATGGAACAGTTTGCAGATTCGCGAGAACAGTTCGCGTCTCTTACGCGGGGTTGCGTCCGAGTCTTACGTTTATTTCACGCACTCTTATCGTGTGCCCCTGCTGAAGGCCACTGCCGCAGAATGTGAGTACGGCGGCGGCTTCTCCGCGGCGGTCGAGCAGGACAACTTATTCGGGGTGCAATTTCATCCGGAAAAGTCCGGCGCGTTGGGACTCAAAATCCTGGAAAATTTCTGCAGTCTTTAACAAAGACAAAAGATGGTAACCGCGGAGTTCGCGGAGAAGAACCGCAGAGGGCACCAATAAGAAAAAGTTCCGAATGCTGACGAAACGAATTATCGCTTGCCTCGATGTTGACGCCGGCCGCGTGGTCAAAGGGACGCAGTTCCTTAACTTGCGCGATGCCGGTGATCCCGCCGAATTGGCGGCCGCACACAGCTGTGCGGGAGCAGACGAAATCGTTTTGCTCGATATCACGGCGACACACGAAAAACGAAATACGTTACTTGAGACCGTCCGCCGCACAGCGCACGAGTTGTTCGTTCCCTTCACGGTCGGAGGTGGCGTGCGCACCTTGAATGACGCTTCGGCGATTTTCGATGCTGGTGCGGATAAGATCAGCATCAACTCCGCAGCCATCGCCGATCCTTCGCTCATTACCTGCATTGCAGAGCGTTTCGGATCTCAGGCCGTGATTGTTGCCATCGACGCGAAGCGTAACCTGTCAACATTTGAAGCCTTCGTTTCAGGGGGACGCGTCTCGACTGGCCGCGCGCGACGGTACTGGCAAGGGCTTTGACTGCGAACTAACGCGCGTGATTGCCAAAGCGGTTCGCATTCCGGTCATTGCCTCGGGCGGGGCGGGGGGGGCGGAACACTTCGTCGAGGTTTTCCGTGCGGGTTCCGCCGATGCTGCGCTTGCCGCGTCGATCTTCCACTTCGGCTTGAGTTCAATCGAGCAACTGAAGCTACGGCTGTACGCCGCTGGAATTCCCGTGAGGCTCTCGTGCTGATTCCGTCCATCGATCTCATGGAGGGGAAAATCGTCCAGCTCGAGCAGGGGGAAAAGAAGAAGCTTGAGTTCACAAACTTCGACGACTGGATCGCGAAGTTCTCATCTTTTCCCCTGGTGCAACTCATTGACCTCGACGCCGCCATGGGAAAATCCCCGAACTCCGATCTGATTAGATTTATTGCAGAAAGGCTTCCCTGTCAGGTCGGCGGAGGGATCCGTTCACTCGACGCTGCACGCGCAGCACTCGCACACGGAGCGAAGCGAATCATCATCGGTTCGTCGTTGGTTCATAACGGTACAATCAACGCTGGCTTCGCGCAGCAACTCGCGGACGAATTCCATCCAGAACAACTCGTTTTTGCCATTGATGCCAAGGGCGGCAAAGTTGCAATTCGCGGCTGGAAGGAAATCACGAATATCACTCCGCTGGAAATGGTTCGGGCTCTCGACCCGTACTGCGCCGCATTTCTCTACACGCATATTGATACCGAGGGCCTTATGCTCGGGTTGCCCCTCGACCCCGTCCGCGAATTGCGCAACGCGACCAGTAGGCCTCTGATCGCGGCGGGCGGCATTACCTCGATGCATGAAGTCGAACAACTGCACCGCATCCAAGTTGACGCTGTGGTAGGAATGGCCCTATATCTTGGTCGCTTGACCCTTCCTGATACCATTCCACTTTCAAAGTAAATCCGTTTCAGGATCGCTTATGGCTGACACCATCTTCGCACCAGGATGGCCGGGTATCCCCTCGCGTTGGACGTCAAGCGCGAAAATGGGAGTCGGTACCGCGCTCAATCACAGCAGCCGCGTGTGGTTCACGCTCAGTCATGGCATCCTCAACGAAATCTATTTTCCGCGTGTGGACATGGCGTGCACCCGCGATCTCGGGCTTCTCATAACGAACGGTAAAGATGATTTTTCTGAAGAAAAACGCAAGTGCAAATTCGAGGTTGCGCCAGTTGAGCACGGCGTGCCCGCCTTTCTACTTACGAACACTGAATTGAACGGACGGTATCGGATTGAGAAAGAAGTACTCGCAGATCCGTATCGTAACGTGGTGCTGCAAAAGATCCGTTTCGTCCCGCTTATCGGCAATCTTTCTGACTACCACGTATATCCTCTACTTGCTCCACACCTCGGAAACGTGGGCAGCAACAACACGGGCTGGGTCGGCGACTACAAAGGCGTGCGCATGCTGATGGCGGAGTCACCGATGGGCATCTCGCTGGCGATGGGCTGCTCAACACCTTGGAAGAAGATGTCCGTCGGCTTCGCCGGATATTCCGACGCATGGCAGGACCTCTCGCACAACTTCCAGCTCACACAACTGTACGAACGAGCAGAAAACGGCAACGTTGCTCTAACCGGGGAGGTTGACCTGCGGGCATGCAATGGTGAGTTTGTCATTGCGCTTGGCTTTGGCGGAATCTGGGCCGAGGCGGCGGAACAGGTAAAGGCAGCTCTCATTGATGACTACAGCGCCTTGCAGCGTGAGTACGTCAATCAGTGGAAAAGCTGGCAGAAAATGCTGCTTCCGCTCGATCGTCCCATTGACCAGGACCTCTATCGCGCCAGTACTGCAATGCTGCGAGTGCACGAATCGAAAGATTTCCTCGGCGGAGTGATCGCGAGCCTGTCGATTCCGTGGGGTTTCAACAAAGGTGATGAAGATCTCGGCGGCTATCACCTGGTTTGGCCGCGTGATCTGGTCGAAACCGCGGGCGGATTTTTAGCGGCGGGAGCAGTTGGCGACGCACTGCGAGTGCTTCGATACCTCGAAACAACCCAGGAGGCCGACGGGCACTGGCCGCAGAACATGTGGCTTGACGGCCGGCCTTACTGGAGCGGCCTGCAGATGGATGAAGCCGCTTTCCCGGTGTTGCTCGTCGATTTGCTTCGCCGGCAGGCGCCCAGCGCTCTCGGGGATTTGAAGCGCTGGTGGCCGATGGTCAAAAGCGCAATCGGATTCGTCGCGCGCAATGGTCCCGTTACGCAGCAAGACAGATGGGAAGAAGATGCAGGATACTCCCCCTTCACGCTTGCCGTTGAGGTTGCAGGACTACTGACTGCCGCCGACATTGCCGACGAAATGAAAGAACCAGCGCTGGCCGGCTACTTGCGCGACCTCGCCGATACCTGGAACGAAAGCATCGAACGCTGGACATATTCAACGGATGGAGGCTTGGCGCAGCAAATCGGCGTTGAAGGCTACTATGTGCGCATTGCCCCGCCCGAGGATGAGTGCGCGGCTTCAATTACGGAAGGCTTCGTGCCCATCAAGAACCGTCCTCCGGGGCAGAGCGTAGAACAGGCATCGCACGTGGTCAGCCCTGATGCGCTCGCGCTGGTACGTTTTGGATTGCGCGCCCCTGATGATCCCAGAATCTTAAATACCATCAAAGTGATTGATGCGCTGCTCAAGGTGACGTTGCCTCAGGGCGCCTGCTGGTACCGCTACAACGACGACGGCTACGGGGAGCACGCCGACGGCGGGCCGTTCGATGGAACCGGCATTGGGCGTCCATGGCCTTTGCTCGCGGGCGAGCGAGCGCACTATGAACTTGCGGCCGGGAACCTGAGTGGCGCCCAGGAATTGCTACGTTCAGTCGAGCACTCTACTAATGGCAGTCGCTTGTTACCCGAGCAGGTTTGGGATGCTGCTGACATTCCGGATCGCGAGCTGTTCTTGGGCAAGCCCTCAGGGTCCGCGTGCCCTCTGGTGTGGGCGCATTCGGAATATATAAAGCTGGTGAGATCGCTCAAAGATGGCAAAATCTTCGACCAGCCGCCACAAACCGCAAAGCGCTATTGCCTGAAACAACGCAAAGCCGTCTATTGGAGCTGGCGCTTCAATAACAAGTGCCGCACGGTTCCTCAAGGTAGGGACCTTCGCATTGCGTTGCTCGCTCCCGCAACTGTGCGCTGGAGCGATGACGACTGGAGCACGGTCCATGACACGCAAACCCAGGACAGTAATATCGGCATCTACTTTGCAGATTTGCCGACCCGCGCTCTGGAAGCGGAGCGGACGGTTGTTTTCACTTTTTATTGGCCGGATGCACAGAAATGGGAGGGCTCGGATTTTTCAGTGATCGTCGTCTCCAAGTAAGAGGCAAGAGTGGCGATGGCAGAACGGTTGCATCAAGCGCGTGACAAATCACTGGACACGGTAGTCACGATTGTCCACGAGCTGCTACGCGACTATCACCCTCGCGATTTTGCGATCGAGTTCTGGGACGGCAGCCGATGGGAACCTGAGCAGGGGAATTTTTGCCGCTTCACATGGCATGTCCGCACGCCGGCTGCGTTGCGTGCACTATTACGCTCCGACCGCCAAGTCGCCTGTGGCGAAGCTTACATTTACGACGACTTTGACTTTTCCGGCGACATTCTCGCCATATTTCCTGTAGCCGAATACCTTCTGGAAAAACATCTCAGCGCGACAGAAAAACTGCGCCTTGGATCTTTGCTGCTCGGCCTTCCTCAAAACCCTCACGAAGCCGAGCCTCTCTCGAAGTTGCATGGGCTGCGGCATACGAAAACGCGAGATCAGTGCGCCGTCAGCTTTCATTACGACGTTTCGAACGACTTCTACAAGTTGTGGCTCGATTCTGCGATGGTGTACTCCTGCGCGTATTTCAACTCTACGGATGACAACCTGGACCGTGCGCAAACTCAGAAGCTCGGTTACATCTGCCGCAAGCTTCGCCTCAAACCGGGAGAACGCCTGCTCGATATCGGATGTGGCTGGGGCGGGTTGATCATGCATGCCGCTCGTAATAACGGCGTTCATGCCACAGGAATTACATTAAGTGAGCAGCAACACGCGCTTGCACAGGAGCGCATTGCCGAAGCGGGGCTCAAGTCGGTTTGCGAAGTGAGGTTACTCGATTATCGCGATGCTGGAAAACTTGGCGAATTCGATAAGCTCGTAAGCGTCGGCATGGTCGAGCACGTCGGTGAAAACAAGCTTCCCGAATACTTCCGCACTGCCTTCCAACTACTTAAGCCCGGCGGCGTTTTCCTGAATCACGGAATCGGGCGTGCAGGAAATCGCGCGGAGCCGAGCGAGCGGACTTTCACGGATGCCTATGTTTTTCCCGACGCCGAGCTTATTCCCATCTCAACGACTCTGCGTCACGCTGAAGAGTCTGGATTTGAAGTACGCGATGTCGAGAATCTACGCGAGCACTACTTTCTGACACTTTGTCATTGGCTGCGACGTCTCGAAGCGAGCGCCGATACGGCCAACGAAATGGTTGGCGAGATCAAATACCGAATCTGGCGTCTGTACCTCGCCGGCTCTGCGCATTATTTCCAATCTGGCAAGCTCGCCTTGTATCAATCATTGCTGACCAAAAATATTGTGGGCCGCTCTACCGTGCCGCTCACTCGTGATGATTGGTACCACTGAATCGCGGATTGCCTCGACGATCCCGTCCTCAGTGCGGAACTAATCTTCACCTCCGGGTGTCCAATCCCTAAGACACGCGCGTGCTTGAGAGGAATATTCATGGCATTTTCAACGTAAGGCGGTGGTGCGCTCAGATCAGAGATCAACATCACTCCCATGATCGACGTATTGCTGGTACTGATCGTTGTATTCATGGTTGTGGTGGCAATGTCGCACGAGAAGGGCTTGCGGGCAGAGATTCCGCAACCGGCATCCAAAGACTCTCCGCCGCCGAAGATCGACACCAATATCGTGATTCAAATTGCCTGGGCTGGCGACAAACAGGCACCCGCGCTAAAGATCAATCAGGAAAACGTCAAGTGGGAAGACTTGCACGATCGCCTGTTCGATATCTACAAGCAACGCGCCGATCATGTTGCCTTCGTGAAGGGGGACGACGAAATTGATTTTCAGTTCGTGGCCGACGCAATCTCAATTGCGCGAAGTTCAGGTGTGGACAAAATTGGCTTGCTCACGAGAACCGGGCCGGAATCGCCGTAGGATCGAGCAAGAGCCTACTTGATCGTGATCGGCAATAGCTGCGCGCCTGAGACGACGAAATCGAGCGGCTTGGTGGCGGCTTCGCTTACCGAAGATTCACCGAGCACCGTCATATCCTGGCCGCGCATACCATCCATAACATTCATCACGGATAGCGGAATGGCGGGCATGACTTTGTCTGCGACCATAGCTTCCGGATCTTCGTTGAGCACCGAAACATAAACCCGATTATTTACGTGCTCCTTGTTCAGAACACCGATCGTTGAAGCAAGGTCAAGCTTTTGTCCGCCGTTCGGGCCACGTCGCAAGCGATCAAGCATTTCTCCATCGCTGACGAGAACGTGCAGGGTTGAACCTTTCGACGCGGACGGCGGAATGCGCACCGGAACGTGCTCAATCACAGCCTCGCCGCGATATGGCCGTAGCAACACCTCAACTGTGATCTCATCTCCCGGCCGCGCTTCGCTTACATCCGTGCGCGCGCTTTCAAGCTTCGCCCATCTGCGTTCATTGGTAATTTCAAAATCGAGTTGCAGCCCTTTGATCTCAGGCGTGCTGTATGGATTGTCGTAAATTCTGCCGAACGCGCCGCCAATTGAGCTCGCCGCCAGCATCGCGGCAGGCTGCCCGCCGTCAGCGGTGGAATACATATCTTGCAACTTCACTTCAGGGAAGCCATTGACGCCGATTGCGCCCTTCATCGTGTAGGTGGTCTCGTCGCCGTATTCGTTGACGCCGTGCAGCGCGTTGAACACCGTGGTCGAGATTGCTACCGGGCTGAGTCGCGCATTGTTCAAAACTTCATAATGGAATTGCTTAGGTCCCGTGCCACCGTGGATGGTCAGTGTTACCGGAATCATTTCCGCCTTCTTGCCAAATTCTCCAAGAATGCCAGTGTGACGGTCCTGCACAAACGAGCCAACGGTTTCCGTTGCGTTCACGATTTTGAATGCATTCAGCGGAGACGGCAACGTAGCCAGCACTTGCGCCTTGGTCATCGGCAGATCGATCACCCCGAACTGCATCAGCGGATGCCCGCACGCTAGCAGATGTGCTGCATCGATGTAGGTGACCGTGCACGTCGCCGCAATATCCATGTCGCCGCGAACTAATACCGCGCTCACCGCCGAACCGGCAACCAGAGGATCGGGCTGCTTGACATCGCTAGCCGAACCAACGCCCATGACCGGCACAATTCCCTGAGCAGCAAACTGTGGGGCAAACTTCTGGACTGCTTCCTCCGAAAATCCGCTAAACACCAGGGGCGTATCGATCGGCTTCAAATAATTCGCGAAGCTCTGAACTTGCGAATTCTGAACTCCCGGGCCCGAGGTCTTTGCTGTCAGTGACGGTCCTGACTTCGCCTGCACCGGAATATTCGTCGGAGTGCTGTCGAGCGCGCTGATCTCGAGCATTTCTGAGATCGGCGTCACTCCCGCGATCGGCTCTTTGGAGAATTCGCCGATACGAAATGCCACTGCTCCCGCCAGTTTTCCATTGAAATAGACCGGGCTGCCGCTCATGCCAGCAACGACGCCGGTGTATTCCGCCTTGGCGCCGCCGAGCCGCACGAGAATGATGTCACCCTTTGGGCCATTGGCATTCTTCAGGACGCCAAGTACCTCAACGTCCATTGCCTCAGGCGTTGTGCCCTGAAAAACCGTATAGGCGACACCGCGCATTCCGGCGTGTATTTGGCTCAAAGGAAGAGTTTCAACGGGCTTGGAGTTCTGCGCGAAACCAGGCAAAGAAAGTAGAACTAGATACACTACCACTGCGGCGAGAGCAGCTCGTCTCATTTTGCCCTCAGGACCACCCAGGAGCGGGTCCCAATAAACTGAAGTCCACTTCGCTTACTGCGTTTGTCCGGCAGGAGAGGTCTTGCGTCCGGTCAAACATCCCAATCGCGAAGCTGTGCGTCTATACTAGCATAGAGGTTGCCGGACCAATCCCAATGTTTTCGATAACTTGCATTCGTAATTCTTCTCGGAGCGCACACTTCTGCGCATTCTTGCTAACAATTTTACTTTTGCTAGGCGGTGCTACTTTCTCGGCTGCTCCAGCCTTAGCGCAGCAACCTTCCGGAGGGTCGGATTCGCAAAACCCCAACCAGCAGGAAGTCCCTCCAGAGGCAGGAGGTCCAAACGGCAACTCCGGCCCGTATGCGATTCCAAAAAAGGGTGAGGAACCACCTTCCCCTCCACCCGAGAAGCCCAAAAGAGTCGAGGGCATACCCGACTACTCCATCCACGTGGACGTCCCACTCGTGACCGTCCCTGTCATGGTGACAACCAAAAACGGGCAGTTCATTCCGAACCTGAAGAAAGAGAATTTCCGTATATTGGAGGACGGTACCCCACAGACCATCAGCGATTTCAAGGTCGAAGAGGCGCCTATTACAGCGGTCATGCTGATTGAGTTTGCCAACACGTGGTGGCCGATCGAATATGAGGCGATAAAAGGTTCTTACATTTTTGCCAGCACCCTCAAGAAGGATGACTGGGTTGCGGCCATCTCCTACGACATGCATCCTGACATTCTGGTTGACTTCACCCAGGATAAGAATGCGCTGATGGCAGGGCTCAACCAGTTGCGCATTCCCGGTTTTTCGGAGACCAACTTCTTCGACGCGCTGTACGACACCATCGACCGGCTTGAACGCGTCGAAGGCCACAAGTACATTATTCTTATCAGTACCGGTCTTGATACCTTCAGCAAGCTCACGCTCGACAAGATAGAGAAGAAAGTCAAGATGAGCCATGACATAACCATATTTTCAGTCAGCATCGGGTGGCAGGTTCGGGAGTATTGTGAAACGCGTGGCTGCACCACCATGTCACATGGAATGGCCAGCTACGGAATGGGCAACATCGATTGGCTGCAAGCCGACAATGAAATGCAGACCTTCGCAAGGCTGACCGGCGGCCGCTTTTATCAGCCGCGCTTTACCGGCGATTTCGTTGATGCGTTCAAAGATATTGGCGAAGACATCCGCCATCAGTACACCGTCAGCTATCGTCCTACGAACGCCAAGCTCGATGGAACCTACCGCAAGCTCAAAGTCGATGTCGTTGCTCCAGATGGCGGACCGCTGAAAATTCAGGACCAGAAACACAAAGAGGTGAAGTACCAAGTGATCGCCCGCGAGGGCTACACCGCCAAACACACTGTGGACTGAGAACCATGCAATAAGTTCACAGCTGTCATCCGGAACGCGCCGGGAGGCGCGAGGGACCTTCCGGAACCAATTCTCGGCCGCAGCGACGCGATATTGGACGTAGAGCGAAAGTGTACGGGGAAGTTACCGCACTAGTCTGTCTAGCAGAAAGAACACGGCTACCCCAAGCAGCACCACCATCGCCATCTTTCCGCCCGGCTCGCGATTTACTTCAGGCATCAAGTCGGAAGCAGCGACATAAATCGTCACCCCACCTGAAATCGGTAAGCCCAGCCCGACCTGCTGCTTGAAAATTGCCATCGTCAGCACCCCAATAAATGTCGCCCCGCCCAGCAGTGCGGAAGCTCCCCAGGCCAATTTCTTGCTGCGTCCGCTAGCCAGCATTACCGACGCGATGGTGAATCCTTCAGGAATCTTGTGAAGGAAAATGGACAGGAAGATGATCCACCCAAGCCAGTTCGAAACGATAAAGCCGGAGGCAATCGCAATTCCGTCAAACAGTGAATGAATCACCAGCCCTAACAGTACCGAAAAGCCTTTGTGCGCGGCGATGAACTCGTCGGCATGCGTCTCCTCGCCAAAATGGAAGTGAGGAGTCACTGTGTGCTCGAAGAAGTGAACGATCAGATATCCAACCAGTATCAGAAATGCGGCACTGTGCCCTCTGAGCGCCAGACTCTCCGGAATAATCTCCATGGTTGCGGTGGCGAGCATGAAGCCTGCGCCAAGCGCGACGAAATATCTGAGATAAGACCGGTCCCAATTTTTTTGCACGATGATCGTGCCGCCAAACACATTGGCCGCAGCCGCGGTCAATCCCAGCAGCAGACTGAGAAGAATTGGGTGCATTAGAGAAGTGGGAATGATACCAGAGCTGATTTGCCAGGTGGGTTCGCGAACTGCCGGAAGCAAGGGACAAATAAAAACAGGCGCCTCGACTCGTTAGAGTCGCGAGACGCCCGGGCAGCCCTCCCCCAGAACTGCTCAATACGAAGGTACGTACCTCGGGCATTGTTGGGAATGGCACGAAG
>QHZW01000469.1 GCA_003224815.1 Acidobacteriota bacterium | reverse complement strand
GCCTGCACTCGTTACTTCGACGGCAGCCGCGTCGCTCCCCCATGAGTACCCCAGCGCCTCAACCCGCAGTCATTGATGATCCCCTCAGTGATGAGCGATGGCTTCTTATTCAGAGGATCGTCTGTAGCTCACCCTTTCAGAAGAGCGGTCGATTACGCGACCTGCTCCAATACCTCGCAGAGCAGACCATTCGCGGTTACGCCCACGAACTGACGGAGCAGCATGTTGGCGAGAGGCTATTCCATAAGCCTGCCGGATACAGTCCACTCGAGGACAGTTCAGTCCGTGTGCATGTACGGCAACTGCGCCTCAAATTGCACGAGTATTTTGATGGAGTTGGCCGCGAAGAAAGGCTGATCGTCGAAATACCCAAGGGGTCGTACGCCCCGACTTTCAGGAACGCGAAGGTCGCAGAAATTACAACCGCTGCCACGGCGGAAGTTGCCCCCCTCGTGCCACAACCGCACCGGGCCGTATTGCCGTGGGTCCTGGCGGGGTTTCTGGCAATACTTTGTGCAGTTTTGCTGTATCGGTCGCAAGGTAATGTTCAGAGTGCGGTTTCCTCGATCATGCCCCCTGCATGGCCTTTCTCGCAGATTTTCGATGCCAGGCACCAAACCGTTATCGTGGTTGCGGACGGCAACTATGGCATGCTGCGTATCCTGACCGGGCAACGAGGTTCTCTTGATCAGTACGTAAATCACGAATTCCCGCAGCGTGCCCCAGTCGCCAAAATGGGCGAGGCTGGTTCCTCGTTCAACGACTACATCTCTAATTCGACGCTAACCTCGTTTGCCGATGTCGCCGACGCAGTCTCGCTGATCAAGATGGCCGGGCCCTTACAAAGGCAGGTTTTCGTGCGCTCCGCGAAGGACTTGAAGGTGCGCGACTTGGATCATGAGAACTTCATATTCATTGGCAGCCCGGCCTCCAATCCTTGGGTGGCGCTTTTTCAGGACAAACTGAACTTTCGCGAAACGGAGGCGGCCGTTGGCAAGAGCGTGAAATCTTTTTTGAACACACATCCCCTGAGCAATGAGCAGGCGCAATATCAAGGCCTGCGGTGGACGGGCATGGAGGGGGTGGACTACGCCACGATCGCGCTGCTTCCGAACATCACTCACGATGGAAGTGTGCTGATACTACAAGGCCTGCAGCAGGAGGGAACAGAAGCCGCAGGGCGCTTTCTAGCGGAACCCGACAACCGGCATCTGATACAAAGTGCGCTCGGAATCCAGCTTTCCGACGCAAAAAACCAAAACGTCTGGTTCGAGGCTCTGATTCGGTCTCGCACTGTTTCTGGAGCGCCAAACTCAACCACTCTCGTTTCCGTCCGCCGGATTCAATGATTAGCATTCCTGCTTTGTTCTGAATCCCTCGTGGTAGACTGACGCGGCTTGTCAAGCTTGACGGCTTCGATTCTCGTGAGTTGCGATTTACAGATCTTTTGCCGGGTGATTTGGCGCAGGGGTCGCCACGTTGTCGTTCTCTCTCTCTTCTCTCTGGTTGTAGCTTCCGCTCAGGCGCAAGTTAACATTCTGCTCAATCAAGCGCGAGGCCGTGAGAAGTCAGGGGAATACGCGGCTGCCGAGCAGTTATACCAGCAGGCCCTTACGATAAGCCGAGACGATCCCGAGATTCTCAAGCGATTGGGCGTTCTGGAACAAACGGAATTAAAGTTCGACCAATCCATCGAGCACTTTCGTCGAGCGCTTGCCCGCGCTCCAAAATATTCCCAGGTGAGTTTTTTCATGGGAGTTTCTTATTTCGGGAAGCAAGACTTCTCTGCCGCAATAGAAAATTTCCAACAAGAACTGGCGACGGAGAAGCCACATCCGCGTTGCCGCTATTATCTTGCGTTGGCGCTGCGCTCGTCTGGTCGTATCGACGATGCCATCGCACAACTGGGCAAAGGAGTCACCGAAAATCCCAAGGACGCGGACTCCTACTACGAACTCGCACGCCTTCACACTAACGCGTCACTGCAAGCGATTGAAAAGCTCAAAGAGCTTGATCCGGATTCCTTCCAACTACACGCATTGATGGGAGAGACGTACGCAGGGGAAAAACAATATGCGGGCGCGATCAGCGAATACAAGTCTGCTCTGGCCAAACGCCCCGATGCGCCGGGAATTCATTTCTCCATCGGGATCGCCTACTGGGCGCAGCATGAGTGGGGGGCTGCAGAACCTGAGTTTCTCCAGGCGTTACAAGAGAACCCAGACGATCCATTGACCAACCTGTACCTCGGCGATATCGCCGTGCACGAACAACAGTTTGAAGAGGCCTGCCGTTATTTGCGCGTCGCTGAAACAGGTCAGCCGAAAATTGCCCAGGTTCACTTGCTATTGGGAGAATGCTATCGCGGACAGAAGCAGCCCGAGAATGCGAGGTCTGAACTTCTGGCTGCCATCGATGCCGACCCGACAGCGGCACAGCCTCACTATCTCCTGGCCCAGGTGTACGGCGAGCTACACAAGCCCGACGCGAGCGCCCAAGAACTCGCCCAGTTCGACCGGCTTTCGAAACTCGAACTAGAAAAAGCTGGTCGTGCGGACGGTTCGAGCGACGAACACAAATAGCTTCTGCTTCACCTCTTCCTTTTGTGGTGTTGAGCGTCTGCGGCGCACTCATTTTTGACAGGGCGTGGATCTTAGGAAAATGATCGAAATCCAAAAATTGCACTTGCTTGCAAGCAAGCGCGGGCTCCTGTTTCTTTGTGTCGCATTCGCGATGGGGCTGATGGCCTACGGTCAAGAACCGCCAAGGAGCCAGGTGAGTTCACCAATGCCCGACTTCTCCGATGTGACCTCTTCAGTCGGAGTGCACTTCCAGAATGTTGCGTCGCATACCTCGAGGAAATACCTGATTGAGACGATGGGCTCAGGCGTCGCCTTGTTCGATTACGACAACGATGGTCGCCTCGACATTTTCCTCGTCAATGGCGCATCTCTCTCCAATCCCAC
>QHZW01000110.1 GCA_003224815.1 Acidobacteriota bacterium | reverse complement strand
CCGGCGCGACGGGCTGTGGAAAAGACGCGGGGTGGAAAAGTCAAAAACCCGACTTTCCCACCGCGCTTGGAAATCCCGCAAAAACCGCGGGATTCCCACTTTCCCACAGCCCCGACTGCTGCTGGTTCATTAACTCAAACCGGACATGTCACCTGCTAAGAAAACCGGACATTTTAACTTGCTAACAACAAGTTTTTGTTTAAGGGTTCGTGCTCACCGCTGACCGCGCCTTCCAGAAATGGGACAGCGGAAATGGCGTAAGCAGTTGAGTTTGGCGTCAGGCGAGCAACAAGGAGTTCGATAAATCGGCAGTAAATCAGGTATTAAGGAAGTATTTACGCCTCTGTAAAAACAATTCCTCTAGATTGCCCAGCAGGTCTGCTTTCAAAATTCAAATCAGGGCACTCGCCCGAGGAAGAAGAGTAAATGAAGATCGGCAGCATAAGACGACTGAACTTCGAACAGAACAGCGGCATGAACATCGTTCTCTTAACAGCCATGTTTCTCACATTTGTGACTGCATGCGTCGCGCAGAACGGGCAGGCGCAAGGACATGGTAACGGCGGGGCTTACGCCATCGGGCTCTGGGGTGATCTGCCCTACTCCGCGGTTCAGGCAACGGTAGGAGTAACCAATCTCATAGCTGACATGAACTCGCAGGAACTGGTGTTCACGGTCCACGACGGCGATCTGAAAAGTGGTTCGAGCGTGTGCTCCGACTCCGTTTACACGCAAGGTCTTTCGTATCTCAACTCGCTTCGCGCGCCTGCTGCGTTTACTCCCGGAGATAACGACTGGGTGGATTGTGACCGCACACCAGGATATTCATCGCTTGCTCAACTGGACTTTGAGCGAACGCTGTTCTTCAGCACTCCCTTTACTCTGGGCCAACATCAGCTGCACCAGGAAGTACAATCCACGCCGCTCTGTCCTGGAGTGGGAGGTCCGACGCCATGCGTGGAGAACCGGCGCTGGACAGTAAACGGAGTGACATACGCGACCCTGAATATCCAAGGCTCCTGCAACAATCTCTGCGACACGGCACCTGACCCCGCAGAGTACGCTGCGCGCAATCAGGCTGACATCGCTTGGACGCAACAGACTTTTGATGAAGCCAACCAACGGCACTCGGCAGCCGTCATGTTCATCTCGCAAGCCGATCCGGGATTCGACGCGACGGATGCCACTCGCGCACCGATACGCGACTCTAAGACCCTGGCAGAGACGGACGGTTTCGCTGATGGCTTTAAGGATTTCCTGGTAGCTTTGCGGCAACAGGTAGTCGCCTTCAAGAAGCCCGTTGTCTACGTGCATGGCGATTCCCACTATTTTAGAATCGATAAACCTTTCCTGGATGAGCAGGGGCGCAGACTGGAAAACTTCACGCGCGTTGAAACGTTTGGCGACCATCAGGAGAACGGCACCAATGACGTTCACTGGCTCAAGGTCCTGGTGGACGCCAGCAGCCGTGAGGTTTTTGCGTATCAGGAGCAGATCGTTCCGGGCAACCGGGTCGCGGTTCCAGCACCTTGAGAAATGACCTGAGAGATCTGTGGAGCTACTGCCATGTGCCGGTCCATCGCTCATTCAGCGTGGGCCGGCATTCGATTTTGTTGCCAACTCTGCAACGTTTCGCCTGGTCGCGGCGCATCTACGCCCAAAAGCTGCGATCAAGCATGCGGTACTGGATTGCTTCGGCAATGTGTTTGGGCTGAATTCCCTGCTCACCCTCGAGATCGGCCACGGTTCGAGCAACCTTTAATATGCGGTCGTGGGCACGGGCAGTCAGTCCCTGCTGAGTCATAGCGCGTTCGAGCAGACGCTCGCAATCGGGCGAGAGTTCGCAAAACGTACGAATGTGCCGCGGGGTCATTTGAGCATTGCAAAAAACCTTGACTAAAGGCGTGCCAGCAAAACGGCGTAACTGGATATTCCGGGCGCGCATGCCGCGCTCTCGAATTTGCGCGGAGGCTTCCGGATCCGACACCGAACGCATTTCCTTATAGTTCACAGCAGGAACGTCAATGTGGATATCGATGCGATCCATGAGCGGGCCGGAGATTTTCTGCATATATCGCTGAACCATCGGCTGCGTGCAGCGGCATTCGCGTGAGCGGTCATTGAAGAATCCGCACGGACAAGGGTTCATGGCCGCTGCAAGCATGAAACGCGCCGGGAACGTCAACGACATGGAAGCGCGGGCGATGCAGACAGTGCCATCTTCAAGTGGCTGGCGCATTACTTCGAGCACGTTACGCGGGAACTCCGGCAGCTCGTCTAAAAAAAGAACGCCGTTGTGAGCAAGCGAGACCTCGCCCGGGCGCGGAATGATGCCCCCGCCAATCAGTCCTGCGTCAGAAATGGTGTGGTGGGGGGAACGGAAGGGGCGACAGCCGACGAGTCCAGCCCCTGGGTCGAGAACGCCAGCCACGCTGTGGATTTTCGTGGTTTCCAGGGCCTCTTCAAAAGTGAACGGCGGCAGGATTGTGGGAACGCGCTTGGCGAGCATCGTCTTGCCAGATCCTGGCGGGCCAATCATCAGAATATTGTGACCGCCGGCGCAGGCGACTTCGAGAGCTCGTTTGGCGGTTTGCTGGCCACGGACATCTTTGAAGTCGGATGGAAAGTGTTGGGATTCGCTGAGGAGCGCCTGCTGGTCAATTGTGACCGGAAGGATGCCGTTTCCGCTGTTCACAAAATGGACGACATCAATAAGGGACTTGACCGGGTACACCGAGATGCCGCTTACCATGGCCGCTTCTTTGGCGTTGACTTCCGGAACAACAATGCGTGAGATCTTGCGGCCCCGAGCTTCGATCGCAATCGGCAGGGTGCCGCGAACATTGCGAATGCCGCCGTCGAGCGAGAGTTCGCCGACGAACAGGCAATCGGATAGGTCCTTATTTATTCAAACCACCATAGGCACCCAGGATTCCAAGCGCCATAGGCAGGTCAAATCCAGAACCTTCTTTCTTGATATCTGCAGGTGCAAGATTGATGGTGATATGCGTCAGCGGGATGTCGTAGCCGCAGTTTCTAAGTGCGGCGCGAACCCGGTCGCGGCTTTCACGGACCGCCGCATCGGGTAAACCGACGGTGTGAAAGTGGTCCTCGTCACACTTGACGCCAGAAACGTCCACCTCGACTTCAATGATGCTGGCGTCAATGCCGTACACGGCGGCGCTGAGGGTCTTGTAAAGCATGTGAGAAATGCCTGCGTACTCGTTCCGACGGAAATATGGGAGGAAGACGAGGGTTTGGCGCAATCACTCTAATTGACGGGACAAGGAAAGTCTGTGAGACGTCACATTCGGAGTGTGACGGATGAACTTGTTTCCTGAGGAAAATTCGCTCTATAGTTCGTGGGGCAAAGGGGTCCAAACAAATCATGGAGAGTCTATGAAAAAGGCGCCAGTGGCGATTGCACGACATGTGAATTCCCGGATTCTGCTCCTACGCGGTCAGAAGGTGATCCTTGATTCAGATTTGGCCACACTGTACGGAGTGGAAGTGAAGCATCTCAACCAGCAAATCAAACGCAATCGAAAGCGATTTCCTGAAGATTTCGTATTTCGAGTTTCTGCACGAGAAGCGGCAAACTTGAGGTCACAAATTGTGACCTCAAGTAAAGAGCATGGCGGAAGGCGTTATCCGCCATATGCATTTACCGTCAACTCGCAGCAAAGCTGGCGGAACTTGAACAGAGATGGGAAAATCATGATGAGAAGATTGAAGACCTGATGCTAGCAATCCGGCAATTAATGATTCGAGCAGTTCGTAAGCGACGTCGCATTGGATTCGAAGTGCCGGTCAGCAGTATCAAGGGTTCTTCTCGCAAGACGCTCGCTCTAGCCGCGCTCGCTTGAAACGTTGTTTTGAGGTCGCAAATTGCGACCTCAAATGTCCTCTGATTACCGCTCGACTGCCATAGCCACGGCGTTTCCGCCCCCCAGACATAGTGCCGCAATTCCGCGGTGTACATCGCGGCGGATCATTTCGTAGATCAACGTCACCAGAACGCGCGCGCCACTAGCGCCAATAGGGTGGCCTATGGCAACTGCTCCGCCGTTCACGTTGACCCTCTCAGGATTGAGGTCAAGTTCGCGCATAACTCCGAGAGCCTGAACCGCGAAAGCTTCGTTCAGCTCGTATAGATCCACATCTTCGTTCTTCCAGCCAGTCTTCTGCCACAGTTTGCGAACGGCACCGACGGGGGCCATCATGACCCACTTCGGATCAATCCCGCTGGTCGCTTGAGCAACCATGCGGACCATCGCTTTCGCGCCAAGTTGCTTGGCATTCGCAGCGCTTGTCACAACCACGGCCGCGGCGCCATCGTTCACTCCGGGAGCATTGCCGGCGGTCACAGTTCCGTCTTTCTTGAATGCGGGCTTGAGTGAACGCAGGATTTCGATAGTGGTGTCTTCGCGAGGAGATTCGTCTTTATCAAAGATGACCGGTGCGGCGCCTTTCTTTCTTGCAGGCAGCTCTACCGGGACTATCTGTGATTTGAAGCGGCATTCTTTGATCGCCGAAACTGCTTTGCGATGTGAGTTGAGCGCGAACTCGTCCTGCTCTTCGCGGGTAATGCCGTATTTTTCGGCTACATTCTCGCCGGTAACACCCATGTGGTAATCGTTGTACACATCCCAGAGGCCATCGCGAATCATCGAGTCGACGATTTGAGCATCGCCGAGACGGTAGCCTTTGCGGGCCTGTGGCAACAGATAAGGAGCGTTAGTCATGGATTCCATGCCGCCAGCTATGACCAACGAGCTATTGCCGGTCTGAATTGCCTGTGCGGCAAGACCAACGGCTTTGAGTCCAGAACCGCAAACTTTATTGATAGTCATGGCTCCAACCTCGGGAGCGAGTCCACCGTAGATCGCAGCCTGACGCGCGGGATTCTGTCCGAGACCGGCGGAAACCACGTTACCCATGATGCATTCGTCGACTTGAGCGGAATCGATGCCGGCCCGCTTCACAGCTTCACGCACCACAATTGCGCCGAGCTGGGTGGCGCTTAAATCAGACAAGCTGCCCTGAAATTTTCCCACCGGTGTGCGACAACCGGAGATGATGACGACTTCATTTTCAGCGGACATATGTGTGCTCCTGCGATTTCTCTCGACACATTATAGATGCGCGAGGAGCCTTGACCGGCGCGCCCGCTGAGCTGCATAGCGGTGATGATGAGCGCTGCATCGACCATTCGGTTCGTGATTGGAATAGCTCAGAATGTCTTGAGACAAGCTGAAAGTGAATTCAAATTCACTTGGGATCTCGAGTGCGCTCTGAGAATTTTGTGATGGACTTCATCGCAAATGACTTTCGTACTGCACTTCGTTCGTTCTCGTTCGTCATTTTTTGCTTGACTTCGCATTTTATTGACTCTATACATTCAGACAGTCGCAACAAAAGACCGTTGCATCATCCATGAACAATGGAAGGGAGAATAGTTAACATGGCAACCAAGAAAAAGGCGAAGAAGGCCACCAAGAAAAAGCACTAAATCGGCCGATCGCAAAAGTAAACCTCGGGGACGCGAAAGCGTCCCCTAAGTTTTTGTGAAGGAAATCAGTTGACGTGTCCGGCAGCCAATTGCACAAGCGCCTGCGGAAGACGCTTTTCAGTTTTTGGGCAAAGCACGCGATAGACGCAGGATGCGCAGTGCGGCCCGCTTTTCGGATCAAACTTTCCTGAGGCAATCTTGCCCGCAATATCTTCAACTTCCAGTTTCGCTTCATTGAGCTGCGCCTCGTCCCGATGAGTGCTGATCGCAGTATTCCCATCGAGATTATGAAGCACGAGCCGTTCGGCCATGTATCCCCACTTTTCGCGGGCGGCGAGAGCATAGATCGAGAGCTGCAAGCTTTCATCGGCGTCTTCCTGCGACTTCGGCTTGCCAGTTTTGTAATCAATGACGATTACGTGCCCATCTGCTGCGCGATCCATGCGGTCAATGCGGCCAACGAGAGTCGTACTTCCGATTTTGATACTGAAACGCTCTTCATTATGGAGAATGTCAGGCTGTGGGGCCTTGGACAGGAATTCCGTAAGCTGGGCAATTCCCTGCTGCTCATATAAATCGTGCTGATAGCGGTCGGCGATTCCAGCCTCGGTGAGGTCTGCGCGGAACTGATCGAGGACTTCGGCATCGGTTTTCGGACGGCCCAGACGCACCGATTCGAAATATGTGTGCAGGACACGATGAATCGAGGCGCCGTACTGCAGGGCGGCGGAAGGATCGGAGGGAATGCGCCACTCGCGCTCTAGTTTGAATCGCAATGGGCAAATCTTGTAGCTCTGCAATGCACTGGCGCTGAGAGCGCTGGCCAGATCGGAGGCTGGAGATTTCTCGACCCACTCTCCGATACGCGAGAGCAGTTGTGGCTCGGCGGCACCAAAAATGTCAGTCTGGAACTCACGACAGTTTTTTTCTTTAAGCCAGAGCTTGAGTTCGCGGTGCTTCATCAGTTCGCGAAGATAGCCAGGTGGAGTTCTTCGAAGATCGTCAGGAAGTTCGATCAGCGATTCACGATAGCTCGTGGGAAAGCAATTGGTGACGGCGCGAAGGATGAAAACGTAATCAAACTCAAGCCCCTTGGCTGAGTGCGCGGACATCAGCTTGACTGTGTTCTCGTCGTCATCACTGGAAGCAATCGGGATCGTTCCGTGCGCCTCACGGAAATACTCGAGATATTCGAGGAACTCCGCGGGAGTGCCACTTTCGGTAATCGGATACTGCTCCCATTGATTGGCAAATTGCAGCAACGCGTCAATTGCCGGGCCGCGGGGAATCTGGAAGTGACGGCAGAGGGTCAGCAGCATTGGATACGCTTTGACTCCAGCAACTTCCTTTTTTGCCTGTTCGACGGATTCCAGTAGAGCTGCGCCGCCTTTTAATTTCGGAAGTACAAACGCCACGGAGGCAGCAGAGTCTCGCGGCAAGGCTTTGAGCGCGCTGCGAAGCTGATCCGGATCGACCGAGAATTGTCGCAGCGCAGCAACTCGCAACCACGCAGCGCTGTCGCCAGTCGAGACCACTGCCCCCAGGCACGAGAGCAGGTCGCGGATTTCAGGCGAGTCCAGGACATCCAAGCCTTCAATTGAAAACGGAATGCCGTTCTTTGCGAGTTCGGCGGCAACTTCGTCGCGGTGCGAGTGGATTCGGTAGAGAATGCCAATGTCCTTCCAATCGCAGCGGGAGGTACGCTTGCGTTCCATGAGTGTGGAAACCAGATCATTGGCTTCCATGAAGGAGCTGGTAACGAGGACAGCCTGGACCGGCTGAATTCCCATGTTAGAGATTTCCTCACGAATCTGACCTGCACCCCTAGCGGATACGAAGCCTCCACCCCATGGTTCTAATTCCTGCAATTTTTCAAAGATTTCGCTTGGCGTGCGCTGAGTCTTTTCTTCGTCACGAGCCGAGGTAAGAGGTACACGGCGGTACTGCTCCGTACCGCACTGCAACGAAAACTCAGGATTTTCGGCGATGATGGCGTGCGCGCATTTGAGAATCGGCGTGGTCGAGCGGCGATTTTTGGAAAGAACTACCAGCTTGGATTCGGGAAACGCATTCTGGAACAGTTCAAAGGCTCCACTGGAAGCTCCACGAAAGCGGTAGATACCCTGATCGGGATCGCCGACTGCGAAGATGTTTTGATCCGAGCCAGCCAGCTTCTCAAGAACTTTAAGCTGCGCGAAGTTGGCGTCTTGAAATTCGTCGACGAGAACAAAGCGGGCGCGGGCGCGCGTCCGTTCGAGCAGAGCCGGATCTGAGGCGAGAAGGTCGTTGGCCCGGAGGATCTGGTGACTAAATGTGCCGAAGTTGCGTTCGCGCAACATGCCCTCGACCGTTTCAAATACAAAAGCTATCTCGCGGCAGCGCCCCAGAACCTCTTCATCGCTCAGTTCCTCAGCGTCTTTGGATTTGCTGACGCGTGGGACCGGCAGTTCGCCGCGTTCGACACGGCGAACATATTCGGCATACTGCTCTGGACCTACAAGTTCGTCGTGGCAGCGCCGAGTAAATTCCAGCAGGTGATCGAGAAACTGAGCGGTGTTGGCGGCGCGAACGTAGTAGTTCAGTCGCAAATCGCGGATGTTACGGCGGAGAAAGATCCAGAGCTGTTTGTCGTCGAGAACGTTGAAGTCGCGCTTCTCCGCAATGAGCAGGTTGTTGCAAAAGGCGTGAAAGGTTTCAACCTGCAGCCCTTTGGAGCCGGCTTTGCCGAGTTCCGCCTGGACGCGCTGCCGCATTTCGTTGGCGGCATTGATGGTGTAGGTGACAGCAAGAATCTCGTCGGGACGAGCATGTCCCGTCTCAACCAATCGGGCGATGCGGCGCGTTAGGACGGTGGTTTTGCCGGTGCCAGCGCCAGCGACGACCAGCATGGGCCCAGAAACGTGCTCGATGGCGTGTTGCTGGTTCGGATCAGGTAAAAATGCGGGAACCCTACGGGAGACAGCCATTGAGGTGGAGAATACCAGAGTTGGACAGAGGAAAAGTGGGAGTCATTCGCTCGCAGGTCTCCGTAGCCGATACGGTCATAAGCTGTCCCCGGCCCGCATTGTAGTTAGCCTCGGCGGCTAAAGCCGCAACCCCGTAGCCTGTGGCACGGCTAAGGCCGTGCCCTTCCCGGATATGCACTTTAGGGGACTTGTGTCGCTGCTATGGACGTATTCAGTTTATGAAGTTTGGCGATGGAGCACTGATGTGGCGATCACTACCGCGGCAATTGCGGCGGTTTCGGCGCGGAGGATGGTGGGGCCGAGTGAGGCTGAGATCCATCCAGCGGACTGGAATGCATCGAGCTCTTCCTGCTTCCATCCACCTTCGGGGCCAAGAGCCAGGGCTAAAGAAGCGGCATCTTGAGGAAGGGCATCCTTCAGCATGACTTCTTCCTTGATTTCTGACAGCACGATCCGGACACCGGATGAAGCTGAGAGTAACTCGTCCACTCTGATTGGTTGAGAGATCTCCGGCGGTGTGATTCGGCGCGATTGTTCAGACGCTACATGTGCCAGGCGTTTCCAGCGTTCGGTTCGTTTGCCTGCTGCGGAGGCAAGGTGCGGTTCGGTCCGCGCTGCCATCACTGGAATAATTTTTGCTACGCCGAGTTCCGTGCATTTCTCGATTGCCCATTCCATACGATCGAACTTGAAGATTGAGAGTGCGATGGTGATTGCAAGGACGGTCCCAGAGTTGGTGATTACTTCACCGAGTTCAAACTCGACGCGCTCAGGGCCAACGCTGGAAATTCTCCCATGGCGGATTTCGCCGGCAGCAGCGATATCGAATTCCTGGCCTACTTTTGCCCGCAGGACCTGCGAGAGATGGCGGGCATGCTCTCCGATGAGTGCGGCGCGATTTCCGGAAACTTCGTCGGCGATCCAGCGGCGTCGGGTCATGAGTGAAGTTTCAGTACAGAGTGTTAATACTGAGCGGCTGCTGAATTACTCCTATCAGCGCGGCTGATACCGTATGCGTGCAGGACGTCGTCGAGGGTCACCACGCCAAGCACTTTGTGAACATCGGCCCGACTGACCACTGGCAAAAGCTCGACCTGGTTTGCTCCCATACGCTCGAGCGCCAAGTCGAGTGCCTGATCAGAGTGGACGTGGGGAAAATGAACGACATCCACGAGTTCTGCCAACTTCTTATCAGCGCCTTCAGTCAATTCATGCTGCAGTCTCCACAGCGTGATAATGCCGATGGCTCCACGCTGGTCAGCGACGAGCCACGCCCGGGAGTGATTAGCGCCAAGCTGTTCAATCGCCTGCCGGACCGTGAGTTCGCCGGACACAGACTGGGTGGGAGACCGCATGATCCCCAACACTGAGCGCTGCCCATGTCGTTGTCGAGCCTCTGAGCTGGGGAGATGAATCCCATCCTGAATTGCGAGAGCTTCGTAAATGGGCTCTGGCTGCAATCGCGACGAGATGAAAAGACTGACAAGATTCGAAATCATCAGGGGGACGATGACTGCATAATCCTGGGTCATCTCAAAAATCATTAATACGGAGGTCATCGGGGCGCGCACAATGCCAGCAAATGCTGCGCCCATCCCAACTAACGCGTAGGCCCCCGAACTTGCTGTATAGGCAGGGAACAAACGATGTGCGACTGTTCCCAGAGAACCTCCCAGCATGGCACCGATAAACAGGGCCGGGCCGAAAATGCCGCCTGCATTGCCGGAAGCGTAGCTCGTAGTAACTGTGATGAGTTTTAGAATCACCAGCACAGCCATGAGCGTTAAGGCCATGTTGCCATTCACCGGCAGGCGCAGAAAGCGTTCCCGCATGCCTAATAACATTTTTGTGAAGGCAACTGAAACCAATCCGCCAGCCACGCCGAGCACCGCATATATAGCAAATTCGGCCGGATGGACCAACTGATATTGCGGAACCTTGAAAAGAGGGCTGTTGCCGAGTAGGAGGCGGAGCACTCCCCAAGAGGTTGCTGAAGCCAGTACTACCGAACCCAGGACCGGCGCGTGAAGGTCGCCGACTATTTCTTCAAGGGCAAAAGCTACTGCAGCCAAGGGTGTATTAAAGGCAGCGGCGATGGCTGCAGCTGCGCCTACAGGCAGAAGTGCCTTAACTTTTTCGGGACGTAGTCCGAGAAAACGTCCCAGGACGGATGCAATGCCGGCACCCACCTGAACCGAAGGGCCTTCGCGTCCAAGAGGGATTCCGCTGGCCAGAGTTGCAGACGTGCAAAAGAATTTTCCGAGAACGGTGCGAAGAGTGATGCGTCCTTCCCGAGCATAGAGGGCCGCCTTGGTTTGTGGTACTCCGCTGCCACGGGCGTTAGGAAAGTAACGGTAGAGGAGATAGCCGATACCGAGCGATCCAGCCACCGGAAAAAGCAGTCTTCGCCATGGAGCGCCACCGACCGGATACAACCGCATTCCCATTCGCTCGGTCAGCAGAATGAAAGCTACCACTGCGGCCCCGGTTAAGCCGCCTATGACCAACGCCAATACGAGAAATACCTGGTCTTCGCGCTGCTGAAGTTTCCCAAAGCGGCTTAATAGCGGAGTGTTCCACCAAGTGCGGGCCGAAGCCTGATCACTTTCGATCATCTTGCACGAATGTCCTCAGCACTGAGGATATCTCAGTCGATTTATTTCGTGGGACATCGCTCTACCAGCTGCGCGGGTAAGGCGCGTTTTGGCTTCGTTGCAACTCCTTTTTTCGTATGTTAGTTTCTGAAACGGAAGGATTTCCTCTTGCAGGCAACAGTTCCTGCCGGGCTGGACGAAAAAGAGGCCGAGATATACGGACGGCTCGATCCGGCACGGCTTCCAAAGCACATCGCTATTATTATGGACGGCAACGGCCGGTGGGCGCGCAAACGCCACCTGCCGCGGGTTGCCGGACATCGCGCCGGAGTGACCTCGGTGCGCTACGTAGTGGAGTGTGCCTCGCGGATCGGGATTCCCTCGCTTACCCTGTACGCATTTTCAGAAGAAAACTGGAAGCGGCGGCCCAAAGCTGAGGTCGATTTCCTGATGCAATTGCTGGGGCGTTACCTGAAGCAGGAAGTCCCAACGCTGCACAAGAACAATGTACGACTGCAATACATTGGGCGCTTGCACGAGCTTCCGACGGGTGTGCAGGAAAAAATGGAGTGGGCCCGCAAGGAGTTGGCGCGCAACAGCGGCATGGTGCTGACGCTGGCGCTGAATTACAGCGCAAGATCCGAGATCGTGGACGCCTTCAAGTCCGTAGTCCGTGCGGCGACCAGCAATGGCGGCATCGAGCATTTGAAAATCGACGAGGACACGATCTCACAGCATCTTTATACGTCTCATCTTCCGGATCCTGATCTGGTGATCCGAACCAGCGGCGAGATGCGGCTGAGCAATTTTCTGCTTTGGCAGCTTGCTTACGCGGAAATTTATGTGACGCCCACGCTGTGGCCCGAGTTTCGCGGAACGCATTTGCTGGAAGGCATCGCCGACTATCAAAAGCGGGATCGGCGATATGGGGGGCTGAACGATTCGCATTCGGCTCCCGCTCCGGCTGTGGCATCGCGGGGCGCATCGCGCGCGGGGCGGAGCTGAGACGAATTGGAACTCGTTAAACGAGTACTTACCGCAGTTGTTCTCATTCCAGTAGTTCTTATTTTGGTTTTGCGAGCGCCGGTGCCTGTGCTGGCGTTTGTGGCAGGAATTGTGGCGCTGCTCGCCATACACGAACTACTGAAGCTCGCCGAAGCATATGGCAATCAGCCACTGCATATACCAACGTATATTTTCTGCGGTGCTTTCTTTTTCGTGATTGCGGTTCATCCGGGCGCAACGGATCTGCTCTCAACTGGCGGCTTTGCTTATGTGGGGCTTTGTTTCGCTGTGCTGGCGCCATTTATCTTTCTTGCGATTGGGATGTACAGCAACGAGCTGTCGTTGGGATTTCCAGCAGCGCGCATCTCGGTCTTCGCGTTCGTTTACATTGCCCTGCCTATGGCATCGCTGGTGCAACTTCGCGAGCAGTGGCGCGGAGGATTTTTTCTGCTCTTTTTGCTTCTGCTGGTGTGGGCAGGAGATATTTTTGCGTATTTCATAGGCAAGCCGTTCGGCAGGCATCGCATGTCGCCGAGGGTGAGCCCGAATAAGACGTGGGAAGGGGCAGTCGCATCAGTGGTAGCGAGCGTCGGGGTGGGGATCCTGATGTTCCACTATGCCCTGCCAATCAGCAGGACGCTGTTACGGATGCATCTAATCAAACAGCAAGACGGGATATTCAGCGAGCAATCGTCCCTTGTACCGATCATCGTGCTCTCGATTGTGCTGAACATGGCAGCGCAATTAGGAGATCTCGTCGAGTCACTCATCAAACGTGGCGCCGGGATGAAGGATTCAGGCGCGATCCTGCCAGGTCATGGCGGCATGTTTGACCGCATAGACGCACTGCTGTTCGCCGCTCCGGTGCTGTGGTGCTACATGGCGTGGCGAGTGATCATGCAGTGAGAAGAGCAGGACGGTAATTTCAGATTCGGCGTGGAACCCCGGGTTGTGAATTGGTGTCTTGATCAAGGTATGACTCTGCCGAGGGTTCTCCGACTATTTGCCAGCAAGACTTTGGTCTTCACTTGCTTCGTCGCGGGTATCTTGTTGCAACTTGTCCTTGCCACCCTCCTAGCTATCGTACTGCCACAAAAAATTGCAATCGTGGTGCCGTTGATAGCACCTTTCGTTATCGGCTCTATCAGCTATTTCATTTTTGGGTGGATAACACATCGGCGAACCGTTCGCCATGAAGCGGAACGATGGCTTGCTTCTGGCGGCCGAAGAGCATCTCCGCAGGAACGAGCATCCCTCCGCACAACAAGACTACTGCTGTTTGTTCCAGCACTTCTTGTAGGCGCATTGGCATTGTTCTTGCCGGAGTCGATTGGTATTGTGAGCCATTTTTTCTATTCTTCGCCTGCAAAACTCCTCGGATACGAGGTGCGCTTACCGCTAACGTGGATCATCACAGAAGATGGGATTACAGATAATCGAGAGCGGTCTTACGCCAGCGCACTGGAGTGTCGGGGCCCGCTGTGGGCTGGCTTCGCTAGCTATTGGCATCGTGAACCGCCGGCTGCCGGGATGTCTTTCTGGGCAACGGCTTCGGGCGATCATGCAGTCCGGAGAACTTCAAGCGAAAGAATCATTTCAGTCCGCACAGTATTAGCGGGCAGCGAATCGGTAACGTGCCGGGAATACGTGCCCGTGTATGAGCATATCCGGGAGAACCCAAACCTTCGCATTATCCATTGCAATACAACGGATGCTAGGTTTTCTGCCTCTTTCGTGGGCGCGATGCTTCTGTTGCAAAGTTCTATGCCACGTTGCAGAGCGTCAAAAAAATGAACTGACTGCTTTAGCTCGATAGGTTTAAAGAACGATCCTTCCTGTACCATATTCTCATTCATGAAGCGCATTGCGATTTTGGGGTCGACCGGAAGCATCGGGCGCAGCACTCTCAGTGTGGTTGAGTCGTTTCCCGACCGATTTCAGGTGGTCACGCTCGCGGCCGGGCGCAACCTGGACGTTGCTTTCGAGCAGGTGCAGCGCTGGAGGCCAAAGCTGATTTCGGTCGCACTGGAATCCCATGCGGAAAATTTAAAGACCCGCCTGAAGTCGTCGGGCGTGACCGGAATCGAGATCGTTCATGGCGCAGCGGGAGCGGTGAAAGTAGCCACGCATCCTGAAGTGGATTTCGTGGTTAGTGCTATTGTTGGCGTGGCGGGCCTCGAAGCAACTTACGAGGCGGTCAAAGCTGGCAAGACCGTCGGCCTTGCAAACAAGGAATGCCTCGTAGCTGCCGGAGAGCTCATCACTGCTGAAGCTCGCCGTCAGAGCAAGCCGTTGCTTCCAATTGACAGCGAACATAACGCCGTTCATCAATGCCTACGCGGGGGCCGGATGGATGAAGTTCGGCGCATATGGCTGACGGCGTCAGGGGGGCCGTTCCTGAATACCCCCAAATCCAAGTTCGCAGAAATTACCATTGAGCAGGCACTGAATCATCCGACATGGAAGATGGGCAACCGCATCACCATTGATTCGGCAACCCTGATGAACAAAGGATTTGAGGTGATCGAGGCGTGCCGCTTATTCAATTTGCCGCCGGAGCAGATCTCGGTCGTCGTGCATCCGCAGTCCACGATCCACTCGCTGGTCGAGTTTGTGGATGGCAGCATTCTTGCTCAACTTTCGGTGACCGATATGCGCCTGCCGATCCTGTATGCGCTAACTTACCCGGACAGAATCGCTTCTGATCTGAACTTTAGTATGAATGACTTAAGGCACCTCGATTTCAGCCCCCCGGACATGGAAAAATTCCCTTGTCTGCGGCTGGCGTACAAAGCAGCAAAGGATGGGGGCGGCAAAACCATTGCCCTGAATGCGGCAGACGAAGTGGCAGTTTCGGCGTTTCTGGACGGGGGCATCCGGTTCGAGGAAATACCCGCGCGTGAAGGTGGCTGCGTTGGGCCGCAAGAACCCCGCCGCGGTTGGAGTCGAACCGAATTAACCGGAGTCTATGAGTCAACTTTTCTTTTACATCGTCCCTGTAGCCGTCATTCTCGGCTTCATGATCTTAATCCACGAATTCGGCCACTATGCGGTGGCCAAGTTGCTCGGCGTCCGCGTCGAGCAGTTCGCCATCGGATTTGGTAAGCGCCTGATCGGCTTCCGCAAAGGGGAGACCGATTATCGGATTAACGCCATTCCACTAGGCGGATACCTGAAGATGAGCGGCGAGAACCCGATGGACAGCCACACGGATGATCCGCGGGAGTTTGTGAATCATCCGCGGTGGCACCGGTTTCTGATTGCGATAGCGGGGCCGGCGATGAACATCGCGCTCGCGATCGTGCTGCTGACTGTGATGTATATGGTGCACTACGAATATCCAGCGTACATGGATCAGCCCGCAGTTGTCGGTTTCGTCGAGCCCAATTCCCCAGCCGCGAAAATCGGTGCTCAGCATGGCGATCGCATCATCCAGATAGCCGACGAGCAGAATCCTACGTGGGCGCAACTACATGCCAAGGAGATGCTTAATCCCAATCAGCCGCTTTCTGTCGTGCTGATGCGCGGCAAGGAGAGAATCGAAAGACAGGTCACGCCTCTGCCCACCACCGTGAATGAGGTCGGGGCGTCTGGTTGGTATCCCGATGAGCCCGTCGTTGTTGGCGACCTCGAAAAGAACATGCCAGCGGCTAAGGCCGGCATTCAGCCAGGCGACAAGATCCTCGCCATGGATGGGCAGCCTATTCCGTCCATCGAGGTGATGATCCAGAGTCTTCAGCAGAGCAAAGATAAGCCTGTGAACTTCTCCATTGAACGCGGCGGGAAAACTCTGAACATCGCTGTTCAGCCAGTTCTCGCTGCAGTTGGGCCAACCCAGAGTACGAAAGAGGGTTGGTTCAGTGCCCTGATGCGCAGGCTAGGTTTTTCCAGCAAGTCTACCCCGATTGAGGAGCGCTATCGAATTGGTTTCTCAGGCACGCCAGAGCTGAAGGTTGGCAGCCTTGGGTTTGTTGACGCGCTGTATCGCTCTTGGGTAGAGAACAAGAGCAACTCGGTCATGCTGGTTGATCTCGTTGGCAAGCTGGTACAGGGTAAGATTTCTCCTAAAACCATTTCTGGCCCGATCGGTATTGCCCAAATAACCGGCGAAGCAGCTCAGGAAAAGGGCTGGGCACCACTATTTGCCATCACGGCAATGATCAGCCTGAATCTTGGCATCTTCAATCTACTGCCCATCCCAATCATGGATGGCGGTGTCATCTTGCTGCTCTTTATTGAAGGCCTGATGCGGCGAGATATCAGTATGTCGATTAAAGAGCGCATATATCAGGCCGCGTTTGTGTTCCTGGTGCTGTTCGCTGCGATGGTCATCTACAACGACATCGCGAAGACGATTGCGCAAAGGTTGCCGTGAGGGGCTCTTAGCCTTTAGCTGTTACCTCTTTGCTCTTCATAAGGGCCAAACCGATTATTCTGTGGTTCATGCGTCTGGCCATACTCCTTCTCTTTTCATCCTGCGCACTAGGCCAATGGCAAATGCAGGATAGCCATACGAAGGAATCTCTTCGTGGCGTCAACGTCGTGGATGAGAACACGGCTTGGGCGAGCGGCACGCACGGCACTTACGTGATTACTAGTGATGGCGGCAAAAACTTGGACAGCGCATCAGGTTCGTGGCGCTGAGCATCTCGACCTTCGTGGCGTGAGGGCTTTTGGCGCAGAAGTATTTCTGCTCGCTGCTGGCCCGGGCGAGCAGTCGCGCATTTATCACACGAAGGATTCCGGCAACAACTGGGAACTGCAGTTCGCCAATCATGAGGCGAAAGGCTTTCTCGACTGCATGGCCTTCTCTGACAAACAGCACGGGATCGTTGTCGGAGACCCGGTGAGCGGCAAATTTCAAATTCTTCACACCGAAGACGGCGGGAAGAACTGGCGTTATGCCGATCCAAAAAATATGCCCGCTGCCCTTGATGGAGAAGGCGCATTCGCCGCCAGCAACTCCTGCATTGCCGTGAACGGCAAAGAGGATGTCTGGTTTGCGACCGGAGGCTCGGCGGCGCGTGTCTTTCACTCGAGCGATAGCGGCGCGACCTGGGGCGTCACCGAAACGCCGATCATGCACGGCGCGGCATCCGAGGGCATTTTCTCGATTGCATTTAGAGATCCGCTACACGGAGTTATCGCCGGAGGCGACTACGCGCATCCCGACCAGGGTGGCACAAACCTGGCAACAACCGCAGACGGCGGCAAAAACTGGAAGCTGGCCACACCTCCGCAAACAAGATTCTTCTCCGGCATTTCGTACGTCAAGGGAACTTCGCTGGTGATGGTTGGCTCTGGTGTAACCGCATTTTTGTCGGATGGCCTGTACACTTACAAGGAGTTAACGCAACAGAGGATTCAATGCAGTGGACTCAAAGGATGGAATAACCTATGCCGCTGGCGCGAACGGGAGGATCATCAAACTCGCGATTCCTACCAGCCTGCGATGAGTGTCCTTGCCGATAGCTTAAAGCTCGGAGTGAGTCGCGATTTCCTCTCTGTTAAACTAATTCTTTCCATGGCCTCAATCCAACGCCGTAAGTCCATAACCTGCAGTATAGGCAATGTCCGCGTCGGCTCCGATGCACCGGTTGTGGTGCAATCCATGACCAACACGGACACCGCCGACGTGTCCTCCACGGTCGAGCAAGTCGCGGCCCTCGCACGGGCAGGGTCGGAACTGGTTCGGGTCACGGTCAACAATGAAGATGCCGCTGCGGCCGTCCCGCACATTTTTGAGCAGCTCGACAGGCGCGGAGTTCATGTTCCAATCATCGGTGACTTTCATTACAACGGGCACATTCTGCTGAAGAAATATCCGGCGTGCGCGCAGGCGCTGGCGAAATATCGCATCAACCCTGGCAATGTCGGAATTGGGCGTAAAGATGATTCGAATTTCCGTACCATGGTCGAGGTTGCGGTCGAGAATCAAAAACCCGTGCGCATCGGCGTCAATTGGGGATCGCTCGATCAGTCGCTGCTGACGCGCATGATGGACGAGAACTCGCGGGCTTCCGAGCCAAAAGACGCGCGCGAGGTGACCATGGAAGCGATGGTGGTGAGCGCGCTGAACTCTGCAGCATTGGCCGAGAAATATGGTTTGCGCTCGGACCAGATCATTCTCAGCGCGAAGGTGAGCGGCGTGCAGGACTTGGTTGATGTTTATCGCTCGTTAGCTGCGCGGTGCAGCTATCCGCTGCACTTGGGGCTTACTGAGGCGGGCATGGGGGCAAAAGGCATCGTGGCATCGAGCGCTGGACTCTCAATCCTTTTGCAGGAAGGCATCGGCGACACCATTCGCGTTTCGCTCACGCCTGCTCCGGGCGGAGATCGCGCGGAAGAAGTTCGCGTGGCGCAGCAGATCTTGCAGTCGCTAGGCATTCGCAGCTTCACACCGCAAGTGACCGCCTGCCCCGGTTGCGGACGCACCACCAGCACCTTCTTCCAGGAAATGGCCGAGCAGATACAGAGTTATCTGCGCGAGCAGATGCCGGTGTGGAAAGAACGCTACTCCGGGGTCGAAGAGATGAAGGTTGCGGTGATGGGGTGCGTGGTTAATGGCCCCGGCGAATCCAAGCATGCCAGTCTCGGCATATCCCTTCCCGGCACATTCGAAGAACCGAAAGCTCCGGTGTACGTGGACGGCCGACTGTTCACTACTCTCAAGGGCGACGCCATCGTGGCTGAGTTCATCACCATCCTTGACGAATACGTAAACTCTCACTACGCCGCGAGGTCTGAAGATCAGGTCACGGTTTAACAAGACCGCAACGACGATGCGCCGTACCTATCAAATTTGCCCGCGATGTTCCCTCTCGCCGCTATAATGTGACGATTTCGCAGCCATGGTCCCATTCGCGTTGGAGGCCCATTTGCGCCTATCGCTCGAAACCGGTGAAGTTGGACACGTAATAATTGTTCGCTGTAAAGGCCGCATTGTGGCTGGCAGCGAATGCGATTCGTTGCGCTCCCACGTCACATGGTTATTGCGGGACCGGCGTGCCATTGTCCTGCACCTGGGCGAAGTTGAGTTCATCGACAGTTGCGGCCTCGGCACCATTGTTCGCAGCTTAACCAGTACGCGCAAGGCACACGGAGACCTGAAACTCTGCAAGGTTCCGGAGATCGTACGCAAAGTGTTGGCGATGTCCCATCTGGCAGATGTTTTCGATACCCACGAATCCGAGGAGGGAGCAGTCAGGGCATTTTACGGCAAGGACCTGAAACTCGAAGCTCCAGAGCGCAGCGGGCGCAGCATACTTTGCCTGGAACGCAACCCCGACGTACTTTCTTTTCTCCGCGCGATGCTACGCAGCGCGGGATACGACGTTCAGACCACAGCCCATCTTAAGGATGCGCTACTCCTTTCGCGCATCACCAAATTTGACGCTATCGTGCGCGGGCCAGACAGTGATGCGAACGCAGATGTGGCGTTTCAATCAGCATGTGTGAGTGTGCCGGTAATAGAACTGAGCCGCGATTTCTCGCTGCTTGACGCCGGCGAAGCAGGGGCCGGAGTATTACAGCAGATTAAGTCGCGGCTCAATACTCAAAGTGCGTAGAACGTGTGCTTATCTGGTTAAGTGTTCACGCGTTAGCTTACGGACTGGTCACATAGATCACCGATTTCACCCAATTACCCGTGCTTGAATCGTGCGTCTGCACTGCGACCCGGTGCACGCCCGCACGTGGAAGAACTACTTTAGTACCTGTCGGCAAACTATTGACATTGCGGTAATCTGCGTACTTCGTTCCGTCCACGTAAATCTGCATGTGACTGGTTCTATCGGGGCCGTGAGCCGCGGCAGACAGTGGAAAAATCCGGGGAACGTGGCTGCCATCGAGGGGGGACGTGATCTGTGTTATCTCCCTCTCAGGACCACCGAAGGTGTTGGGAAAGTTGGCGGTGAACTGATTGTAAGAATCAGTTTTGTAGGCCGGCAGTGCGGCGGGAAATTTGCTTTTCCGTCCAGACACTGAAGGCGAGTACGTGAATACGCTCACGGTTTTCTTCGCCGGACTGACGGTCAGGATGCGCAGGTACCCGTATCCGAAATACCCGCCATTTCCCTGCCCTTGAAAGTCGGACAGGATCTGAATCGGACGATAGGGATTGGAGCAAAGCGTAGTCCAGGCTTGCACATTGCAATCCACGCGGCCGGCGCCGTTGTAAGCGGGGACATTGGGAAAATCTCCAGGTTTCGGTAAGCGGATATGCCCACTGAGCGCCATGAATAGGTTGGGATGAGCGCCGATGAGGTTGTACCAGAGGCCGATACCATCGGTTCCGCCGCCAGTCGGCTTGTAGGAAGCTAGCGAATCGCTGCGACAGTTGTAAACGCTGCCGGGAAATCCGGAGCAAAGTGGATATGCGCTGCCGGGTTGCATGCTGTTGCCGAAGGTTGGGCCAGATCCATCGTTTGAGAGATACGCGTGCGTGACAACGATCACCGGCCCCTTGAAATTGGAAATCAGGTTGTTGGCCGCAGTCACTACCCACGGACGCGGGAATAGTTCAAGCGACAAGATCATGTACTTCGTCGAACCCGTGTCCATGATTTTGTAGAAATTCGGGGTACGATTTCCGGCGGAATCGAGAATGTAGGCCGTCGGAGGCATGCTCAGGCCTCCGAAATGGCGGAAGTAGTTGGTCGTGCTCCGCGGCTGCGGGCGATCACCTTCGCAATCGTAGTCATGATTGCCAATGGTCGGTTGATAGTAGATTCCGTGGCTGTTGAGAATGTTGATTGCTGCTTGAGCGTTCTGCCACTGTGCCTGCCAGGTTGCGGCAGGCGCATTGGCACAGAGTCCCACGACGTTGCCGTTGTTGTCTACCGGATAGCCGCCGCCGTCGATGATGTCGCCGAGGCCGATCACCATTTTGATGTTCAGTGCGGCCTGATGGCTCACGACCCAATTCGCCTGGTCCTGAAAGACGTACGAATTCTGGCCGTTGTAATACTGCGTGTCGGGAAACAGAACGATGGAAAAATCGGGGTCAGCCTTGGCGATCATCGGCTGGGCAGTATGTGCGTTAGTTGTAAACGGCGCAATCGTCCACACCGCGCTGCTCAAAATCAGCAGGCCTAAAGCCAGGTACTTCATGCATCCTCCAGTCCTGTGCGCGCCCAAGGCACACGTCCGTCCGGTACGCGCAGTACGGCTGTAAAATTCCAGGAATGTAGGAGCCCCTAGCGCCAAACTACTGTCGATGTTTTACATCAACAATCAGGGGAACACCTTAGAAAATAGTTAAATGACGGTAACAAGAGTTCATGTACCTGCGGTGCGCAAGTTCATCAAAAGAAGGAAGAAAACTAACATTCGCTTAACAAGGCTTGAGCGAAGGCCAGGCGTAGAGCGGCATTCAGCGGATCACAGCCTCGACTTTTCTGACATTTGCCGGGTGAGTTAACATGGATTGCACTCTTTATTAGTCTCTCGTCCCCGTCCAAACAACGAGGCGCTTCATGTCGCGCGCCCAGGAGATCGCATGGCAACCATTACCCAAGCCACTTCGGCAGTGCCTCTGACTAAAAATCAACATTTGCTCCGCTGGGTTGAGAAGATGGCGGAACTCACCCAGCCAGCGAACATTCATTGGGTAGACGGATCACAGGAAGAGAACGATCAGCTTTGCCAGGAGATGGTTGCGAGTGGAACGCTTACTCGCCTGAATGAGAAGTTATGGCCGGGATGCTATCTGGCGCGTTCTGATAAGAGTGACGTGGCGCGAGTGGAAGACCGGACGTTTATCTGTTCCCTTTCTAAAGACAGTGCCGGGCCGACCAACAATTGGGAAAATCCCTACGAGATGCGGAAGAAACTGCGCGGGCTCTTCCGAAATTCCATGAACGGACGGACGATGTACGTTCTACCGTTCAGCATGGGGCCGGTGGGCGCGGCTGTGTCGCAAATTGGAGTGCAGCTGACGGACTCGCCCTACGTTGTTGTGAACATGCGAATCATGTCGCGGATCGGGCTGCCTGTCTTTAAAGAAATCGACAAGGACTACAAGCGCGTCGTGCCTTGCCTGCACAGCGTGGGCATGCCGCTTGCGCCGGGGCAGAAGGATGTTCCGTGGCCGTGCAACCCAGAGAAATACATTGTGCATTTCCCGGAGACGCGTGAAATCTGGTCTTACGGGTCGGGATACGGCGGGAATGCGCTGGTTGGTAAAAAGTGCTTTGCGTTGCGGATTGCGTCGAACATGGCGCGCGACGAGGGCTGGATGGCGGAACATATGCTGATCGTCGGGGTCGAAGATCCGGACGGTCAGAAGACCTATGTGGCTGCGGCGTTTCCGAGCGCGTGCGGGAAAACCAACTTCGCCATGATGGTGCCGCCGGAAGAATTCAAAGGGTGGAAGATCACCACCGTTGGCGACGATATTGCGTGGATCACGCCGGACGAGCAAGGGCGATTACGGGCGATCAATCCTGAAGCTGGATTTTTTGGCGTAGCGCCAGGGACGTCGGTGAAGACGAATCCGAATGCGATGGCAACGCTTTCCCGGAATACGATTTTCACCAACGTCGCGCTCACACCTGAAGGCGGGGTGTGGTGGGAAGGAATGACCGACCAGCCGCCGGCCGAATGCATTGACTGGCAAGGTAATCGCTGGACTCCGGAGATCGCAAAGAAAACCGGTGCCAAAGCAGCGCACCCGAACGCGCGTTTTACCGCACCGGCCAAGCAATGTCCAACTATTGATCCCGATTGGGAAGCGCCGACCGGTGTTCCGATCAGTGCAATTATCTTCGGCGGCAGACGGGCACATACGACTCCGCTTATATATCAGGCATTCAACTGGAGTTCAGGCGTGTATGCCGGCGCGACTATGGGATCGGAAACTACAGCGGCGGCAGCCGGCGAAGTCGGCAAAGTGCGGCGCGACCCAATGGCGATGCTTCCCTTCTGCGGTTATCACATGGGCGATTATTTCCGCCACTGGATCAAAATGCAGCGGTCGTTGAGCATGACGCCGCGCATCTTTCACGTGAACTGGTTCCGGAAAGGCGAGAACGGAGAATTTCTATGGCCTGGCTTCCGTGATAATTTTCGCGTACTGAAATGGATTGTCGATCGTGTGCATGGACGAACGCGGACAAAAGAAACACCAATCGGCTGGACGCCGTTTTACGAAGACATGGATCTGCGAGGCCTGGATTTTCCGCGCGAAACATTCGAAGAACTACAGCAAGTTGATCGCGCAGCGTGGAAGCGCGAAGTGATCGACCACGAAGAACTTTTCATTTTGCTCCACGCGCACCTGCCGCCGGAGTTGGTGTATGAGCGGGAGTTGTTGATTTGCAGGTTGTGATGGAGGCACGGCGTCCTCGCCCAGGCGGCTGCTACTTAGAACCCAAGCTGCAGCTTTGCGGCTTCGGACATTCTGCTCTGGTCCCAGGGCGGGTCGAGCACAACTTCAACTTGCACTTCCTTAACTGAAGGCAAACGAGAAAGTTTGCTCTCCACATCAGCTTTGAGCACGCCGCCCATCCCGCATCCCGGTGCGGTCATGGACATTTCAATGTCGATGCGCTTCGAATCTGACTCAGCGTCGATGGGATTGATCTTGCATGAATAAATCAAGCCAAGGTCCACGATGTTGACTGGAATCTCAGGATCGTAAACCGATTTGAGAACGTCCCAGACCATCTGCTCATTAAATTCGCGCGGCGGCTCCGCAGTTGAAGAACCGTCGTGCGGCTGCATGCCGAGCGCGTCGGCATCTTTGCCTTCGATGCGATACATCTGTCCGTAGTCAGTCCACACCGTGTAGCTGTCGCCACGCGACTGCATGATGCGCACCGACATGTTCTCGGGCAATGTGCTGACGCGACCGCTGGGAATCTCAATGACCTCGGTTGTGCGACTTAGTTTTACTGTCTGATTCATCGCGAGTCTACTCGGTCGAAACCGATCCTTGCTTGCCCTCGATCGCGGCTTTCAGTGTATGCCATGCCAGGGTGGCGCATTTCACACGGACTGGGAATTCTGATACGCCAGAGAATACGGCGAGTTTGCCGAGATCGGCACGGTCGCCGTTAGCATCTCCCTCAGTCACCAGCTTGTGAAACGTGTCGAACAATTTTTTGGCTTCTGTTTTGCTCTTCCCTTTCACGGCCTGCGTCATCATCGAGGCAGAGGCTTTTGAAATCGCGCAGCCAGAGCCTTGAAAGCTGACGTCGTTCACTACGTCGTTTTCGAGTTTTAGAAAAACTGTGAAGTGATCGCCGCAAAGCGGATTGAAGCCTTCCGCGCTCTGTCCCGAGGCAAGCTCGCGATAATTACGCGGGGCTTTGCTGTGCTCGAGAATCACTTCCTGGTACAAGTCGCGAAGGTCAGCCATCAGGAGAAAACCTCTTGCACCTTTTTGATGCCTGCTGCGAGCGCATCGACTTCGTCTTTTGTGTTGTACAAAGCCAACGACGCCCGCGCCGTAGCGGGAATTCCGAAACACTGCATCACCGGCTGCGCACAGTGATGTCCAGTGCGGATGGCGATGCCTTCCTGGTCAAGAATGGTGCCGATATCGTGCGGATGAACGTTGTCCATCACGAACGAAAGTACGCCGGCCTTGTCTCTGGCTGTACCGATCAAGCGAACCCCGGAGATTGCGGAAACTTTTTCAGTCGCATACGCGAGTAATTCGTGCTCGTATGCGGCGATGTTGTCCATTCCGATCGCGTTCAGGTATTCGATTGCGACGCCCAGGCCGATTGCTCCTGCAACGTCGGGCGTGCCAGCTTCGAACTTGAATGGCAACTTGTTATAGATCGTCTTTTCGAATGTAACGGAGCTGATCATGTCACCTCCGCCCTGGTACGGCGGCATGGCTTCGAGCAACTCTGTCTTCCCGTAAAGAACGCCCATGCCCATCGGCCCAAACATCTTGTGGCTAGAGAAGGCGTAGAAGTCGCAGCCAAGCGACTGCACATCAATCTTAGTGTGTGGGGCAGCCTGCGCGCCGTCGACAACAACGGGGATATTTCGTGTGTGAGCAAGTTCCACAATCTTCGCGACTGGATTCACAGTTCCGAGGGCGTTTGAGACATGCGGAATGGCGATGATCTTTGTGCGCGGGCCAATCAGTTTCTCGAATTCGGCCATGATCAGTTCGCCAAGTTCATTGATCGGAGCTACTCGCAGCTTGGCGTTTTTTTCATCGCACAGAATCTGCCAGGGAACGATGTTGGAGTGGTGCTCCATGGCTGTAACGAGGACTTCGTCGCACGAGCTGACGTGCTTGCGGCCGTAGGTCTGCGCGACCAGATTGATAGCTTCGGTCGCGCCGCGAACAAAGACGATCTCGTGCGCATGCGGCGCATTGATGAATTTCTGCACGATTTGGCGCGCGTGGTCGTGCTTCGAAGTTGCCAGTTCCGAGAGAAAATGCACGCCGCGATGAATGTTGGCGTTCTCCTGCTCGTAGTAGCGGGCGATGGCATCTAGCACAATCTGAGGCTTCTGCGAGGTGGCGGCGTTGTCGAGATAGACGAGCTTCTTGCCACGCACATCACGGGCCAGGATGGGAAAGTCGCGGCGAATCCTCTGAACGTCGTAGGCGCGCTTTACGGTGTGAAGCTCGGCAGCGCTGGGCAGGTTCGTTGTTGTGGTCATCCGATTTCCTCCCAGTTGCGATCGCGGTCTTCGGTCGTCAGTTTGGCCAGGTTCTTGGTCGAGTTCGCGATCTTAAGCAGATGACCGTGGATCAATTGCTCCACATGATCGCGAGCCGGATTTGCTGCCATCCGCTCCAGGCATTCACTCGCGAACGCGAGCAGAAGCAGCTTGCGGGCTGAAATCTCGTCAATGCCGCGTGAGCGGAGATAAAAAAGCGCGTTTTCTTCGATCTGTCCGATAGTCGCCCCATGCGTGCACTTCACATCGTCGGCATAGATTTCAAGCTGAGGCTTGGTATCGATGCGAGCGTCATCTGAGAGCAGCAGATTGCGATTGGTCTGCTTGGCATCCGTCTTCTGTGCGTCTTTGTGAACGATGATGCGGCCGTGAAAGACGCCGTGCGCCCGATCATCCAGGATGCCGTTGTAGAACTGGCGGCTGGCGCAATGCGGGCTGGCATGCTCAACCAGCATGTAGTTGTCGAGGTGCTGGTGGCCATTGCCAATGAACAAGCCATTGATCAGGCATTCGGAACCTTCGCCGGCCAGAACGGGATGAACGTTGTTGCGCACCAGCCCTCCACCGAGGAGAACGGAGTGTGAGGAAATGTTCGCGCTTCTTTCCTGTTGAAGGCGCAACGTGGAAACGTTGAACGCTTCCTGGTGTTCGCGCTCGATCATGTAATGCGAAATGACGGCGTTGTCACCGGCAAAAAGCTCCGTGGCGGTATTGCAGAAGGCGGTCGCGTCTCCGCCGAGCGAAACATAATCTTCTACGATGGTTGCCTGAGTTTCACTTTCGGCCACAATCAGATTCCGCGGACTTGAAATCACAGGCCGATCCCTCGCAGTCGAAATAAATAGAAAGCAAATCGGATTTAGGAGCACTGTGCCGCGCCGAATGTGAACGTAAGCTCCGTCTTCGGCAAAGGCAGTGTTCAGAGCAGAAAACGCGTCACGCTGGATGTTGAGATATCGCCCAAGGTGCGCTTCGAGAGATGCGGGATCGACACTGATCTGCTCTCCGAGGCTGCTGACGGTCAGGCCCGGGGATGTATCGCCCAGATTTGAGAGTTCACGGGAAAAGTGGCCGTTCACGAAAACGAGCTGACACGCGGCATTCGCGATGCGATAGGACCCCAGATCCCGAGCCGCAACCGCGGACTTCGGAGCAAGCTCAAATGTGGCGCGCGAAATCGCCGAAACATTGGTAAAGCGCCAGTCTTCGTTGTGGGTGGTTGGAAATCCCACTTCACAGAAACGCGCGAACGCGCTCTCGCGCAGATCGCGCAGCCACCGCACGTCGTGTCCGGGGGCGCGTTTCTGGAATTGCGAGAACAGCTCGAGGTATGTCCCTATTTGTTCATCTGCTGCAATCACGATTTGTTCCTCATGCCGGCATCGGCTGGCGCGTGTCTTCGATTTCAGCGTAGCCCTTTTCTTCAAGTTCAAGCGCAAGTTCCGGCCCGCCGGATTTCACAATCCGTCCATTCGCCAGAACGTGCACAAAATCAGGCACGATTTCGTTCAGCAAACGCTGATAGTGGGTCACTACGATCATTGCCCGATCAGGACTGCGCATTGCGTTCACGCCTTTGGAGACGATCTTCAGTGCGTCGATGTCGAGACCAGAGTCGGTTTCATCGAGAATCGCAAGCCGCGGCTGCAGAACCGCCATCTGCAAAATTTCGTTGCGCTTCTTTTCGCCGCCTGAAAAGCCTTCATTTACAGAGCGGTTCATCAGCTTCTCGTCCATGTCGAGCAGCTTCAGTTTTTCGCGGAAGAGCGGCAGAAAGTCCATGGCGTCCATCTCATCCTGACCGTGGTATTTGCGGACCGCGTTCAGCGCCGAGCGAAGAAAATATGCGTTCCCGATTCCCGGAATTTCGACCGGATATTGAAATGCTAGAAAGATGCCTTCGCAGGCAGCTTCTTCAGGCTTCATGGCCAAAAGATCTTTGCCGTTGAACAGCACTTCGCCGCCGGTCACTGCGTACGCTTCCCGACGCGCCAGCACCTGCGCCAGCGTGCTCTTGCCGGAACCGTTCGGGCCCATGATCGAGTGCACTTCACCCGGATTCACGGTGAGATTGATGCCCTTCAGAATGTCGTGATTATCGACCCGCACTTTCAGGTCTTTGATTTCAAGTAAGCTCATTTGCTCTCTCAGTTTTTCAATGTTCGGGTGCCCATCCTTGTCGCGTTCTGTGCGACAGGGTAGGGATTTTGACTTTTATCCGACGCTGCCTTCAAGGCTCACGCTGAGCAGCTTCTGGGCTTCGACAGCAAATTCCATCGGCAGCTCGCGGAAGACGCGCTTGCAGAAACCGTTTACGATCATGGAGACTGCGTCTTCAGCCGTAAGACCGCGTTGGCGCAGATAGAACATTTGGTCTTCGCCAATCTTCGACGTGGAAGCTTCGTGCTCCATGCGGGCGCTGGCATTGCGCACGTCAATGTACGGGAACGTATGCGCACCGCACTTGTCGCCGATCAAGAGCGAATCGCACTGCGTGTAATTACGAGCGCCAGTCGCGCCTTTCAGAATCTTGACCTGTCCGCGATACGTGTTCTGCCCGTGTCCAGCCGAAATGCCCTTCGACACAATCGTGCTACGAGTGTTCTTGCCAAGGTGGATCATCTTGGTACCGGTGTCAGCCTGCTGATAGTTATTCGTCAGCGCAACCGAATAGAACTCGCCGACAGAGTTGTCGCCTTGCAGAATGCAGCTGGGATATTTCCAGGTGATCGCCGAGCCGGTCTCAACCTGCGTCCAGGAAATCTTGGAATTCACGCCACGGCAGCTGCCGCGCTTGGTGACAAAGTTGTAGATTCCGCCTTTACCCTGCTTGTCTCCGGGATACCAGTTCTGCACGGTGGAGTACTTGATCTGGGCGTTGTCGAGGGCAACGAGTTCTACGACTGCCGCGTGCAGTTGATTCTCATCGCGGATCGGCGCAGTGCAGCCTTCGAGATAACTGACCGATGCGCCTTCGTCGGCGACGATCAGCGTGCGCTCGAACTGCCCTGTTTCCGCGGCGTTGATGCGGAAATAAGTAGAAAGTTCCAGAGGACAGCGCACGCCCTTCGGAACATAAACGAACGATCCGTCAGTGAATACGGCCGAGTTGAGCGTTGCGAAAAAGTTGTCTGTGTAAGGAACCACTGAGCCCAGATACTTCTGCACCAGTTCAGGATGATTGCGAACGGCTTCCGAGAACGAGCAGAAGATAATGCCCATCTCCGCAAGCTTGCCCTTAAATGTCGTCGCCACGGATACGCTGTCAAACACCGCGTCTACAGCTACTCCGGCGAAAAGTTTCTGCTCTTGCAACGGAATGCCGAGCTTCTCATAAGTGCGCAGCAGCTCCGGATCAACCTGTTCCATGCTCTCGAGCTTCGGTTTCTGCTTAGGCGCAGAGTAATAAGCGATGTCCTGATAATTAATGGGCGGGTACTTTACATTGGCCCACTTCGGCTCTGCCTGTGATGCCTCAAGTGACATCCAGTGCCGGTAAGCCTTGAGCCGCCACTCCAGCATGAACTCCGGCTCCTGCTTCTTGGCGGAGATCAGGCGAATGGTCTCTTCGTTCAAGCCTTTGGGGACACGGTCTTCCTCGATATTGCTGATGAATCCCCATTTGTACTCGCGTTCGGCGAGGTCACGAATTGTGTCAACGTTTGTGCTCATTTGCTATTGCGTCCTTCCGGAAGTCAACGTGAGACTCGGAATGAAATTACCAGTACTGGTTTTGATGGCCGTCACGCGCAACGGATGCACCAGATCAGCGAGGGTCAGACGCTCCAGCGCGCCGCGGACCACCTGATTGATGATTCGCTGATTGTGTTTTGCCGGGCAGCCGCGCTCGATCTCGCAGAGACCGGTAATGTCAGTGCTGCAATCGGTGAGCGCAATCGGACCTTCCAAGGCCGCGATCATTTCTGCGACTGATATGTCTCTTGCGTCCCGCGCCAAGCTGTACCCGCCCTTCGTCCCACGGGTTGAAACCAGAAATCCATTCTGCAAAAGCACCTTCAGCAGCTTGCTTACGGTTGGAACCGGCAGTCCAGATTCGAGGGCCAGTCCGCGGGCTGTATGCAGCGTCCCGCTGCGCTTCCGGCCTACGTGGGTCATGATCACTAAGCCATAATCAGCGAGTTTGCTGAGACGAATCATGGGGTTCCGGCTTCCACCTGCAAATAGGACTAAATCAGTACACTTTTATTCTAAAGGCCCGGACTCCTTATTGCAAGCCGTTCCAAGCCGAAATATCTGCTGTAAGAGAGGACCTGCTTTTCCGGACCTTAAGCCCGGCAGCGGGGCCTGACCGTTGCATCCTATAATTCGCTACCAGTGAGTTTCGCTCCCGCATCTGCGATCAATGGGATGTTTTTCCAGATTCGTGGCCTGATCGGCCCCGATGGAATACTTCCGGCGGGCCGCTATCTACAGCAGGCGGCGGAATCGCTCGGCAGATGGGAACGGCTGTGGTATGCGCCTACTCTGCTTTGGTTTTCGAGCAGTTCGCATATGCTCATGGGCCTGTGCTGGATCGGCATGGCCGCTTCCCTGCTGCTGGTCGTGAATGTGTGGCCACGCGGAATGCTGGTCGTTTGTTTCATCTGTTTTCTTTCGTTTGTCAGCGCCGCGCAGGACTTTTCAAGTTATCAGTCGGATGGCATGTTGCTCGAAGCCGGGATTATTTCTTTATTCTTCGCTCCCGCGGGATTCTGGCCAGGGTTGGGCGCTGCCAGTCCGCCATCGCGCGCAAGTTTGTTCCTGCTTCAATGGGAGTGGTTTCGCATCTACTTTCAATCCGGCGCGGTAAAGCTGCTCAGTCACGATGTCCAGTGGCGCAACTTCACGGCCATGGATGAGTACTACCAGAATGGCCCGCTGCCAACCTGGATTGGCTGGTACGCCCAGCATCTGCCGCACTGGTTCCATGCGGGATCGGTTGTCGCAACCTTCGTTCTTGAACTCGGGATCGTGTGGATGCTGTCTTTGCCACGGCGTTGGCGGATTGTCTGCTTCTTCATCGCGACTATCTGGCAAATCCCCGTGATTCTGACGGCGAACTATGCTTTCCTGAACTATCTCGTGCTCGTACTCGGGGTGTTGCTGCTGGACGACAAGTTTCTTTCCGGAATCATGCCGCTGAGGTGGAAATCGCAAGTGGTCCCGGCGCCATCCGAAGCAAAGGCGGAGACACCTGCAGAGGACACAATAACGGCAGGCTCCGCTGGGAGAATCCGGCAACACTGGCGTGCGATCGGCCTCGCCGTCAGCGCAGTAGTACTGACGTGGATCTTCTACGCAACCACTGCGGAACTCATCTGGATGTTTGCGCGGATACCGTTGCCCACGTCTCCGGTGGTAGCGCTGGAACCATTTCGAATTGCCAATCAGTACGGGTTGTTCGCGGTCATGACCCGAGCCCGCTACGAGATCGAGTTTCAAGGGTCGAACGACGGCGTGACCTGGACGCCTTACAAATTCCGCAACAAGCCACAAGAGCTAAATGAGGCGCCGCGAATTTACGCACCGTATCAGCCACGCTTTGATTGGAACTTGTGGTTTGCGTCGCTGGGCTCGTACCGCGAATACCCCTTCGTGACCAATACCGAAGTGCGGCTGCTGACGAACGACAAAGATGTGCTCGCGTTGTTCGCGCGAAATCCGTTTGCTGGTGCGCCTCCGCCACAAGTGCGAGCGATGCTGTGGCAGTACTGGTTCACCAGCATGGACGAGAAACGCACGACTGGAAACTGGTGGCGGCGCGAACTGCTGGGATTATATGGGCCAGTTCTTCGGATGGAGGCGGATGGCAAGGTTGAAGTGACGGATTGGCCAACTCTGGCGCCACGAGAATGAGACATTTTGTAATCGCGTAATTTTGTAATCGGGTAATTGAAAATCTCTTCGGGTTGAGATGAACGGGAACAGGAAACGCACATGTGTTGTGGGATCGGGGCCGAACGGACTCGGGGCCGCGATCGTGCTTGCGCAGGGCGGATTGCAAGTAGAAGTGTTCGAAGCCGAGGCAATCCCTGGCGGTGGCGTGCGCACGATGGAATTGACCCTACCCGGGTTCCGCCACGATTTCGGATCGGCAGTGTATCCGCTAGCTGCGGGATCTCCGTTCTTTTCTTCCCTACCTCTGCGCGACCACGGACTGGAATGGATTCATTCGCCTGCACCGCTTGCTCACCCTCTCGACGATGGAACCGCAGTAGTCCTGGAGCGAGATCTCGCGGAAGCTCGTATCGCGCTCGAAGCAGATGGAAACACTTGGCGCAACCTGATGGAACCGTTTGTTGCGCGCTGGGCTGAGTTTGCTCCGGAGTTGCTGCGGCCGGTTGTCGGAGTTCCGAGACATCCGGTTCTAATGGCACATTTTGGGCTAAATGCTCTGCTCTCGGCGAAAATCATTGCCGGGAAGTTCAAGAGCGAGCGAACACGCGCGCTGTTCGCTGGAATGGCGGCACATTCGTTTCTCAGGTTAGACGAGTCGCTGAGCGGCGCATTTGGTTTGATCATGGCGATTTCTGCTCATGCCGTCGGCTGGCCAATCGCTCGCGGCGGGGCGCAGTCGCTGACGGACGCATTGTGCAGGCATCTGACTTCATTGGGAGGCGCGGTCAAGACTTCCAGTCGAATCGACAATGTCGATCAACTTAACAGCTACGAACTAATCCTCTGCGATGTAGGTCCCGGCCAGCTACTCAAGATCGCAGGCACTCGCTTATCGAATGGCTACAAACGCAAGCTGGCCGGGTTCCGTCGCGGTCCCGGCATTTTCAAAGTTGATTTTGCGTTGAACGCGCCTGTCCCTTGGCAATCGAAAGAATGCTCGCGCGCGGCGACGGTGCACCTGGGCGGGAGCTTCGAAGAAATCGCGGCTTCAGAATCTGCCATCCGGAATGGCCAGCATTCAGAGAAGCCGTTTGTTCTATTTGTGCAGCCAAGTTTGTTCGATCCGAGCCGCGCTCCTGCTGGCAGCCATACAGCGTGGGCCTACTGTCACGTGCCAAACGGCTCGACCGTGAATATGCTTGACCCCATCGAAGATCAAATCGAGCGCTTCGCTCCGGGATTTCGCGATTGCGTCTTGGCTCGCCGGACTTTCTCGCCGGCTGATCTCGAATCCATGGACGCGAACCTGGTGGGCGGGGATATCAGCGGCGGCGATATGGAAATCTCTCAACTGCTGTTTCGCCCCACTTGGCGAGGGTACGCGACCTCTGATCCGCATCTCTACATTTGTTCGTCTTCGACGCCTCCGGGTGGAGGCGTGCACGGTATGTGTGGATATCATGCTGCGAAACTCGCCTTGAAGAGGATGGGGTAATTGGCACGAGGATGGGAGAGCAAATCGGTCGAGCAGCAGCAAGAGGAGGCGACGGCGAACGTCGCCAGAGGACCTCGCCTCACTCCCGAACAAGTTGCCGAAAAACAGAAACGCCGCAGTCTTGAGCTCTCCCGGGCGCGCATTGCTCAGCAACTTGAGGCGGCCTCGAACCCGAAGCATCGCCAGATGCTCGAATCGGCATTGAAAGACTTGGACGCGCAGTTAGCGAGCGACCAGTAGTCTCACTGCCCGCATCAAACTTGATCGGGGGCAACACTCAAGGACAGTTCCCGACCGGTTAAAATGGATTAGTGAAGAAGTTTTGGGACAATCCGGACGGCGCTAGTCAGGCACTCGGATTCGCGGGCGAGGGCGCACGCGCCACACGAGTCTCGGCCTCACTCCAGATTGGCTCAGTTGTTATTTCGCCCGCGACGGTCCTCGCACCCATGGCGGGGGTTACCGACACGGTTTTCCGCCGCTTCATTCGGAATCTTGGGGGATGCGGACTGATCATGACGGAGTTTACGTCCGCTGACGGCGTCCTGCGCGCGAAAGATCAGAAGGCCAAACGCTACCTACATTTTTACGAAGACGAGCACCCGATTTCGGCCCAGTTGTTTGGGAGTGATCCGCAAGTGATGGCGGATGCCGCGCGCATAGTCGAAGACCTCGGTTTCGATCTGGTGGACTTGAATCTCGGATGTCCCGCAAAGAAGGTTGTGAAATGTAACGGCGGATCGGGCCTGCTCCGTGATCTGCCACGTATCGGCGGAATTTTTGAGGCGGTGCGAAAAGCGGTGACGATTCCCTTCACCGTGAAGTTCCGAGCCGGATGGAATGACGAAGAGATCGTCTGCATGGAACTGGCGAAGATGGCGGAGGACTGTGGGCTCAGCGCAGTCGCCCTTCACGCCCGCACTCGCGAGCAGGGTTATAGCGGCAATGCGCGTTGGGAATGGATCGCGGCGGTGAAAGATGCCGTCAAAATTCCGGTGATCGGCAATGGCGATATTCGAACGCCGGAAGACGCATGCGCGATGGTTGCGGCAACGCGATGCGATGCCGTGATGATTGGCCGCACAGCCCCAGCAAATCCTTGGATATTCAGACAGATTGAGCAGTATTGTGACTGGCACGGCGCAGACCGTGTGGGCACGGGCCAACTGGGGATTAGCGATATGGGCACAGGCCATGTCGGGACGGGCGCGCTCGCCCGTCCGGTCGAGCGAAGCTCGACGACCCCCTACGACGAACCTTCCGAAACCGATCGTTACGAGATGATCAGAACCTATTTTCGTATGTTGATCGAAGAAGAGCTGCCGGACGCGACGGGAAAGATGAAGCAGTTTGCGTCGTGGTTCACGCACGGAGTGCCGGGCGGAGCTGCGTTGCGGAAGGCAATTTACGATTCGAAGACTGCGCCGGAAATCCTCACGCGAGTGGAAGAATTCTTCGACGCGCGGCTTACCGCAACTGT
>QHZW01000468.1 GCA_003224815.1 Acidobacteriota bacterium | reverse complement strand
TTCGCCCAGGATACGTGGCGAGTGGCGCCGCGACTTACTTTGACCTATGGATTGCGCTGGGACATAGATTTTACGCCGACATCGCTCAGTGGCCCCCCTCTGGCGGCGGTCACAAATTTTAACGCCAACGATTTAAGTACACTGGCCCTCGCGGCGGCAGGAACTCCAATCTTCAAGACAAAGTACCGGAATTTCGCTCCGCGATTTGGAATCGCATACATGTTGCGGCAGAAGCAGGAGTGGGAAACCGTGCTGAGAGGCGGTGCGGGCGTTTACTACGATTTGGCGACAACTCACGTCGGCGACGCACTTCAGTTTGGAGACTATCCATTCGGCGTCAACGTTAATCTCTGCTCCTTCTGCCCGGCGGGACCGGCACCGTCATTTCCTTTTGATCCTGCCGCAGTGCAGCCACCCCAGGTGTCTTTGGCGACTTTGCCGTTCAGTTCTTTCGTAGGGTTTGACCCTCATTTGCAGGCGCCACACATTTATCAGTGGAACCTGGCGCTCGAACAATCGCTCGGCTCCAAACAGGCACTGTCCGCCTCCTATATTGGTGCGATTGGAAGGCGCCTCCTGCAGGAAGAAGAGTCTTTTCTTGGAGTGAACCCGAGCATCGGCCTACCGCAATTGGTACTTAACGGAGCAACCTCGGATTATCATGCTCTACAACTTCAGTTTCAACGACGCATGTCGAGGGGTTTTCAAGCCCTCGCATCTTACACGTACTCCCATTCTCTCGACACCGCCTCAAGCGGATCGACCGGACTTTTTGGAGGCAGCCCCAACATCTTTATTACGGGGGAGAATCCCAACCTAAATCGCGGGTCCTCGGATTTCGACATACGACACACATTTTCAACAGCATTGGCATATGCCATTCCGGTACCTGTCAACAGCGGATCGATTTTGCGGGCGATCGCCGGCGGCTGGTCGGTCAACAATATCTTCCAGGCTCGTGGCGCCACACCTGTGGGCGTCTATGACACGAGCGTCTTCGCCCCTAATGGTAGCTTGGCCGGGGTTCGGCCCGACCTGACTGGCCAGCCGACCTACGTGACGCAGTGTGCGAACCCAATTGGAGGATCTCCTGCCCAAATTCCATGTCCGGGCGGACGGGGGCTCAACCCAAACGCGTTCGTTGACCCACCGGTTGATCCCAATACGGGGAGTGCCGTCCGCCAGGGAAACCTTGGCCGAAATGCAGTCCGCGGCTTAGGTGCGTGGCAATGGGATTTTGCCGTCCGTCGAGAATTCCAGTTGCACGATACTTGGCGGCTACAGTTCCGCTCTGAGCTATTCAACATCCTGAATCATCCTAACTTCGCAAACCCAGTTGCAGATCTCAGCGGTTCTTTAGGGACATTCGGTGTGTCCCCGAGCATGTTGGCTGGCGGCCTGAGTCCTGAACCCGGCGGCGGTGGCTTCGCTCAGATTTTTCAGTTGGGTGGCCCACGATCGATCCAGTTTGCATTGAAACTGACGTTCTGAGCCGACATAGGCCCCTCCTCCTTGTGGCGCGCGGATGGCGATTCGTGAACCCGTCGCAAGAGATTTGAATTCGAAAGAGATTGTCCAAATGAACAATCAACCGAATCGGCTCGTGCAAATGGCCATTGCGTTTGTCGGTATTACTTGTGCACTTGTCCATGTACCTCGACTGAATGCTCAGGACAAGCGCTTGGTGACCGCCGATGACCTCATGTCTCAGATGAAATCCGTCGCTCAGCTACAGCTTTCACCTGACGGTCACAATCTGGCCTATTCGATCGATGGTGAGGATAGTCTCTGGCTACTAACGATTGGGTCAAAACAACAGCCACGCGCGCTGGGGAATGGATTCATTCCCCTGTGGTCCCCGGATGGTACAAGGCTGTCTTTCTATTCAACACGGAGCGGAACACCACAATTGTGGATCTTCGACCTACGCAAGGACGAAACGACCCAAATAACAAACTTTGCGGGAGGCAATCCTTCCAACTCGAATTCGCAAGATTCCGATTCACGTGCTTCTAGTGCACGCGTACACACCGAGGGAAAGCCCCTAGTATTGAATGATAAGACGCCGCCCTGGTGGATCTTGAGCGGCTTGTTCCGATTCGATCCGGTGAGAACCGCAGTCGGTTCGAGGGATACCGGTTCTGCAGTCGAGAACGATGACAACCAGAAACTCGAGCTTGCTGAGCCCAATCAGATCTTCATCGTCGACGTCGAAAGCAAGCAGATTCGACAACTGACAAAAGATGATGACGGGTACTTCGGTCCGGACTGGTCTCCCGATGGAAGAGAGATTGTGTGCGCTTCCAACGAGAAAAGACCAATGACCGGTTATGGTCCCGACACTACGAACGTTTACCTGATTAACCTGAGCACCGGGGAAAAGACGCCTTTGACTCATGGACCAGATCAAAAGAGGTTGCCGCACTGGTCTCCGGACGGAAAGTGGATTGCCTATCTGAGCGGAAAGCAATTTGAAGTAGCCTCGCTCTTTCTCTTGCCGCGTACGGGTGGGACTACGATCAATGTCACACCGCAGCTCGACCGGAACATCTTCAGTTTCCACTGGTCTCCGAGAAGCGATTCCATTCTTATCTCCTATCAAGATGGTGTCGCTTTTCCGATTGCGCGAGTTGCAATTCCCGCCGGAAAGTTTCTCAGGCTAACCCAAGACGACACTCTTCACTTCCCGTTTACCGTCTCTCGCACTGACAAACTTGTTTGGGTAGAAGCTGGCGGATCAAAGAGTGGCGTCCTTTACGAAGCGGAGTTGGACGGCCAAAACGCCTCACAGCTTTTGGATTTGAATCCCCAAATTCGAGAATGGGTGCTCGGCGAACAGCGGGTAGTGCGGTGGAACAACGGTCGAGGTGAGGAACTGGAAGGAATCTTGATCAAGCCTGTTGGCTATGAGAAAGGCAAGTCATATCCGTTGATTGTCGATACATATCCAAGTGGCGGAGTAGCAAACGGATTTGCAGGCTATCTCATGATAGGGAATCAGGCTTTTGCCTCACGAGGATATGCCGTCTTCTTTCCCCACGAACGCACGGCACATACGTGGTGGAATCCATCCAAAGGGAAAGCATTTGATGAAGCAACACGAGGCCCGCAGGGTCCCGACATTATGATGGACGATTTGATGAGCGGCATCGATACGGTAGTGAAGATGGGCGTGGCAGACCCTGACCGCATGTGTCTCTACGGATTCAGCAACGGCGGTGGAGCTACAAACATGATCGTTACTAGGACCACGCGGTTCAAGTGCGCCGTATCGGCGTCAGGAGCAGCGACCGATATTACTTCCTCTTTCTTCATGCTTGGCGACCCCGACACCTACGTGAAAATGACGGGAGGCTAAACCTCGAAATGTGCACAGGGTTGCGATACCTGGGCCGGGACGTCACATTCTTGAGATATCCAGACCAAGGCCACGGGTTCACTGGCGCAGCATTGAAGGACTACTGGCAGCGAGTCAATGTTTTCTTTGACAAGTACCTGAAGCCTGACGCGCCTGCCGATCCCAGCGGTCGTCGAAGCCAACCGAATTGATCGAACATTCGGGCCTCTACGCATTTTCGAAATTACAAACCGTCTCGGGAAAAAATCTCAGCGGCGGCCCGTCCCAACAAGGGACAGACGATCATTAACTCGATTCGCTTTAGGCGACCACTGCCGCGAGAAAGCACATCCACAATTGTGGTCCAAATATGGTCCAGTAATTGTTTCTGAACGCTCTAAAAGCGCTTTTAGGAGCCACCCGTATCGCGGATTTCCAATCTGTTACCAGCGAATTGCTCGCTGTCACGGCAGAGGCCGTGTCCAATCCTCCGCAGAGGTGCAGCGCAGTGGCTTAAGTCCGCGCGAACCACCGGCGCACTCGATGCGGAAATTCCTTCGATATAACTGTGCGGAATACAATCGCGCTGAAAGTTATTGCTGCTGCCGCGCGCTTTGGCGGATCGCGTCTGACCCAAATCAACGCAAGCTCCATTAGGGCATTAACACGCGAAACTCCGCTTGACGTTCTCTCTCCATAAAAGCTCTATTTATCGATTCCAAGAATTAGCGAAATTTTGGCGAAGGTTTTGATAGTCAGTCGCCTTCAGGTCGCACATATGAGGCGACTTAACGCGAAAAATCGCACGCGAGAGTGCAAAAACTGCTTGAAAGCTGCGCTCTGGGCCAACTCGGCTACCGCTATCCAATTGATGTACCTTGAGATGCTTCGATCTATCGAGCGGACTAAGTTCGCCGCTCCACCCACGATACGGCATACTCGCGACTCAAGAAGTTCATGAAGAAAAGGGCGTAACTAATTGAAAATATGGTGGCCAGGGACGGAGTTGAACCGCCGACGCCAGCCTTTTCAGGGCTGCGTACTACCAGCTTATCCCCCCGGTTATTCAACAACTTAACTTTGCAGAGTGGCCCACTTTTTGTGACCACTCTGTGACCAGCGCCGATGTTCGCCTAGCGTCGGCAAAGAATACTGATTAGGATCAGCAACGCTCTGAGTGCTCATCGAGCATGTTCATGCCCTCGGGCGGCTAAAGGACATCGCTCAGCCCTAGTTTTTCACTAGAGTCCGCTTTTGTAGCGAGCCCCGCTTCAGTGCTGGTGAATGACGGACGCCGAGACCCCTTTTTGAATAGAGGCTACAAATCCTGCAGAGTGGAGATGAAGTATATTGTGCCGAGACTCGCGCTGACCAACTCCCTCGCGATAACCGATGGTGCTTCGAGGAGGCCATGGCCGCTAATTTTTAGTATGCCTCCGCACAAGTCTTTTTGTCTCACTCAAAAAAATATGTTTTTTGAAGATGGAATCTCGGCTGGGAAATGTGATACTTGATCGCAAGTAGCCCGTCGCCAGCCTGTTCCCGCTAGCATGTTGTTTCACAAAACAATTCGGCGTGAGCGCCCGCCTTCCTGCGATGCAGTTCTCGACATCCTCCCCGACGAGAAAATAATGTCGGAAGTCCAAGCAGACAATGGGGATGCTTTCGCCGTGCTGTTTGATCGCTATCACCGTCTGGTTCTGGTGACGGCGCTCAAGATCGTTCGTGATGTTGCTGAAGCCGAGGAAGTGACTCAGGGTGTCTTCCTGGAAGTTTATCGAGCCGCGAGACAATTTGACCCTGCCAAAGGCAGTCTTAAAGTGTGGCTTCTTCAATTCGCATATCACCGAAGCATTAACCGGCGGAATTATCTTGTGCTTCGTCACTTTTACACTCGCGGAGACATGCAGGAAGCTCTGGCTTGGGAGAGTTCCGGAGTGACAGCGCCCGAGTTCGCTGTTCAAGAAGCGTCTCGATTAGCTGACGAAGCGCTTTTGCTTCTGAATGAGCCGCAACGACGAACGATTCGAATGGTATTTCTTGAAGGGATGACGTTGAAGGAAGTCGCAGAGCAGACGAAGGAATCATTCAGCAATGTTCGTAACCATTACTATCGAGGACTTGATCGGATGCGCGTCCATCTGTCGGGCCGGCCAGCAGCGCTCGACCATGAAGCTGTGATTTCGCTTCGGGAGGTTGGCCGTGCTAAAGCATGAGCACTTCGAAGAGCTCTGTGCGGCGGCAAGTATTGGGCAGGCATCAGGTGCAGAACTGGCGGAGTTACGCGAACACATCGGGTGGTGTTCTACATGTCAAGAACGCTATTCGGAGTTCTTGGGCCTGAATGCCGCTCAGTATGCCAAAACTGCAAGAGACGAGGAATTGAGCCGCGAGGAGGCCGTCAGCTCAATCGATTCAACTCTTTTCCGCGAAAGATTCCTGAAGAAGGCCGCGGCGGAAGGAATCGTGTTTTCGGGCAACGGAGTCGACCGATCGCTGCCAGAGCCCGAAGTTCGTTCAAGGAGAATCTGGAATTGGCCGCAATTAGCGACGGTTGCAGCAGGTGTCGCTTTACTAGCCGTAGTCGCAGGCGGCGGATATTATGCGGGCACACGAAGAGTCAGTCTGGCTCGCGTGCCCACCAATATCGCCGTTAAGCAGATGGGTGCAGCCGACGAACAACACAAGAGCGCGATTGCAAGTCTCGAAGCGGAGAACAAAGACCTTGCGACAGAAATCGTATCTTTGAGGAGGTCTCTTGTTTCAGAATCCTCAAAGCTGTCGGAACTAGAACTGAACAGTTCGGCATCGGCAAAGGATCGCCTGGTCCTTGTAGCGAGAATAAGAGAGCGCGAAGATGCGATTGCGAATCTCCAATCTCGGCTGGATGAAGCGGAAGGCTCACTTACGAACATCCGGAGTGCCTACGAAACGGCAAAACTAAATCTCGGCAGCAATCAAGCTTCGCTCATTGAAGATCAGGTAAAGATTCATGAGCTCACCAATCAGCTTGCCGAAAAATCCAGCGCGCTGGCCCGTGAGAGAGACATGCTGAGCGCGGGGCGCGATGTTCGAGACCTGATGTCCGCGCGCAATCTTCATATTGTTGATGTCTTCGATACCGATCCGAAGGGCAA
>QHZW01000109.1 GCA_003224815.1 Acidobacteriota bacterium | reverse complement strand
GTTACGCGCGCAATATCCGGGGACAATGACTTTCGAGCACATCAGGCGATACGTGGATGATGTGGTCACCGTCTCCGAAGACGAGATCATGCAAGCCGTGCACATATTGGCTCTGAATCCCCAAACTATCGCGGAACCGAGTGGCGCCGTCGCGCCTGCTGCATGGTTCTTTCATAGAGACACGCTTCCTGCATCCAATCACACTGTAGCCGTGATCAGTGGGGGTAATATTGACCCGGCGCTGCTCAGCCGAGTTCGAGCATGAGGTCTTAAAGGATGTCATTTGCAATACTGGCGCGATGCTCGCCTGTTCTACTTTTTTTGCTGCTTGTGCCCGCGACTCTAGTGGCCGCCGCGGTTCGCGGCACCACGATCCGGGTCGCACCTATATACCTGTCACCGGACACCACCTCAGCAAAGCTCGCCGATGTTGACCGCGGCCGCGAAGTCATCATTCTGGACACAAGTAGCAACGGTAATTGGGCCCACGTTGAGGCGAATCTGACCGAAGAGCGTACAGTAAGTGGCTGGATGCAGAACAAGGGCTTGATTCTTCCCTCAACTCCAGACGGAGACAAGATTCTTTTCGGCGAAGCGGTCGATGCTGAGGACCAGGCCAGCCAGCGCGGCGGCCGGCGTTATGCCGCACAGGATGCGCTTCGGTTATACGGTGAGATAGAAGAGATCTTTCCGCAATCTCCGTTAGCAGGCGAAGGAATGTATCGCTCTGCGGATATCCGTTGGCAGCTTGAAAGAGTGGATGTAATGTCGCTGCCCTCGGCAAAGGAACAGGATCCGTACATGCGCCGCGGGATGAACGAGGACTATTTCAAGAAGGTGATGAAGAAATTCCCGGGAACAAAATGGGCGCACCTGGCTGCGTTTCACCTGATCGATAACAAACTTTGCGGCGACTGGCAGGGACAATCGAAGTGTCCGCAGAAGGAAGCCGAGATTTACGAAAACTATGCGAAGGATTATCCCCAGTCGCCAGCTACACCTGAAGCCCTGTTTCAGGCGGCGTACCGATGGTCGGCGCTGATCGAGATTTACAAGACTGAAGACAACCAGAAAAAGACCGAAGAAGCGAAAAACCGCGCCATTGCGGATGCTCAGAAAGCGATGAGCCAGGCCGGCCAAAGCGACTGGGGCCCGCGCTCGCAGCGATTGCTATTCATGGTGCAGCAAGGCATTCCGACGTATGGGAACGGCAGTTGACCTAAGATGCCTTTGAGCTTTAATCAACGGTTATTTACAGTCTCGCTGGTGATGCTGGTCGGCGTTCTCACTAATGCACAACAATCTTCAAGTGAAGCTGGATTCATAGTGGAGGCCACAAATGTGACGCGTGGGATCGGCGGTTACGTCAATCGTAGACTTTGGGTGCGATTGTCGGACGAAGGCACTGACTGGAATACAGTTCACGGAAGGATGGGGCCATACAATGTTTACATCGACTCAAGTATTGAGGTTCAAATCTCGGCCACCGCAGCAAATCGGAAACATACTTTTTCTCTTATCAATCCCTGGGAGCCGGGCATTCGCAAGGGAGCGCTTCCCCTAGACGCTAGGAAAATTCTCTGTGAGCTTGACAGGCTGCATGCTCAAGCTAGTACTTCGTCTATTCACCAAATGTGTGCCGATTCAAAATGAATACGACTGTGTTCGCAAACCGTTTACGACTGATGCAGCCTCCGATCAAGCGGCAGCCTTTCATCTGAAGACGCCAAAAGCTCGGTAGTACAATAATCCGTTTTGCCTATGGCCCGTGCTGTCCAGTTCGAATTGCGGTTGGCAGATCGGATGTCGCGCCTCGGCACGGAGACCGCTTTCGAAGTCCTGAATCGGGCGCGCGCTCTTGAATGTGGCGGCAAAGACATTATCCATCTCGAAATCGGCGAACCTGATTTCAACACCCCGAGAAACATCATCGAGACAGCGGCCGAGGCACTACATGCTGGATGGACACACTACGGTCCTTCCGCGGGATTGCCTGAACTGCGGGAAACCATCGCTGAAGAGGTCAGCCGTACCCGCGGGGTTCGCGTGCAACCGGAAGAAGTTGTCGTGGTGCCCGGCGGCAAGCCCATCATCTTTTTTTCGATTCTCGCGCTGATCAATGCAGGCGATGAAGTCATATACCCAAATCCCGGATTCCCGATCTACGAATCCATGGTGAACTACGTCGGCGGCAACGCAGTTCCAATTCGCTTTCGTGAAGAAAAGGACTTCAGCCTCGACGTACATGAGCTTGCAGACCTGATTAGCGATCGAACACGGCTGATCATCTTGAACTCGCCGCAAAACCCGACCGGGGGCGTTCTCAGTAAGCTCGACATTGAGCAAATCGCCGACGCGATCGGCGACCGCAATATATTTGTGCTTTCCGATGAGATTTACAGCCGCCTTATCTTCGAAGGCAAACATCACTCCATCATGGCTGAGCCGGGATTCAAGGAGCGCACCATCCTGCTCGACGGATTTTCCAAGACTTACGCCATGACCGGATGGCGCATGGGTTATGGGGTCATGCGACCTGATCTTGCGGTGCAGGTTGCCCGGCTCATGACGAACTCGAATTCGTGCACAGCGACCTTTTCACAAATTGCAGGAGTGGAGGCATTGCGCGGAGATCAGACTTCGGTGGACCGGATGCGTGACGAATTTCAGCAGCGGCGCGACATGTTTGTGGCCGGCCTGAATCGGATCCCAGGGTTTTCCTGCCGCATGCCGAGGGGCGCGTTCTACGTGTTTCCAAACATCTCCGGGACTGGGCAGGAATCAAAGCCCCTGGCCGATGCCCTTCTCGAAGAAGCCGGCGTGGCCTGCCTTTCAGGAACCTCGTTCGGAGAATACGGCGAGGGATACATTCGCTTCAGCATCGCAAATTCCAAGGAGAATCTCGCACGCGCCTTGGAGCGGATCGAGCACTGGGTGAAGGGAAACATTAGTCACGAGGGACATTAGGCGGGCCGGTCGACATCGAAATGGTTTTAAAGCGCAATCTGAAGATCAAAACTCCGAAGGCTACGCGCCCTCACATGCCTGGGTACGGACTGCCCAGAAGTAAAAAGGGAATCCTACCCTGGAAATGGGCGGAAGACCGGCTGAAGAAGAGCCGCCAATATTGGATTGCGACCACCCGGCCTGATGGACGGCCGCATGTCATGGTCATTTGGGCGCTGTGGCTCGATGGCATGCTTTATTTTTCGACCGGCAAAGAATCGCGGAAGGCAAGAAACCTGGCCGAGAATCCTCATTGCACTATGTGTACTGAGAACGCCGCCAAAGCTGTGATTCTCGAGGGAACCATTGAAAGCGAAACTGATGTCGAGCGCATTCGTGAGTTCATCGGCCGCTACGAAAAGAAGTACAAGTGGAAACTCGGCGAAATGGGAGAGGCGATGTTGAGCTTGAAGGATCCGGTTTTCCGCCTTCGTCCGAGAATCGCATTCGGGTTGTGGGAGAAGAAGTTTTCGACCAGCGCCACGCGATGGGTATTCCAGTAGCTACGACGAGAATTGACCGCCAAGGACACTAGGGTACGCGAAGGAAAGCCGTGCCTAACAATTTTCGAGTGTTTGCAACATGCGACATCGGGGACGCGCTTGAGGTCTTGCGTAAGCGCGGATATCAACTCGAGGTTTATCCCGATCCAAAAGCTCCCCCCAAAGGACTGATCATCGACAGACTACGATCGGGAATCGACGGCCTGATCACCACGCTCCGCGATCAGATTGATGCTGAGATTTTCGAGGCCGGCAAGGGCACCCTGAAGGTAGTCGCGCAATACGCTGTCGGATTCGACAACATTAATCGAGCCGACGCCAACCGCTGCAAGGTCCCTTTCACGAATACTGCTGACGTTTTGACCGAAGCCACCGCAGAGTTTGCGTTCTTCATGCTCGGGTCGCTGGCTCGCAAATTGTGGAGTGCCGAGCATCTGACTCGCGAGAATAAATGGGGATTCTGGCATCCATATCTCCCCTTCCTCGGCGACGAAGTAACTGGCAAAACCGTCGCGATTATCGGCACCGGCCGCATTGGTCTTGCGATGATCAAGAAATGTTCCGGTTTTGACATGAACATCCTGTGCTATGACCCGGCATACCAGAATCACGAATACATAAAAGCCATTCAGGAGACGATAGACCTGCGCTATGCGCGAGGCATTCAAAAGGAGAAAACGTCCATTAAGTATGTGTCACTTGAAGACGCTTTAAGACAAGCTGATTTTGTGAGCGTGCATGTGCCGCTGCTGCGAGAGGGTGAAAGCCCTACCCCGACATTCCATTTATTTAACGAGAAAAGGTTGAGGATGATGAAGCCGACCTCGTTCCTTGTGAACACGTCGCGCGGCCCGGTGATTGACGAGAATGCGCTCACAAAGGCACTTAAAGAAAACTGGATCGCAGGCGCCGCCCTTGATGTGTACGAAAAAGAACCCCTGCCTCCTGAGTCTCCATTACGTGACCCGAGCATTGAAGACCGATGCCGTCTATTCCCGCACTTTGCGAGCGCCGCGAGGATCACGCGCCTATCCCCTGACCCCGCTAAAGGCATGGCCGGACGGTGTATTCAGGGACTAATTGATGTTCTGGAAAGGAATTACTCCGGAGATGTGAAGAGGATGCCGTACGTGGTCAACAAAGAGGCGTTTTAAAAACAGGAACGCAGGGCGCCACCTAGGCTCCCCCTTTACTCCGGCACGCTCTGCTCTTCGCTGTGGGCACGCAGAACACGATCAACCGAATATGGAGCGCGTCGAGTGGGCTCGTGATAGTGCCTGACTTGGAGTTCTCCCAAAAGCCCTATCGCCAGTAAATTCATTCCAGCCAGCAGGACTACGGCGGCAAAGATCATCATCGGACCGTGTGCTGCCATGATTGGCGTGTGTCGGATGAATTTTTCTACAAACAGCCAGGCAGTAATGCCTGTGCCGCCAAAAATTCCAAGCATTCCGACAGTTCCAAAGAAATGCAGCGGACGCCCCAGATACTTCAGCAAGAATCGGATCGTAATCAGATCGAAAAATACGCGAAATGTACGCGAAATGCCGTAATGCGAAACTCCGCGTTCACGGTTCACGTTACGGATCGGCACCTCACAAATCGAAGCTCCATGCCATGAAGCCAGCGCCGGAATAAAACGGTGCAATTCGCCGTAGAGTGGCACTTGCTCCAGAATCTCGCGACGGTACGCTTTGAAGGTCGTTCCAAAGTCGTGGATATCCACACCACTCAACTTAGCCATCAGCCAATTGGCGCACTTTGATGGGAAGCGGCGCAGCCAGAAGTTATCAATGCGAACCTTGCGCCAGCCACTTACGATGTCATACCCTTCGGAAATTTTTTCGAGAAACATTGGAATGTCTGCAGGGTCATGCTGCAGGTCACCGTCCATCGCAATGATGTATTCACCTCGAGCATTGTCAAAGCCTGCCGCCAGGGCTGAAGTCTGTCCAAAGTTTCGGCGTAAGCGTACCACCGTCACGCGGCTGTCAACGCCAGCAATCTGGCGGAGCAAGGAAAAAGTATCGTCACCCGAGCCGTCATCGACCAGCACCAGTTCGAAGCTCTCGCCATTCGCTTCCATGACGGCTTTAAGGCGATCATACAGGTCGGTAACGTTTTCCTGCTCATTGTGCAGGGGAATAACTATGGAGTACTTAGGCATGCTTTTGTTCTCTGGGGTTCTCTAAAGTCTATCAGATGAGCAACAAACGCCAGGCGACGCAATGAACCATAAGGTAAAACGCTGGCTTGGATTTTCGGTTCTATCATTGTGCCATCAGAGGGGTGTAAACCCGACCGAGGTTACGGATGACTTTACTATTTATGTTCGGCGGTTTCATGGCTGCGGTGGCAGCGCTCACCTACGTGGAGGTGCGTCGAATCCGTAAGAATTTAACACCGAAATAGTCGAGCATAAGCACTCACTCACGTTCTAATCTGCGAAGTCCTATAATGCCCTCCTGCAACTCTCGCCAGGAGGACATCTTGCCAAGCAACTCTCTATCAGCAACTGATCTGCGCCGGTTCTCGCGACGGAACGTCCTGCAAACGGCTCTGGCCGGTGGCGCAGCTGCTGCGCTTAGCTCTGCTTCTCCCGCCCGTGCCTTCGCGAATTCTGACGACGCATCCTCGGTCAAGCCCTTCCCTTTCGAGGAATCGGCAATTACGGACTTGCAGACGCAAATGAAATCAGGCGGAATTTCAGCGCAATCGTTGACGCAGGCGTATCTGGATCGAATTAATGAGATTGACAAATCCGGCCCTGGGCTCAACAGCATCATCGAATTCAATCCAGACGCAATTGCGATCGCCGAGTCGCTCGACAAAGAATTCAAAGAAAAGGGCGTTCGCGGGCCGCTGCATGGCATTCCCGTTCTGATTAAGGACAACATCGAGACCGCGGATCGTATGCAAACTACCGCTGGATCTCTTGCGCTACTGGGATCAAAGCCAGCGCAGGATTCGGCAGTAGCCCGCAAGCTGCGCGAAGCAGGAGCTGTAATTCTCGGCAAGACGAATCTGAGCGAGTGGGCGAACATTCGCTCCAGTCATTCCACAAGTGGATGGAGCGGACGGGGCGGACTGACAAAGAATCCGTATGCACTGGATCGCAATGCCTGTGGATCAAGCTCCGGCTCGGGCGCAGCGACTTCGGCAAACCTGTGCACCGTCGCCGTGGGCAGTGAGACGGATGGTTCCATTGTGTGTCCATCTTCGGCCAATGGAATTGTCGGGATCAAGCCAACTCTCGGCCTCATCAGCCGCGCGGGAATCATTCCGATCGCTCACAGTCAGGATACCGCCGGCCCAATGGCTCGCACTGTTCGTGATGCGGCAATTCTGCTGGGTGCGCTCGCCGGCCCGGATCCACGCGATAAGGCGACCGCTGAAGCCGGGACGAAAATGCAGAAAGACTACACGCAGTTTCTGGACCCAGATGGGTTAAAGGGTGCTCGCCTGGGCATCGCCCGGAAGTATTTCGGATTCAGTGATGCAGTGGACGCCTTTCTGAATCACGTCATTGACGAAATGAAGGCTGCGGGAGCAGTAATTGCCGATCCAGCAGATCTCGAGACCCACGGAAAGTTCGACGAAACCGAACTGCTGGTCTTGATGTACGAATTGAAGGCTGACCTGAATGCGTACTTAGCGGCGCGACGTGATCCGCAGATCAAGAGCCTTGCGGACGTGATCGCGTTCAACGAAAAGAACCGCGATAAAGAAATGCCTTATTTTGCCCAGGATCTTTTCGTCAAGGCCCAGGAAAAGGGTCCGCTCACTGATAAAGAGTACGTGGTTGCGCTGACCGCGAATCACGAACTCTCGCGCGCGAAAGGGATTGATGCGGTGATGAACAAGTTCCGTCTGGACGCGCTGGTCGCGCCTACAGGTGGCCCGGCGTGGCTTACCGATCTGGCTAATGGCGATCATGCGGTGGGAGGCAGCTCAAACGCCTCCGCAGTCGCAGGCTATCCGAACATTAATGTCCCTGCCGGATTTGTCTTCGGATTGCCCATCGGAATTTCATTCTTCGGGCGAGCATGGAGTGAACCCACGCTACTGAAAATCGCTTACGGGTTCGAGCAACTGGTAAAAGCCAGGAAGCCGCCGCAGTTTTTAGCGGAGACCAAAATCTGAGTTCACAATCTTTTCCGCAGATTAGCACGGATAATGCCGAGCAGAGAACCTCAAAGATGTGATCGTTGAATTCATCTGCATTCATCTGCGTTCATCCGCGTAAAAGAAGTTAGGACTATTCATACCGCAACGCCTCAATCGGATCCAAGTTCGCAGCGCGGAATGCCGGAAACATGCCGCTCACAATTCCCACTACTCCCAGAATGATCGTCGAAATCAGAAGGATCTGCGGCGCGACGATCAACCGAATGTCCCCAGCTTCAGCGTGCTTCGCGAGGGCACTATACAAGGTGAGCCTGCCTACAGATAGCGAAACAATATAAGAGAGAACGACTCCGCACAGCCCTCCTACTGCAGTGATGACCATTGCCTCGGCCAAAAATTGAAACAGAATGTCTTTCTTCCGCGCTCCCAGTGCCTTCTCGACGCCGATTTCACGTGTACGCTGCGTCACCGAAACCAGCATCATGTTCATCAGTCCGACCCCGCCAATGCCCAGGGTGATGGTGCCGATGAACGCAAGCAACACTTTCAGTGCCAGCGTGATTATCCCGAATTGTTCAAGTTGCCTCATTGCATCAAAAACAAAGACGGCGCGCTCGTCATCTGGTTTGAAGCCGTGCTGCAGCGCAAGAGCACCGCGGATGCTCTTGGTCATTTTGGTGTGATCCAAGCCCATGGAGTCGAGCCAGATTCCGGATAGGTAGTGATTGTCGCGCAAGGTGTCCATCGAGTTGTAAGGCGCATATACCACGCGGTTGTCGTCACTGTCCCCTTCCTGCATTCGAGGTTTAAGCACACCTACGACCTGAAAAGTCACGCCGTTAACTCGGATCTCCTGGCCCAGAGCCTGCATTCCGGAAAAAAGCTTGTCCTTTGCTTCCGAGCCGAGCACCACGCAGTGGGAGTGGCTTAGATTATCGGCCTCGTCAAGAAAACGGCCTTCGTCTAACTGCAGCGCCCAAATATCGCCGAGCGAAGGGTCCATGCCAAACACCTGCATGTTGTAGGTGCGTGAACCGTTCTGAATCAACCCCTGCAGTTCTCCAGTGCGGGAGACGTGCTTGGCAAGTGGAACAACATTTCGGATTAATTCGATGTCTTCGTTTGTGAAGCGCACCGCGGCGCCGGCTTTGTTTCCGCCCGCCTGTTGTGAAGTTCTGCCTGGATAGATGGCGACAGCCGTGGCGCCGAAGGAATCCCAGATGCTGCGAATCGCACGTCCGAAGCCCTCCCCGTAGGCCAGCAGCAAGACAACCGTGGCGATGCCCCAGGCCATGCCAAGCATGGTGAGCAAGGTCTTCCGGAGATCGTGGCGCATGGCGCTGTATGCCTGAGTGAAAATATCGCGCGTCATCTATTCTCGCCGCAGCGCCTCCACGGGTTCGAGGTGTGAAGCTTTGCGTGCGGGATAAAGTCCGGCGATAATGCCGGCGCAAGCGAGCGAAAAGACCGCCAGTGCTGCCGTCTGCGGCACAAGTCTGGGAGTGTCGAATCCCTGCGGCTGCGGAAGTAGCGCCAGCAAAGCCATGAAACCTGCGGCGCAGGCCATGCCAACGCCTCCGCTCATTACAGTCAGAAACGCGCCCTCCGCGAAAAACTGGAACATGATGCTGCGGTTCGTAGCGCCGAGCGCCTTGCGTAGCCCGATCTCGTGCGTACGGTCCGCAACTGCAACCAGCATGATGTTGATGATGCCGATCGCGCCCAGCCCCAACGTGACCAGGCCAACGCTGCCGAGAAACATATTCATTGCGTCAAAGATTTTTCCGATCGCGTCTACAGTCTTGATCGTGTCCCACTCGTCGAAGGAATCAGGATTACTGGGGTCGAAACCGTGATTTCTGCCGAGCACCTGGTGAACTTCCTCTCTCGCAGTTTCATGCTTATCGCGTGTGACCGGCTGATAGTTGATGAACGAAATGGCGTCGTCAATTTCCCCAACATTGAGTGGCGGGAAATCAGCGGATGCCATTCATGAGAATGGTTTGTCCAATTGCGGGCCATCCCGGAAAAAGCACACGCCGGGCCTCATCGCCTATCACTACTACAGCCCGTTTTTGCGCAATGTCAAGCTCGTTCATCCAGCGGCCTTCATTGATCGGCAGATATCGAATCTGATTGAAGTCAGATGGGACGCCCATCACTTGACCGCTGCTCTGAAAATAATCGCTGACGGCGCGAACATCGCCGCGAGAGATGACTGGCGCGGCAAGCTTCACGTCGGTACATTGCGTGACAATGTCCTTGTAATCGCGGTATGTAAGGTAGTACTGGCGCAAACTGGTGAAACTGCCATTTAGCGCGGGAGCGCGCCCGCCCCAAACGAACATAACGTTTTCGCCAAGCTCGTCGAACTGCTTGCGATTTCCGGACCGGAATCCTTCTCCCAAGCCCACCAGCAGCAGCAAAGACCCCACTCCCCAGGCGATCCCAAACATGGTCAGAAACGAGCGTAGTTTATGCGCCCACAACGTACGCAAGGTCTGTCCAAATATTTCAAAAAGAAGGCGCATTCTCTTCTCTTAATGATACGTGAGCTATAGCTGTCCGGTTCAGCCGTAGACACGGCTACACTCGTCTTCCACGATAAGTACAGCATCTTCTTCAGCCACCGAACCGCTCCGGAGCAACCACCCCTGCGGCCCGCATTTCTAAATCGCAGACGACAAATCGTGCAGGGAGGAATCGCAATGAGAAAAGGACCGTTATTTGAAGCAGTGCTGCTGTATTGTGCTGCACTCTCGTTCGCGCAGGATCCGAACTCAACCAGCGGTGCCACTCAGAGCGGCGCAAATGCAAACAGTGGCTCGGCGACGGCTACAAGTCAGACCTCAACCGCTGATCAAAACAGCTCAACGTCCGGTAGCACCATGCAAGGGTGCCTCAGCGGAAGCAGCGGAAGCTATATGCTGACCGACGCCACGGGCGTGATCTATCAACTGCAAGGGGACGATTCGCAATTCAGCGCTAACGTAAACAAGGAAGTGGAAGTGACGGGAACGCCGGGCGCGACCGCTTCGGCTTCAGCATCCAATGCGCCAGGCGCGGCGCCGTCCGGAAACGACGCAACTGGCCCGGCAAATGGAACGTCGAATAATCCGAGCAGCGCAGGAACTGGCGCGGCTCATGCCAATGCCAACGCAGCTAAGACACTGACCGTCACCTCGATCCATAAGGTTGCAGACAGCTGCCCGGCAAACCAGACTCCGCAACAGTAGGTGGAACTCGGGTGAAGAACAAATGACGAGCTGGCGCGAAGTCCGCGTTCAGCTCGTCATGATATTTAGGACTACTGTACTACCAGCGAAAAGCTTGCCGTATGGGAAACGACTTTGTCGGCTGTGGTGGCAGTCACGGTAACCATGTAACTTCCCTTCGGAGTACCCGGGCTTCCGCCCCCACCTCCGCCGCTGCTCCCGCCTCCGCACCCACTCATTCCGAGAGCGAGAGTGACGGCAAACACGCAAAATACACCTGCTGAACGATAGCGGCGGCGGAACGTCAACAAAAACACTCCAGCGAATACAAGTCCCAGGCTGCGCCAAGAGCTGTGAAAAGGAGAACCGAGAAGCGCGGCCGAAGTCGCCGCTTTGGTCTGAACAGAGACGATGGTAGTTCCGGATCCTGTAACGGAAACGGGAGAGAAGGAGCATGAACTCAACAATGGCAGTCCGGTGCACGACACGGACGAGAAATTGATCGTGGAGTTGTAACCGGTTTGCCCGGTGATAGTGAGCGTGTTGCTCGCAGAACCGCCTTGAGTTGCGCTAACGGAAATATTCGCCGGTGCGATTCCGAAATCCGCATCAATGGAAACACTTACTTGGGATGCGCTTGATGCGCTGTAGTTGGTGTCTCCGCTGTACTGCGCCGTGATGGCATTAGTCCCGATCGGAAGAGATGAAACGTAAAACGTCGCGACGGAAGTAATTCCATGCGAGTCAAGGTTGCTCCCAGATGGAGTCGCGCTGCCCAATGGCGTGTTTCCGATCATGAACGTGACCGAACCGGTCGGATAGTTGGCTGATATCTGTCCAGCGAAGGCCGTACTGGTCAGGGTCGCCGTCAGCGTAACCGCCCCTCCTTGCGCCGCTCCCTGTGGGGCTGTAAGAGCCAGCTGTGTGCTTGCAGCAGTAACAGTAAAGGTCGCAGGAGCCGAGGTGCTGGGATGGAAGCTCGCATCCCCCGTGTAAGCCGCCGTTAACGAGTGCGGTCCTGCAGGAAAATAAGAATACCCATTCGGGAGAGCGGTATTCCCCTCCGAGTTGAGAACGTTAACGCCAGAAAACTGATTCCCATTGTCATAGAAGTGTACGTAACCCGTAGGGACGCCATGCTGTGAGACACCTGCAACATCGGCGCGTGGGTAAATAAAGCTGCCGTACGACGCGGTGGTCAATGGAAAGGGAACTCCATTGGTTGTAACTGAGAATATCGAAGCCGTCGTGACACTATTCTCAGGAGAGATGTTTACCGCCACGCCGGTGGAAGTACTTGGCGCAAAGTTCGCATCGCCACCGTAACGCGCGGTCAACGCGTACGAACCTCCTGGCAAGTCGTTCACAGGATCAGTAACTGATCCATTATTTAGAGTCAGGAAACCGGGGTTCGAGGGAATGCCTCCGGTCATCAATGACACATCGCCTGTCGGAAGTCCGCTTCCGCCGGCCATGGGCGTAACGGCAATGTTCAAGGAAACGGGGCTGCCGTGCGTGGCCGTGATTGAATTCGGTGCAAGGGTCGTGTTAGTCGCGTTGAAAGTGACCCCGCCCCACTTGGTCACAAGATTGTTCACGTTAACTGACCCAAGTCCTGTAGCGAGATCGTACCCCGTATCTGACTGATATTTGGCAGACGTTGTTCCATAGTTCACTTCGCCCGGAACAGCGTTGTTTCCCTTGGTGACATCGTTGAAAATGCACGCCGAGTTCGGACGTGTGGTATTGTTCGAGCCGTTACATTGTGACAAAGTCTCCGTCGCAGCCAGGCGATACAACACGTAGTTCGCCTGCCCCTGACGCCCATACTGCTGCACAATCAGCGCCATGATTCCCGCAAATGAGGGCGCCGACGCAGAAGTACCGCCTACCAGATAAACGCTGTTGTTCGCACAGGACCTTTGAAAACATAAGAGATACGCGTCGTGTATTGCCGCCGTCAGAGAAACATCGGGTACGTCGCGAGCACCATCCCCGGGAATTCCCTGAACGCCAAATTGCCAGTTTGGCTTTGAAAATAAGGCACTCGCGCCGCCGCCGCCGGACCAGAGTCCACAACTTGTGCAGCTTTCATTCCAGACATTCTCAGGGATGTACGATTTGGCGGAGCCCAGACCCGGGCCGTTGCTGGCATTCCAATAGGTTGCATTCGAGTTGTTCTCGTTGAACATCGTGCCGCCAACCGCAATCGTGAACGGACTTGAGGCCAGGATGTTCACTGAAGGCTGAGTGCCGTTGGCAGAAGGACTGCTCGGCCTAACGCATCCTTCTGCGCCCGAGTCGCCCGACGAGACCATATAGGTAATACCTTCGGCAGCGGCTTGCTCAGCCAGTGCCGAAATCGCATTCGCCTCCTGCTGCGAAGCGCCGTTCTCACACGTGCCAAAGCTCTCCGTCATTACGTCACCGACATTGTTGTCGATGATGTAAAGCTCAGAGAGATCGACGCCATCCGTGGTATTGGTTGAAGCCGAAACCACAAACTTGATAGTCGCGGCCGGTGCAATTGCCCCTGACCATGTCGCGTCCAAAATCGCTTCGAACTCTTCTGAATCATCGAAAATTCCCGGATCAGGGCCGTTATTCATAATGTTGAGCACAGGGAACTGCAACCCCGTAACATTCCGGAAATCGAATAAATCGCCAGTATCAATGTTTGACCGCGCTACTACGGCGATGGTGGCGCCATTGCCCTTGATTGAAGCGGCGTACAGCGGATTAATGTTGTATATAGTCGCGTAATCCGCGGGCATGAGCCCATGCTTGCCTGACGTCAGATTCGTCTGCGTCCAGGGCCCGGCAACCGGATGCCCATGATTCCCGACTACCAGCTTCGGTTTCTTTCGAAAATCGTGCAGACTCCAGACGCCCGCCACTGCCGGCGCCAGAGCCGCGGGAATTTGTGGGTCACTGGCATTGGCCCAGTGGTTTTCGCCGTTGACGAGATATTGATGGATTTGCGTGTGCAGCGCAGACTCCACCTGCGACTCTACTCCGGAGAACTCGATCACCGACCGGCCATGCGAGACCCGATTTACCTGGAAGCCGTGGTTCTGCAACCATCCGGTCACCAGTTGCAGGTCCTGGCCCGAGGGCCCGAACTGAACGCCAAATTCATCCGGCGTGAGCCACTTGTGGTAATTCGGAGAGGCCTTGTCCTGCTGGTCGTCGAGAAGTTTATGCAGCGCGAAATCCTGCTGGGGCTGCGTTTCAGCACCAGCAGCATGCGGTCCATGGGCAAGTCGGGCGGGGCAATGCCGACATCGAATTGCGGACGCGACAGCGGATGCGTGCTCCCGCGAACGGGAGTAAGTTGAGTTTCGTCAATCGGGCGAGTGATCAGCGGCCGCGGCGCAATCTGCTGAGCCTGCAACTGGAACGAAATGAAGATGAAGCACAGACATCCCAACCGCCGAAGACTAGTCCCCATATTGGACACCCCACCGGAAGCCTGGAAGTAAATTCCGAAAGCCGTGTCTGTACTAAGCCCAGAACGAGCAGAGGGGAAGATCCAGCAACTCTGGACGGAGAAGAATGATGCTCTAAGAGTTAATCTACGTCAAGTTAATTTACAGATGATTACACCCTTGCTAAGGAGTGTTCCTACCGATTCTGGTGCAAGGGAGGCTTTGGAGATATTTCGTGACTACGATTGATCGCCACATACAGAATGGCCGCTATCATCAAGGCAATCGCAGCGATGATCGCGAGTGGCTTCGCACGGCTGCGGACCAGCATGAAAGCTTAGATGCTGGTATAGGAAGGTAGATGGCTCAAAGGCATGGGAGTTAATGAGCCCTCAATGCTGGCCGGTGGAGGCCCCTTCCGGACTCGAACCGGAACCGCAGGTTTAGGAAACCTGAGCTCTATCCTGTTGAGCTAAGGGGCCTACTCCGATTCTATGATGAGATCCCTCGCTGCGCTCGGGATTTCGGCAGCGGGCTCCCGCTTGCGCTCACGCCCGCTAGTCGCCTCAACCTGAGCTCTATCCTGTTGAGCTAAGGGGCCGAACCGTACTCATCAGTGTAGCAGGCAACGATTTTAGATTTTTCGAATTTACGGATCGTCGGATTGACGAATTTGCGCGCTGCAGAATGTGACGCGGACGTACATGAATTGGTAAATTCTAAAATTCGCCAATTTGTAAATTTACGAAAACCGCTGAATGCAGCTCAGGTGGGGTGACCCGAACTCGCGCTTGCTGGCCCCAGACCGCTTACCCATTATCTCGAAGTCAATGCGAACTTCGTTCTTCACCTTCACCGAGCCACCCGCAATACTCACAGGAGCTATGTCAAAGTCCTTTTGACGCAACAATGCGGACCCGCGATAGCGCCCCCGCTCACCCTGAACATCCACCTTTACCGGACGAGTTTGGCCATGCAAAGTCAAATCGCCTTGGACGGTCCACTTCCCGGCTGCAACTTGCTCAACTTTGGTCGAGTGGAACTTGATCTCCTGAAACTTTTCGCTGTCCAGAACTTTTGGCCCCAGCATTGTGGATTGAATCTCCGAGCGATCTGACTGGGACACGCCGGGATCGATTACACGCAACTCACGCGCATTTACAGTGAACTCGACCGTCTGCTGCTCCTCGTCGAAACTGCCGTGCTGAAGCGGCGCGTAGATTTCGTGATCGTGCGCCAATGCAGCGAACAGTCCGGTTTTATAAACGCGGATCGTTAAGCTCGAGCGTTCCGTGTCTATTTCAACGGGAGTCGCCGCGCGTGCGGCGGGTGCATACCACCACAACGAATTGAACACCAGCAGCAACCCAAGCACGACATGCGACGGATGTTTGCCAACTCTGACTGCCATCATTTTCCGGGCTCCTCAATTCGATTATTGCAAGAGGCAAGCCCGTGCAGTTAATACAAGACAACAAGATCACAATCTATTTGCAACTCGGAGATGAATCGCCGGTGCCTTTCGAAAAAGTCAATTCTCACTAGCTTCGGGCGGTTGCGGTATATCGCCGTGAGATATCTTCGGAACCGAGGGCGGAGGCGGTGGCATCGGCACCCCGGAGCGGATTTCGATATTTCCATGCTCATTGCTGAGCGACATTCGCGGTCCACCGCCATTCACTGAACCCGTCGCACTGGAGCGATCATCTCCATTTTGGACTTTCAGAGAATCAAAATCCGTTTGAATCTCGCCATCACGCGTCTGCGCCTCCAATTGAAAGGCGGCTTTCTGCGGCACGAACATCCGGATGTCGCCCTTATTGTTCGTGATTTCCATGTTGCCCATTTTGTTGACATGGATCTCGACCGCCCCGTTCTCGTTCTGCAAACGCACGTCGCCGCTTACGCCATTGATTGTGATGTCTTTCGAACGTGTCCGCAGCCGAAGCGGTCCGGAGAGACTATTGGCTTCGAGGTCGCCGGAATCAAGATTCAAGTTGCCATCGAGTTTAGTGAATTCCATATCGGTGCGGCTGGTCTTGAAATTTACCGCTTTCGCGACCCGCGAGAGCTTCACACTCTCCATGAAATCGCCATCAAGCCGCACGATGCCCTTCACGTCTTCGAGTGAAACGTCATTCGCTCGTCCCTGCACAGTTACATCGGAACTGACTTGCGCAACTCGCGCCGAGCTGTGATCAAGATTCAAAGTCACTGAGCCATTAAGGTCGGTGATGGAAATATCACCGTTGTGGCTTTCGACATCGGCATTGCCATCTCGGCCCATGATGCTGATGTCGCCATGATGAGTTGATAGAACGACTGAAGCTTTGCGCGGCAAAGAGATATCAAGATCGCTGCTTACCCAATGATCGCCGGCGCCACGGGTGTTCGCGTCCAGAGTTAAGACCGTGCCACTCTGGGTGAACTGCGGACACTGTCGCCAGAGGTTGTTATGTTGATGGCGCCGCGTTCACTGTTCACACGCAGGCTACCGCCCGCTGGAAACGGCTGTTGCAGGTCGTCGCTGAAACTGTAGGTATGCCCGCACCAGGGCAGGTCCTCAGCGTCGGAGCCCTCGCACCACTCCTGCCAATTAGGATTCCATCGATAGATTGCATTCGCACCGAGTCCTGCGATTACAAGGAAAATGACGAGAATGAATCCACCGGCGCCGATTCCACGCGGCCGCACTCCCGCGCGGTTCGCCTGCTGATACTCGATTAGTTTGACGACTCCCCACAGGATCAGCAGCAGCGGCCAGTAGCGCGCGAACAGCCTTCCCCAGTTGTACCAAGGAAGGATGCCGAACGTGTAGTGCAGCAGGAACAGCACTCCGATGGCAATCAGCACCACGGGCCCTGCAAACGATCGCGGCGGTCGAGGCGGCATTGCTGGAGGTGCGGGAGGCGGCGCTTGTAGAGTGCTAGCCATTCTTCACCTCGCTGTTCACTTCGGCAGGAGGCTGCGACGAAGGAGTCGATGCGGATGCTGCCGGTGGCGCAGGAGGCCCGCCCAGATAGCCCCGCTCCATCAACTTCAGAATACCAAGCACAAGCAGAATCACCGGCCAGGTATGTTCCCAGCTGGGACCGTGTAAGTCGCCGACAAGTAAGATGACACCCAATGTGACCAGAAGTGCTGGCCCCGCGACGCTACGGTTACGCACGTCCGCGCCTTGCTTCCTTTTCACGAACAACCAAGCGCCTAATGCAATCAAAATCAGAGGCCAGAGTGTATCGAACCTCAAAAACGGAATGTCAAGGTTGTTGAGCAAAAACAAACAACCAAGCGCAATCAGTATGACAGCACCAGTTGGTACTCCTCGGCTGAAGTCAACTCGATCAGTTCCAGGACTGAACATTGTTCCCAATCCGAATGGATCAGGAGCAGGCTGGCCGACCTGAATGGCCTTCGCTGATCGGATAGCGTCGATCAATTGGTAAAAATAGAATCCTCCCATGCAAAGTCCAAGAACAAGGTGCACAGTGTCGCTATTGGCATTTGCCTGCCCAACAATTAACAGGACCGCGACAATAAAGTGTGCCAATCCCTTTGCATATTGACCGCAATAAACGGCTCCGACTCCGAACGGAAAAAATCCCGCCAGAATCCCCGCGAGAGCCGGATTGGGCCCACTCGTCGTTCGCATCGGCGCGACATACCCGGGCACAGGCTGATAAGGCGATGCTGGCGGCGCGGATCCAGCCATACGTTCGGCCAGACAATTTTCGCAGTACACGACGCCCATGACCTGCCGCGTGCAATTCGAGCACAACGGCTTTCCGCAGGTGCGGCAGTAAGCGACTGCCGGGTTTTGTAAATGATTAGCGCAGTTCATGCGAACCTCCTGTCAGTGGCATCTTCCACAACAGGTGGATCGTCGAGCTTAGGTCGACGGGACTCGGCGCTCTGAGAAGGTGCCGCAGCCCCAAGAAGCTGCAAGTGCTCACAGCGGAGACTCTCGTCGGTTAGGGAAGCGTACACCGGCAGGTCTCCTCCCTGACTATAGTTTCTCTCCTGTTTCTGATCGGGTTGTCCACTGGTATTGTTTTTGTTCTCCTTGCGGTTTTGATTATTGTTTTCGCGGCGCTGCTCGGCAGGCGCTGTAGTCTGTTTGAATTGACGCACTCGCGATTCGATCTCGTACACGAATCGAATGTTCTCGTAGTATTTCACCA
>QHZW01000394.1 GCA_003224815.1 Acidobacteriota bacterium | reverse complement strand
TCTCTTTCCTAACACGTACCTCTATCTGAACGGGAACCCGAACCACTGTTGCGTGCTCGGTTTCCACACTTACGATTTCGAGCCCGGTGACTCCAGCAATGGATTTCGCGAGAAGCGCTACGTGCTGAATTACGCAAGCTGGATCAGTCCCGGTTTGTTCGGCTCAGGCTTCGAGGACGTCACGGCGCTCAGCCACGAAATTGTCGAGAGCCTGAACGATCCGTTTGTCGGCAGCGATGGGCTACACGGAATCACCCCGTGGTGGCTTTCCGTGAATGGAAATTGCCAGAATGACCTTGAGGTAGGCGATGTGATTGAAGGCCTGCCAGACGCAACTGTTGCGATTAAGACCGGCGGAGCGACTTATCATCCACAGAATGCGGCGCTGTTGCAGTGGTTTGAATTTCAATCGCCATCTACCGCGATTGGCGGGGCGTACAGCTATCCCGACCAAAGCGTGATCACGTCGCTCTCAATGCCACAACGTTCGAAGTGCAAGTAGAAATTCCCTGATCGCTGGTCATTAAAACGAGAACCTTACCTGCAAATCTACTCGGCGATTTGCCGATGCCGAAGCGAATGGCCCACCGCCAACACTATTAGCCTGCCCAAAAAGCGGCGAGCTCAAATTCCCAATCGGATTTCCTGGATTAAACGTGTTGAAGAGATTGCGCACGGAAACGCTGAACGTCAGACTGTAACGGCGGTTGACCGAAGTTCCCGGCCCGCCAAATGGATTTCCGCCACTTCCGCTTAATCCTCCTGGGCCTAGCCCACCACGTGGCCCTCCACCACGCGGGCCACCGCCCCGCGGCCCACCATCTGAACGGCCTTTAGTTTCGGGGCCAAACCCGATTGTCTTGCTCAGTCGCAAATTGAACGTGGTATTCGCTGGCCCGGTGCAGTAATTCACCGGCACTTCTCCGAATGCAGTAGCCGAGGTATCGAAATCGCCACGGTCAATACAACTTACGTTCCCCGTCGCGCTCGCGAATGATGGCCGGTCATTAAAAATGGAATCGGCATTGTTGTCCTGCCCGGTGGTGAGGTTGTAGGGCTGCCCTGAGTTGATGATGATGAAGGGACTCAAGGAAAATGCATACGGCAGGGTAATATTACCGCCAATAAATGCACGATGCCGAACGTCGAATGCTGCCCTGCCATAATCCGCTAAAGGGTCATATTGATTGGACAAAAAACTTGCCTCGCTGGTGCCGCCGCTGCTGAAGAATCCTCCCGCGCTGCCACCGGAGCTCGCATTGCCATTGGCGTAATTCAAAGTGTAAAAGCCGAACAATGACAACCTCTTCCCAGTATTCACCCGCACGTTCGCAATCAATTGGTTCTGCCGGAAAATTCCGCCCGATGAGTACTGATAAATATTATCGTTTTGGTATAGCGTGGCCTCTGGTCTCGCTCCATTGAGCCATGGCGCTGGAGCGTTGATGTTGTTGATATAAAATGCGTGCTCGCCGCGCGAGTTCAGATAGGTCACCGAAATAGTGGCGGCTTTCGTAAGCTGGCGCTCAATGCTGGCGGCGCTCTGAATCGTGTACGGGGCGCGCAGGTCAGGAGATATTTGATACTTCGTAGGCGATCCCAATGTCGCGAGTTGACTGAAACTCGGTATTCCGCTGCCGTTCGCAGAGAAAAAATCAGGCGCAGACACCACCGCACTCTGCTGCGTCAACCCGTTCAACAGGTTGGCTTCTTCGACCAGGTTGTAGCCGAAGCGGTCGTAAAAGATGCCGAACCCACCTCGCAGAACTGTTTTCGGCGCAGACTTTCCATTGCCTCCCAGGCCCCATGCAATGCCGATACGGGGCGCAAAATCAGCGTGATCGTGGATGTCATTCTGCGACTCAACTCGAAGCCCATACGTGAGTGACAAATTCGGCTTCACCCGCCATTCATCCTCGGCGTAAAGTCCGGCGTCAAACCAGCCAACACTTACCTGCGGCGTCCCTGTCGAGATGGAAAATTGTGACGGGCAGTTTAACCGATTGTAATTCGCGCCTGACTGGCACAGTCCTTGCGACGCATTCAGATAGGCTTGCAAGGCCGCTAACCGGTTGCCGTTGGGCGAGGAAAAGACAAAAGTCCCGTTGAAATTTGCATTCGTCGATTCCGACGACGTAATCCCGCGCAGTCGCGTGCCAAACTTGATCAGATGTTTGCCGTGCGTAATGGACGTGTAGTTCTGAAGCTCGTAATTGTTCTGAGTTGTGCGTACCAGCCCCTCCGAACTTTCGCCCGTCGTAAACGACGATTGAACATTGATGAAAGGGCCTGTACCCAAGGGCAACTGGTGGTTGGTCTCCCGCTGGAACTGAAACCGTGCCTCATTCACGATATGCGGTCCAAAAATCTGTGTGTCGCTGATTTGCACCGTGTGCTCGGTCTCGTTGAGGTTATAACCGACCGAAGGCAACGAGAATGAACCCAGGCCCGAGTTCTCTTCACTGTCATGCGTAAGTTGGTAGCGTGCCGTTAACGTGTTATTCGGACTAAGCTGCAAGTCGATGCGTGGGCTGAAACTGGTACGGGTCCGTGGATTCGCAATGGAATCGTTAAACCGTGGGGGCACAAAACCGGGCGGCAGAGAATTGGGTAACAGCGTGGGATCCACCGCGTTGATCGCCGAGAAGTCATTCATGTTGCGGCGCGACGCATCAATGAAGAAAGATGCTTTCTTGCTAATTGGCCCACCGAAGTTGCCATCAAACATTACTGAGTTGTAGTCCGGTTTGGTCAGCACATATGGGTTTCTTGAGTTCAGCACTGAATTGCTGTCGTTCATCATGAACTGCCCGTGAAACTGATCGCTGCCGGGCTTGGTGAAAATTTCAATTCGGCCGTATCCCAGTTTGTCGTACTGCGCCGAAAATGGATTCTGATTAATGCGGATTTCCCGGATCGCCGACTTCGGCGGAAGCTGTCCCCCAGTGAATCCATCTATGTAAATCTGTCCGCCGTTGGGCCCGGCTGAAGGTCCTGCCAGGGCTTGCAATTCCGATTGCAGCTCGTCCGGATCATCCGACAACGCTTCGAGATCTTTGCCCTTGATGACCAGTGCGCCCGCATTTGAATCTGAACTCACATCGAGTTGCGGCTGTCCTTCTTCGCCATTGACATTGACCTTTTCTT
>QHZW01000393.1 GCA_003224815.1 Acidobacteriota bacterium | reverse complement strand
ATCGCCGTTGCAAGAAATCGCATATCGTCACGAGGAACTCGATCCACCATGTTCATTACCGCGTCCCTAAGGGTCAGCCCCAGTGAATGCTCCTCACTCAATTTTCTAAACTCCGTCGAGAGTGGCTCACTCGTTTCATTTCCCACCATCTCTAAAACTGCGGTCAAAGCATGTCCCGCTCGAAGTCCGCGAGCCATAAGGTCAATCGCTTCGGGCAACAGTGCATCACACCTGCGGAAGCGTTGTTCCCGTATAACAATTAACACCCACTCCCGATTACACTCAAAATCTAGTTTTGGCTTGTCCAAGCGACTGCGTAGTTTCCTAGGTGATTTCGGACACAAACGTCAGTAAAGAACCCGATCCAGCTTGCCGCCCGCAAGAACATCAAACGTACATGATTGGCGAAGAGTTTTTCGAGTTCTTGGCAATTATCAGCGTGCTTTATGTCTTGATGATTGTCATTCGATAAACCTGCAGAAAGTTCTCCTTGCGCCCCACGGTGGTAGGCACCTTGCGGTTGTGTCGTGACCTCGACCGTACACGACCGAATGCCCGTCATCCTTGTACGTCGATAACGACAACGAGGAATGCTGTCGTCCCATAGTAGTGAGCGAAGTCCAAAATTCGCTATTCTCCTAACGGGATGACAAGCCTGTTCCAGCTCGCACTCTCTGGGCTATATGCCATTGCTTAGCTCAGTGCAAACTTATCAGCCGGAGCTTGCGCTCAATCAGAGGCACGTATCTCAGGTGCTCGCCATCGCCCCAGAGCAGATCGCGCGGCACGAGGCTCGGTACATCGCAACCTTCGATTAGCAATAGAGATATCGGTGGGGCTGGATGGCCTCGCATCCGGGCTCGAACATCTCTTCTAGCTGCTCGATGTCGCCGATTATGCGTTCAACATCCATTTCCGGCTCAGTATCCCAAACAGCTTTTGCAAATGCGAAAACGCGAGCCCAGAAAATTCTCCACATGAGTTATCTCCGATTCGGCTGGCCAACACGATCAAGCTGCTCTACATCTCAGGCAGGGAATGAAGACGAATGAAAATACGGTTCTCTCCTTCAGCCATGATTCGGATTTGCTTTTACAGAGGGAAGTAGCGCTTCGGAGCGGCGGTTTCGAGGTTATTTCGGTTAATACCGAAAGTCAGGCTTGCTTCGAGATTGAAATGGGAAGATGCGGCGTGCTGTTGATCTGCTACACAGCGAGTGTCGGCACGATTCAGGACCTTGCAAAACTATTCAGGCGGCGATGTCCGACCGGTAGCATTGTGTTTGTAATGAATCGAACAGATGAGAGTGTGCCGGAGGGTTTCGACTATACAGTTCCGGATTCGGCAGGGCCGGAAGCAATAGTCCAAGTCTTGCGCTCTGGGCTGTACCCCGAATCCCAAGCCAGTTAATGGCCTATTCGCTGGCCCCTTTATTCTTTTTCTGGTCCGCGAGTGACTGAATCTCCTGCGCAATTTCCTGCCGACGTATCCGATGGGCACTGCGCTTGGAGCTGGTATGGCCAAGCTGCGGCTTGTTTTCAAGTTCCTTCAGTACTGATAGCTCTTTCAAAAGAGCGAGTACCTGTTCGGACTCGTCGCTGCCCATGCTCAGCCCTCGGTTCGAAATGAAAAAGTGGTCCTGCCCCGCCCTAGCTAACGCCTAACCGGTTCTCTCAGGTTCCAAAGGGCACTAAGCGCATTGGCGGCATCCCGAATAGCCTGTTTTTTCGCAACTGCTGGCGCTCGTTGGAAAATTGGCGTATGCCGCTTCGCCTCGTGGGATACCCGTGTGCCGGAGATTTTTGATAACGCAGCCATGTATCTACTTTGCAATTCGTGAGCTCTCAACTTACCTCCTTCATGATTCACACACCCACCAATTAAATTCGTTGGAAGCATCGCTGCCAATCCGGGATGAGGCGGAGTTCGCCTGATAAATCTACGTAGAAGGTGCGATGCCGAGTGGTACACCGAAGTGGATTGATGAAGTGGGGACTTGTTCCCTGGCGGTCGAAAGACCAGCATGATCAACGCTCGGTCGGAACAGCGGGCACCAAACTTTGCCTTCCGCGATGCGCTGAGATTCTGATCACGTCGAACGTTTCGTTTGAGGTCTGCCACCGTAAATATTCGCGTGAAAATACAGGGAAAACGAAGCTTAGTCAACTGGGGTGGGGGCATCTTAGTTGCACTTCGACTTCTCCAGCAGTCGAGTTATAACCCCGCTGACTGGCGCGACGGAAGATTGCGTGCCTAAATGGGCGGGGGTTTTGCTTGCTCAGTCCACGCTTTGACTTTCCGCATGTTGGTTTTTAAACGGTTGCTCTTTTGCGTCCAGCAGGCGGTAATCTCGTGGACTCAGATCGATTGCCCGCAGCACGATACAGTCGGTGCTGTATAGGGACAACTTCGCAGTCATGCCTGCACTCTCATATAACGCGAGTCTCAACGGATTGCAGTTCGAGCCCCAGCCGTGCAGGAAGAGGGTGTCTCTTGAGTAGCTCGTCGCCACAACCGCCGTACGCTCCAGCACCTCAAACGCCGCCTCACCGCAGCCGTATTTTGATTGTGGATGATAATCGCTTCGTCCGGCAGCTGCTCACAGAAATCTTCAAACGCGAAGCCGACTTCGAAGTATGCGGCGAGGCCGCCGATGGGCACGAGGCCGTGAGCGCTGCTCAATCACTCAGTCCCGATCTGGTCGTTTTAGACCTCGCCATGCCCATTATGAATGGTCTCGATGCGGCCCGCAGGCTCAGACGACTGATGCCATCTGTGCCTCTGATTATGTACTGCGGTGTCGGGGACAAGTTCGTGGAGCAGCAAGCTAGGTTTATCGGAATAGCGGCTCTGATTTCGAAAGCTGATGGTCCCGGCACGCTGGTGGGCAAGGCACGAGTAGCGCTCAGTCAGAGAGCATAAAAGGAGTACTCGTGTTTCGAGCACTACTCAAGTGACAATTTCTTTTTCAAATAAGTCGCTGTTTGCACGACAATATCCCGCGCCGGAGGCTTCCTCACTCCACCAGTGAGCCGACGGAGTTCGCCCAGCAGCAAATCGGGACTCTGTCCTTTGGTTACGGAGGCGTCCACGATATCCAGCAACTCCTTTAGCAGTTCTCTGGGATATCCGGTCAGTAATAAAACAGGAATATGCCCGTGGTGCTCGCGAATGGCAGTCGCAACTGCGAGCCCATCCATCTCTGGCATCCTGTAATCGAGAACAATGACATCTACAGAGTTCTCGTCCAGCAATCTCAATCCGATCGGGCCGTTGTCCGCGGTGAGCACAGCATATCCCTGCATCTCCAACAGCAGCTTGCGAATCTGGAGTGATTCGCGGTTGTCGTCAATGCACAGCACGGTTGGCATTCAACACAACTCAGGAGGCTCATAAGTTAATGCCGTTATGAGGCGGAGTCAACTGTTTTTCGGGATTGCGAGCGAGCCTGCCCTGCCGTTCGCGAGAGCTTCGCATGTAACAGACTGCTGACTACATCTTTTGGGGAATTGCCTGCCTGCCGGATTCCTGTGACCATGCTTTCAGGGAACGACTGTTCGACTGGTGCGGTCGGTACCGGTAATGGCGTGCGCTTCCGCCATGTGTAGTGGAGGTCACAATAATGCTTTATTTGTTGCAGTTCCTTCTCCGCGTTTTTGAGGTAGGTGCCTTCGTTGGGATTTTCTTTGTTGTCGCGTTTTTGCTAGAGAGCAAAGT
>QHZW01000108.1 GCA_003224815.1 Acidobacteriota bacterium | reverse complement strand
GTCGCTCTCCGAATGCCCTTCTCGATGCCCCTAAATTTCCCACAAATTACTTAATTTCCAATAACTTAAGGCATCTCTTGATACTCTGAATTTTAACACAATTTTGCTCAGATTTCGAGCCCTGAACCGGAGCGGTAAACCATTGTTTTTAGGGCAGTTTTTCGCATCCAAAAGCCTTGCAAACCTTTTCACCCCAGAGCACGCCGAGTTTGCAGAAAATCCTTTGTTTTTCTTCGCGGCCTTTGCGTGTTTTGCGGTGAATGCTTTTGGACTTCCGTTCGTGGCTGAGCACGCGGATTTCGCGGAAAGAAAGCTTGGGGCTTTTCCGCGATCCCGGTGTACTCGGCGGTTAAACGGGCTTCTGTCGTGGGTGGCTAGGAGCTAAAGGCTAAGAGCTAATCGCCAGTGCTTGACCTGATAACATATTCCTCAGGTAATTCTTCGAATGAGTGTTCCTGTTTCGCAGATGTGGACGGTGGCCAGCTATGTTGTCGGGCAGAAACTTGCCGGACGCAAGCAGTACCCGCTCGTCCTGATGCTTGAGCCTTTGTTCCGCTGCAACCTGGCCTGCGCCGGATGCGGCAAGATTCAATATCCCGCGCACATCCTTAAGCGCCAGCTCACGCCGGAAGAGTGCTTCAAGGCCGTGGACGAGTGCGGCGCGCCCATGGTGTCGATCCCCGGCGGCGAGCCACTGCTGCATCCTCAGATCGCGGAAATCGTTGAAGGCCTGGTTGCTCGCAAGAAGTACATCTACCTGTGCAGCAATGCGCTGCTGCTCAAAGAGAAAATCCATCTCTTCAAGCCCTCGAAGTATCTGACTTTCAGCATTCACCTCGACGGCCAGCGCGAGCACCATGACTTATCTGTCTGCCTTGAAGGCGGCTACGACAAAGCTTTCGAAGGCGTTCGCGAAGCCGTGAATCGCGGCTTCCGCGTCACCACCAACACGACTCTGTTCGACGGCGCCGATCCCAAGAGCGTCCGCGCATTTTTCGACGAGATGATGGAACTCGGTGTTGAGGGCATGATGCTTTCGCCGGGATATTCTTACGACAAGGCTCCTGACCAGCAGCACTTTCTGGGGCGCGCCCGCACCCGCAAACTGTTCCGCTCGATTCTCGCGAACCGTAAGAAGACCTGGCGATTCAATCAGTCGGTGCTCTTTCTCGAGTTCCTCATGGGCAAGCGCCATTACGCCTGCACTCCGTGGGGCATGCCGACCTACAACATCTTTGGCTGGCAGAAACCGTGCTACTTGCTGCAAGACGGCTACGCCGATTCTTTCAAAGAGCTGCTCGATTCAACTGCGTGGCAAAATTACGGAACCGAATCCGGCAACCCTCGCTGCGCGAACTGCATGGTGCACAGCGGCTACGAGGCTTCGGCCGTAAACGACACTTTTGGATCGCTGCGTGGATTCGTAGACACGGTGAAGGCGACGTTGTTCAGCCGCTACGAAGATCCCGGCGCTACCCGATTGCTCGATGAATTGTCGTCGCCCGAACACACAGGACCGCTGGTGCAAATTGAAACGCAGTCTTTAGAAGAAACACGAGCCTGAGCATCCAACCGGAGACAGATTGGACGTTGAGCGAGCCATTGCGGATATCGAGGAACTAGAAGAGATTTTTTCGCTCTCTGACATCCGGCCGTTGACCCCCAGCGATGTCGCCGCTGCAAATCGAAGACACGATGAGCGGCTCTCGCGTAGCCCGTGGTTCCGGCTTTGGCAGCAGTATGGGGTTTGTTGCCGCACCGAGTCTCCCGTGCTTCGATTGCCCGAATAAAGAGATTGCATCCTCATGAGCGTTCCGCAACGCGGCACCAATCCTGAAGAGCTCGAACACGCACCCGGTCGCGAGCGCGAAAATCTCGAGGGCTGGATTCCGCAACTCGCCAGTGAAGACGAAATCCGCGTCGCCCTCGAAAAAGCTTTCGACTACCGCGGCGACGTTTCCATCACCCTGAAATCTGGCGAAAAGGTCGAGGGCTACATTTTCGATCGGCGCACGGGAAAGACTCTCGCTGATTCCGCCGTCCGCCTCTATCCCAAAGTCGGCGATCAGAAACTCACCATTCCTTACGCGGACATTGCCTCGCTAGCCTTCACCGGCAAAGACACCGCCGCGGGCAAAAGCTGGGAGGCCTGGATGAAAAAGTACAACGAGAAAAAAGCCGCGGGCGAGAAAAATATCGGGCTGCAGCCCGAGGCGCTGGAATAAGGAGCACGACAGTTGGGCACGGGTGCTATATTGGCGAGCGTGTCGGCCCCGAGTCCCATTAAACCCACACCAGCCCAAACTCGTACTTCGATTTGGTGGCTCGTTCTCGTCATACCCGGCACGCTCATAGGCATATTGTGGTTCGCTGCGTCTGGTGCATGGACAGCAGGCGTTAGGGCTTTTACCGTGCCCTCCTCGAGCATGGAGCCGACTATCCAGCAGGACGATCACATCATCGCTGATATGACGTACTACGTTTCTCATAAGCCCAGAGATCGCGACGTCATTCTGTTCCAGCGAAGGAAAATTGTTTTCATCAAGCGAGTAGTGGCTTGCTGTGGTGAAACGATTGTCGGAATCACGGGCGCGGTATATGTGAACGGACAAAAGCAGATCGAACCGTACGTGCAGCACACCGGACGGGCATTTCTTGGGGCGAATGACTTTGGCCCAGTAGTTGTGCCTTCAGGTCAGTACTTCGTGATGGGAGACAATCGAGACGTAAGCTTGGACAGTCGTTCGTCCGAATACGGACTGGTTAGTGCCGAATCGATCACAGGAAAGCCCTTGCGCGTAATGTTCAACCCGCATTCAAATCGAATTGGAAAGAATATTCAGTAATTCGGATGTTCAGCCGATCGTCGCATTCGTTCTACTTCGCCGTAGGTAAGCTGCGTTCTTTGCCGGGCGCTGCCGTTACGGGTTCTCCCCACTTTCTTGCCACTCGCTCCAACTCCCCTAGCACTCTCTCAATGTCCTTCATGCGATGCGTGATTCCGTACGTCACGGTAGGCGGTATGGTCTGTTCGTAGTTGCGATAGACAAAGCCCTGCTGCTCGAGCAGCCGTAGCCGTTCGGCAAGGAGTCGCGCGGAAATTCCTTCGATTCTCGACTTCAATTGGCTGAATCTCGCCGGCCCTTGCGTGCTCAACGCATAAAGGATGTGTAGTACCCACGGCCGGGCAAAGACTCCAATCACCTCGTGAATAGGACATGCAGGCGCTTGTCTCGGCATCAGAACCTCCCGTGGTTATTATAGCGTAACTAAGTATCTTTCGGACGCGACACACATTAAATATGTAGCTTATTATTTGTAACCAATAGATGAGCAGCCCCATCGAATCGCTTGAAGGAGAAAACCCATATGTCCTCTCAAGTGATTTCAAGGCCACAAGTCAGTCCATTCGCCACGCGCACCGCCGTCTCTGATAGCCTCAGCGCGCTGCTTGTCCCAGTCGCCAGGTTCTTTTTTGCTTTGATTTTCCTGTTTGCGGGAGCGGGCCATTTCGCCAAAGCTCCGGTCGCATATGCCGCGGCACAGGGCGTACCCTTTGCATCGTTCCTCGTCCCATTCTCTGGTGTGCTCGCAGCAGCCGGAGGCTTAAGCATCCTCTTGGGTTATCACGCGCGGATCGGCGCATGGTTGTTGGTATTGTTCTTAGTGCCGGTCACGGTCATGATGCACAACTTCTGGGCCGTCAGTGATCCCATGATGCACCAGCTTCAGCAAGCGATGTTTTTCAAGAACGTCGCATTGACTGGCGCCGCTCTACTGATCGCGCACTTCGGCGCCGGACCTTATAGCTTGGACGCACGCCGCGGATAACAGGTCCCGCACGGGGCGGCACCTCAAAGACGCTCCCGCAGCGTTCTGTACTAAACAGCAAGGGCCCGAGCTTTGCACATAGCTCTCGGGCCCTCGCGCGACTTGCTCTTAGAAATTTCTCCGCGTTCTCTGCGGATTTTCTCTGCGCGCTCCTCGCCAAGAGAAAGAAACCTGGAAAGACTTGCAGATGGTGATGAAGGAGCTGGGGCTGGAAGTGCCGAGGCAGACGACTGAATAGCGGAAGAAGGCCAGCTAAGCTGCAGCCGCGTGAGTTCTGTTTTCGATCATGAATGTTTTATGGCGCTCTTGAATCGAGCGAACGAAAATCATCCCAGTGATGATGCACGCCCAAGCGAAATACCGTGCCTCTCCTGACGGAAAAAGACAGTAGCGGGCTATTGCGGCTGCCGCCACCGGGACCAGTATCTTGCGCTCGGATGAACTGTTCATCTTCCACGCCACAGTACCGAGCAAGAGAAACGGGGCGAGTTGCGGGAGCAAGGACTCAGCGTTGGTGGCAAAAACATGCACGTACTGTGACACCGTGATCCCAGTCGTCATCTCTGCCGGATATCTGCCACCGACAAAGCTGTAGTGCATCAGAACCTTCCAACCATAATTCCTTGAAAAGTAGTTTATGTACTTAACGCTCCCGATGGCCACCCCAGCCAGAATTCCAGCATAAGCGCGCGGAACCTTATGACTCCAAACCAGCCACCCAAGCACAGCAAGCACGAAGAGAACATTGTCGGTGCGAACCCAGATCGAAATCATCAGCAACAAGATTCCTGGTGCTAACTTCTCCTTTAGAATTCCTGCACAGCCCGCAGCCAACATCATGGTCGAAAGCGCATCCGGAGTACCGATCCGACCAATCGTCACTAACCCAGGCGTCAGCAGCAATAGGGCCGAGTACAAGTAATTGCGCGTGAAAACAAACACAACTAGTCCGATCAGGAACAACGAACCCGCCGAGACCAGATTGATGGCTTGCTGGGGTGACAGCTTTTCTGCCAAAAGGCCCGTGAGTAAAAGATACAGCGGCCGAATCGCGTAGAGTGGTCCCAGTTGCGCCAAATGCCCGGGACTATCCAGGACACTGCTGGCCTCAGCTCGCGGACTTTCGTGTTTGATGATCCGATACACATCTTCAAGCGCCTGTGTGCGTGAGCGAATCAAGGACTCGTAGATGTAACGGTCGAAGTCGTCCGGAGAAGGCCGGAAATAGCAAGCAAACGCAAGCCCTACGCTGAAGCTAAGATAAGCTGCAAGCTTTAATCTGTGCACAACCGACTTGTTCATAGTTGTGATTTCCCGACGTTTTGATTCAACTTCACTCCGGGGTTCAGGATCGTGGGCTGCTGGTTTCCTGTCACCGCAAGAACAACGGCGGCCCTATTTCGATAAACTTCGGTCAGATTTGTGATCTCGGGAAGCTGCCCGCGCTCGTCAGCCGTGAGCAGGACAAACCTGATGTTATATCTGTGCAACAAAGAGATACGGAAATTGTCGGAACTCGCAGGACTCAGAAATTCTCGGATTTGTTTGAGCTTCTCATCAAAATTGACGGCGTTGATATAGCCGCAAAAAACGACATTATGGGTATATTGCGGAATCAAATTTGAATTTTCAAAGTCGGCCAGAATGACGTCATCCCGACGAGAGTGCGCGTCCAACCAACGGAACGAGTTGACCAGATTTGCGTCGATCCGAAAGTCACCTTTTCGAGCCAGCCACGCCGCTTGCGCTGTCAACGCAACTGAAGTGAGGCTATTTCCCGCAAGCAAAGCGATGATCGCCAATGATGACCAGCGAACTCTGTTGCTCCATTGGACAATCTTCGGCTCCAAAGCGAAAAATGCCAACATCACCATTGGCAACAGGATGTTAGTTGCGAACTGAAACGCGAAGTGCAACCAATGGTGCGCGTACGAAAGCACGATTGCAGTCAGGAGACAGGACATCATGAATAGGCATCTAGGATCGGACGCGCGGCTCAGAAGCTTCCTTAATGAATACAAGAAAAAAAAGAATGACGGCCCAAACCCCGCCCCCAGCAACCATGGTGCAGGAGCAGGATTGCCCGGGAAGCTCCACCAATGAAAAACAGGGTGCAGCTTAAAAATCCAAAAGTAATAAACGAGTAATGGCGTGCACATCGCAACCGGAAGTAGGCGGAGCACAATACTTGACCGGGAATCGGAGTGTTTCCAGAACGAGATGGCGACGAACAACGAGATCGCTGCCATTACGTACAGCATGTCATAGGGCCGGCACGCGCCCGCGGCCATAAAGCTCAATCCGGCGCCGGCATAGTTTCGAACCTGTCTATGGCACTCCCCATTCAGGAATAGAGCCAGTCCGAGCACAACGAACGACTCCGATACCAAGAAGTGCGGCAGCTTCAATGCCCAATAGAACGGAAACAGGTTGCCATTTGTGAGGTCCAGAAAGTACGAGGAGTCAAGCGGGACATGCAAAACGTGGATAGCTGCGATCCAACCTATGCCTCCGCCCGCCATCACAGAAATCAGAGCGAGACGGCGCACGAGTAAAGACGAAAACAAACTCGCAGCGAGCCTGTAGACAGCGAAAGATATTATGCCGAGACAGAGCAGGCGCTCAACTTCTACGGCCCTTGAGAGTGAAAGATGTAAAACCGCAGAAATTTTTCCCGCGGCAAGCCATTCCAGATTAAAAAAAACAGCGGCGTGAGGTTCAGGAGTCATGGGATTCCGGAACAACCATTTGCCTGAAGCCGCTTGGTGTACATATGCGAGATAGTTATTGTTATCGAGACTATGGTTCAGCGCGCCAGTGAGCACAGTTCCAGGAGCAGACTGAAAATAGCCCACTAAATGAGGGGTGGTGGTCAAAACAGCGACGGACACTATGAATGAAATTAGAAATCGTATTTCATACAGGCCCATTCGGCCAGCTTTGCCCTGAGACTTCGGGGCGATTCCCATTACGGGAACGGAACTGTGGTGCGGGCTGATGCTCAGGGCCGTGGCCATTTGATCTCGATCTAAATAATCAAATCGAATCGCTCAGACGGTCAAAGGATTAATCGCGTGTGGGTTAACTAACAAAGTTCAGCAGGTCATGCGGAGACTGGCGGATATCCGATATTGGGCGGATCCGGGAAAATAGGCTCAGCGTGAACAGGCATCGCCGAGCGCTCTTTGCCGCCAACTTCGAGTAGCTCGGTACCCCATTGCTGCTCTAAAACTTGCGTTGTGGCAAACTTCCGCTCAACGCCTCCTTTAAAACGAATCTCGGCACTCGAAAGGTAATAGAAAGCACGCGATCGTAACTCTATGCTGACGTAACGATGTCACGTAATCGAGTTATTCAAACCGCGCTAGCGGTTGTCTTCTTGATTTACATGCTGCAAGCATTCAGCCCGTTGCGGCTTGTGGGTGACGGGATGGACTATCTTCTACAGGCGAGTTCGGCAGCTGATGGCTCAGGATTCTACGTACATGGCCAAAAATCGATGAGGCCCTCGGGATATCCGTTGTTAATTGTTGGCTTGATCAAGATGGGAATGGGAAAGCCGTGGGCGATAGTTGCCCTAAACTGCTTTTTTTTGGCATTAGGCTGTCTCGCAACTTACCTCATTTCGCGAAAGGCATTTGAGCTGAAAAAAGAAGGGGCTAGTCTCGTTTGCCTGCTAACGATGCTGTCTTTCGTGATAGTGCGACAAGCCGCCCAGCCTTTGAGCGACATCTGCTTTTTCGGTTTATCTGCAATTTGTTTGCTGCTCATTATTCAGGCGGAAGAGCACAAAGAAAACAAATGGTGGGTGCTGGGACTTGCTGGCGTGCTGCTTGCCTTCTGCATCGAAGTGCGCACGATCGGCATTGCCTTGGTTCCTCCGTTTCTGTGGGTGTTATTTGGTGGAACGCCTACGTTCAGCAGGATTCCCGATTGGACCCGTAAACACAGGGTTGCGTGCTTCGGCATCCTCCTAGTTGCAGGCTCTGTGATGATCCTCGCGGGCCGACAGGCGCTTCATTCTCGTTATTTGCAATTCAATGAGCCGATTTTCGTAAATCGCGGCTTCGCCCGGAGTCTATGGGCAAATTTGACCGATCATTCCAAGGAATGGGGAGAAATTATTCTCAACTTGCCGGTTTCGAAGTTGCCGAGAGGTATGGCCATACCGGTCCAACTTCTTGGATTGCTTGCACTACTGATATTCAGTGTTGTCCTGTGGCAACAGCGAAAAAAGTTTACAGTTGTACTTTGTTATATCTCGGCTTTCAGCGCTATTGTGCTGGCCTATCCCTGGTTCGACACACGACTTTGGTTACCAGTCCTGCCTTTCATATTCATCTATTTGTTCATGGCTCTAAAAGGCACCGTGAACGCCACGGCTTTCAGAACTGTAATCATGACCTGGTGTCTGGTATATGCGTTATGTGGACTTGCCGGACTGGCGTATAGCACCCGACTCACCTTCCTCAGCCCAGAAAGTTTCGCGAAGACGTATGGGGACGGCAATCTGCGAGCTGCATACAGAGTTGTTTATCAGGGGACGGCGCCGAACGAAAAGAACGCGAACGCCGATGCAATCTATCTATTGCGTCGATATCGTTAGCGAACATATAAGCACTGGCTCTAAGATCGCGAACAGTTTGAGTCTTCATTACTAGCGCATCTGTTTTCAATACCACCGACCAAAACGGCTCTGTCCAGATAGCCATTCCCGAAACGAAAATACGATCCGTACCTTAGTGCCGGCTACTCTCCACAGGCCCACATCTCTGTGGCCGATGTTCTGGGTGAGGAGACTCACCAATGAGAGGCACGTGTGTTGCAGTCCTCGTGTTCGCTACGACCATAGCAGCCGGACAAGGCACTACCGGAGCAAACGGTGAACCTATCGTTTACGCGTCCAGTTCTATTTGGCGGACCGTCACTGGTGGGCAATGGCTACCAGACTTTCGCTGGAAATTTCGGTGGCGCACTCCTGTTGAAATCGAGCAAGGCTTTGGGGGACTTTGAAGCGTATTACATGAATGCCAAAAAGACCAATGACAACACGGTGAAAAACCGTAAGGGACACGAAAGATTCCTGTTGGGGCGGGTCTTTTATCCGTGGCGCAGAGGATTCTATTTTGGTGGGGGCACAATGGAGTGAAACTGCGACAACGAATTACACAAAGAAGCAATGGCGACCTGCGTTCGGCCTAGGCAGAGATACGTTCGGCGGCTATGGTTGCGAGTCATCTGTTCTTCCGGCAGACTCTAGGCGTGTACGAGTTCCACACCACGGTTACTGATCCCACCAACTTAGAACTCACAGCACGGCAGTCGTCCGACAGACATCATGCGGGATTCCTGGATTTCACTTTCGGGTGGAAGTTCTGACGATGTGTAAATTCAACGAGGCGAGAAGTATTGGTAGCGCTACCGGGAATCGAACCCGGGTTTGAAGATTGAGAATCTGAGAACCGGAATACTGCCGCTAGAGCTACTGTTCTGCAATTAACTGAAAATAAATCAATTCGCTTTCGCTAAGAGACACGCAGAAGCGGTTCTGAGACCTAAGAAATTGTGGCCAGTAACGGCGATTTATGGCCCGTCTGGCCACAAAATGGCCACAGTCTTTTTGGGTTTTTTGGAGTCGGAGAGTTCCTTCCTCCAGCATCCAGTACGACTACTCAAAACGCGCACACAAGCCAACCGCACTCAGGAGCGGAGGGAAAAGCGCCGGCGGCTACACCCGCCCAGGTAAGCAACGCGAACCCGCCGGGTTCGATCCCTTGGAAAACCTGCGGCGCAGGAGAGAGCGAGCGTTTCTTCTTGAGCTGCGGCGGGCATCATTGCTAATTGTAGCCAGCGAGCGGGACTGCAAAGAAGTAACTTCGGCGACTCTTGTGACAGGTACTAGAGTTGCATCACAGACAAGCCGGGGATTCGTTGGAAGTGGCGAAGGTTGCCAGTGGCTACGCTGTAGCCAAGTTCCAAGGCCGTCACTCCGATCAACAGATCGGCGAGTGGGAGGCGCAGGCCTTTAGCCTGGTTCTCGCCGTCGATCTGCCCGACGCGAAGAGCGATCGGTACCGTAACTGGATGGATGGGCAGCGCCGTGAGTAGTTCCTGGATAAGCTGCTGGCGCTTCGCTTTGCGTTGCGCTGTGTCGGCACGGGCCGCACCGTGGGCCAGTTCGATGAGAGTGACAACCGACAGGGCGATCTCAGTTGCGGGCGGTTCGAGCGGTTCGCGATGGCTCTCGATAGCTGCTTCTACATCCTTGGCGAAGTCAGCATCCATGACCGCTGTCGAGTCCTCGGGCAAGAGTGCAATGCACTCGGAGATAGTGCGGCGCGGCGGGGCAGGCGCATGGATTACCGCTACAGGCAGCTTGCCGCTCTCGATCACAACCTCTGCACCGGCGCGCACACGCGCCAGCACGTCAGCAAAGTTGCTGGCGGCTTCCGCTTCCGAGATGTGGATCACATGGTCAGCCATGATGCGATTATACCGGCATTCCTCCTCGTCCGATTCAGCGGCAGGTGAATGTCGCTGTCTACGAGCGGTTGGAGGTACAATGCGGATTCCTGGCGTCTCGGTTTTCTGCCTAGCGGCGTCCCTGCTCGTCGCACAATCACCTTACCCAGATCTCTCCGGTAAACGGCGGATTGATCGGAGCCAAGTGCAAGAGAACGTGACATGAAACCAGGTTCAGCCGATCATCAATCATCAGAAGCGAAGGACCTCGTTGTGTTCGACATCCTCCGCGACTCGAAGTGCACCGATTGCGGAAAGGAGCTATTGGGGGGCGATTTCCTGTTTATGGAGGGCGAACGACCGCTTTGCCTCACATGTGCCGATCTCGACCATTTGGTTTACCTGCCCAGAGGCGATACCGCTCTGACCCGACGTGCTCGGAAGCACAGCGCACTTTCCGCGGTGGTGGTTCGATTTAGCAGGGCTCGCAAGCGCTACGAACGCCAGGGAGTGCTGGTCGAAGAATCTGCGCTGGAGCAGGCCGAGGCAGAGTGCTTGGCCGATGCTGAGCAGCGCAATGTCCGGCGCGAGCGGGCCGACATCTATCGCGATAAACAGGATCAGGTTCTGGCGATGCGAATGGCTGAATCGATTCGGCAGATGTTTCCAGGCTGCCCGCCTGAGGAGGCGCGTTCCATCGCAGCACGTACGTCGGTTCGGGGCAGCGGCCGAGTGGGTCGAACCGCCTCCGGGCGAGCACTGGAGGAAGAAGCGTTACGAGCGGCGGTGGTGGCATCCATCCGCCACAGGCATACGAAATACGATCGCCTTCTTATGAAGGGACTTGACCGCATGGATGCTCGAGACACAGTTCGCGACGACATTGATCGTGTGCTTGAAAGCTGGCGTCGCGCTCCTGGTTAGCGCCGGCACCGTGCTCCGGAGATGGGTGCAATGTACGTGAAGTGTCTGGCTCAATGTTTCCTACGGCGGCGTAGCCGGCGGTTAGTTTCGTCTGCGGAAAAGGACTCAGGAACGAAATCGCCGAGCCACGCACAGACCTCCTCGTGACTAGGGTCATTAGCATTCTGGAGTGCTTTGAGCAGCTCTGCAAATCCTTGCGGTCCCCCGCAGTCTTCCGGTGGACATCATCGCTTACCTGCCACGCATATCTGCTGAAACGATTCGTCTCCCAGCAGAACTTCTTCAAGAAGAAGCTCGTGCTGCCAGCCGTCTCCGAGATCATACTCGTACAATAACTTCGCCCCAACCGTCCAGATCAACTCCCCGAGCCTGGTCCTGTTCTCGTTTGCGACCTTGGTCCCAACTCTGGATCTAGGATCAGAGATCCTCTGTCTCTGGCAAACAAATTGATGAAGGTGGGAATTGGTCCACCCCATCACCGTCTGCAAGGTCCGGTGGAGATGCTGGAGCGTAATATCACGAGGAACTAAAATGCGCCTCCAGACGGGCGGTCTTGTGCCGAGGAGCGTCACTTTGATTACATACACTTCCACTAGGACTTCGGGCTGTTTCAAGCGGCTGTATCCTCCGCCAAGAATTTGGCGAAAGAACGAATCGGCTTCAGCTTGTCTTCCCGCAAGCCACGCAGCTCCTCCTCACTGACTCGGCCTTCGTGCAAGAGTCTCCCAAAGACGTGTGTGAGTTGGGAATACCGATAGTCGTACTTGCGCTCGATCTCTTTACGGCGTTCGGTCAGGTAATGTTCCAAATCCCACAGATCCGACGACTGCTGGATCTCGTTGGCCATTTGCTTCGCTTTCTGAATCACTTCGTGCAGCTCGCGACCCAGAGCAGCGTCGAAGGCTGTGCGGGCGACGGCCTTTTCCGACCGCGACCACGTCGGTTCGTTCTGGTAAGGGTAGCTGTCTTGGTTCGCCGACGGGCTGGTCATGTTCCGATCCTCCGTGGCGGCATTCTATGCTTTGCGGAGTCCGCTTTTCTACCGACGCGGAAGCTTGCACGGTGACAGAGTCAACATCGTTTTCCGGTGGCTTCCTGTCCGTTTTGAGGTTAAACAGGTCGTTTACGGGATGTCCGAGATTTTGCTTGCAGCCGAGATAACGCTCGGTCGTTTGTACTGACGCGTGCCCCAGCAAGAACTGAATCTGCTCCAACGCTCCTCCGCTGTCATGACACAACTTCGCACAGGTCCGCCTCAAGTCATGGGGTGCGATGTGCTCCAAGCCCGCTCTCCCGCAGCAGGACCGGACCACGTACCACACGACATTCTGCGAGATGCCAGTGCCCCACACCTTTCCCGTCCTTGCCACGCCGCGGAAGATTCTTCCCTCCGTGACTCTGGCCGCTAGTATCCACTGATCGAGCGCTGTCTTGACCCACGCTGGAATCGGCACCGTGCGGATGTGGCCGCCCTTGCCTATCAGGTCTACCACTGCCCAGTGTCCCTGGCGCATCTGGATTTCATCCACCTCCAAGCCCACCAGCTCCGATCGGCGAAAGCCACAACCCAGAAGCATGGCCAGCATGGCGTAGTCGCGCTTAGCGCGCATGGTGCTCCCGGAAGCATGCTTGAGCACCTCGGAACTCTGCTCTGTGCTCAACCAGTTGCCGGCGCGAAATCCGAGCTGCTTGACTCCTTTCAGTTCAGGGCTGAGCAATCCAGCGTCAGCAGCTTCGTGCGCGAGTCTTCGCACCGCCGCGAGTTGTTGGTTGATGGTATTTGCGGCCAGACCGCGTGATTCCAAGTGCATGCGGTAGCGGACAACCACGATGCGGTTGAAGGCGAGGCGGGGTTCGGAACAGTACCAGGCGATGAACTGGTCGATCGCGTACTCGTACACACGGCGTGAGGCTGGCGAGCCCAGGCTGTTGAGCACTGTCCTCTTACAATGATCCAGATCCGGCAGTCGAAGCGACCGGCGACGGTAATTCGGCTTAACTTTCTGCTTGCTCATGGCGACGGCCTCCTCATGCCGCAGGATTGGAACTACGGCAGAACGCCTGGGCTATGCAAGCAACTGGTACCATGTACGCGCCTGGAGGGTTTTGAGCGCTAACGCCTGTTCTCAACACTTACGCCAATTGTCCACTCTCCGCAGGTCATCATCCGCTTGTTTACAATAGATTCCGCATGAAGCGAATTCCTAGGATTATTCCGCCTCGTTCAAGAGTTCGACTGCTCAGCGCTGATCGGACGACCCGCGAATGGCAGAGGAAAATTGGTCGCCAGTTCC
>QHZW01000107.1 GCA_003224815.1 Acidobacteriota bacterium | reverse complement strand
CGGACGACTTCTTCCACTCAATCGCTTTTTCTCTACGCACCCAGCCGACGATTGACGCCCCGGCTATCACGACGATGCATGAAACAGATATTGCAATTTTCCACGACGAGGTCATCGAACTACTCTGCCTCTGCCAGGCTCGGGCAAATATACATCGTGTCTTGGAAAATGCGGCGCGAAAATGACCCGTTCCCTACAGAAACTCCACCCACGAGTCCGTTACTTCGGCACCTGCGTTGTTGGCAATTCGCATCGCCTGCCGCTCGACATTTTTCATCAATCCGTCGAGATAGTCCCGAGAGCCCGAGACACTGGCTACGCCAACCGTCGCGCGGTTCCACAAACCCGATGAGTCCAGTTCAGCAGTGGCGACGTTGAAGTGTGCGCGCAGCTTGTCTTTCATGCTGCGCACAACTTGGCGTTTGTCTTTGAGAGATTGTGCGTGCTCGATGCTAAGTTCGAGGGTGAGAAGGGCGACCATAGTTGATAGTGGCTAGTGGTTAGTTGCTGGTGAAAAACCGAGTGATCCCGGCAGCAATTCACCAACAACTAGTCACTAGCCACTAATCACCAGCCACTAAACTAAGACTTCCGCGGCCACGCGCTCGGTGACGAAGGCTTCGATCACGTCGCCGACTTTGATATCGCCGTAGTTTGCGATCGAGATGCCGCATTCCATGCCGTTGGTGACCTGGCTGGCGTCATCTTTGAATCGGCGTAGCGAGCCGATTTTACCTTTGAATACGACCACGTTGTCGCGCAGCAGGCGTACCTCGGAGTCGCGCTTGATCAAGCCGTCGGAAACGCGGCAGCCCGCAACCGTGCCGACCTTTGGAATGCGGAAGGTGTCGAGTACCTGTGCGCGGCCCTGATAGGTTTCTTTGATCGTCGGTTCGAGTAGTCCGGTCATGGCGCGCTTGATCTCATCCTGCAGTTCGTAAATGATCGAGTGCAGACGGATATCCACTTTTTCCTGCTCAGCGAGTTCCTGCGCTTTCCGCTCGGGACGCACATTGAATCCGATAACGATCGCGTTCGAAGCCGAGGCGAGAAGTACGTCGCTTTCGGTAATCGCGCCCACGCCCGAGCGCAGCACTTTCAGACGCACTTGGTCGTTCGACATCTTCGCGAGCAGATCGCTGAGCACTTCGATCGATCCCTGGACATCGCCCTTCAAAATGATGTTCAGTTCTTTTGTGCCAGCGGTCTTCAACTGCTCGGCAAGGCCTTCGAGCGAAACTCGCGAGCTCTTTGCCAGGGTGGCTTCGCGGGCTTTCTGCTCGCGATAATCGGAGATGCCGCGGGCCTTCTCGCGATCACCCACAACCAGGAACTGATCTCCGGCTTGCGGCAGGCCTTCCATGCCTAGGATTTCAACGGGCGTGGATGGTGGCGCTTCTGCGAGCTGCTGGCCACGATCATCGAACATAGCGCGCACTTTTCCGTACACGTTCCCGACAACGAAGTTATCGCTGGTGCGCAGCGTGCCGTTCTGAACGAGGACGGTGGCCACTGGCCCGCGACCCCGGTCAAGCTTCGCTTCGAGCACCACACCGGCAGCCGGACGTTCGGCATTCGCCTTCAGTTCCTGCAAGTCGGCTGTCAGGCAGATCATTTCCATCAGCAGATTTAAATTCGTCTTCTGCTTGGCGGATACATCGACGAATACGGTCTTGCCGCCCCAGTCTTCGGGAACAAGTCCGCGATCAGCCAGTTGCTTCTTGACGCGATCAGGCAAGGCGCCAGGCTTGTCGATCTTATTGACCGCGACGATAATGGGCACTTCTGCGGCGTGCGCGTGATCGATGGCCTCAATGGTCTGTGGCATTACACCATCGTCGGCTGCGACAACCAGCACGACAATATCGGTCGCCTTTGCGCCGCGCGAACGCTTGCGGGTAAAAGCTTCGTGACCTGGCGTGTCGAGGAATACGATCTGCCGCCCGTAAGCCGGCGAATCTTTATCCTGAATCGTGACTTTGTACGCGCCGATGTGCTGCGTAATTCCACCTGCTTCGCCTTCCGCGACGCTGGTCGAGCGAATCGAGTCGAGCAGCGTAGTCTTGCCGTGATCGACGTGGCCCATGATCGTGACCACCGGCGGACGCGGCAACCCTTCAGCGGCAGCGCCTTCTTCCTTAGCGGCAGTCTCGGCAACTTCTTTCGCCGTCTGCTCTTCAAAGCTGATCACGTTGGTTTCGGCTCCGAAGAAGCGTGCCATGTCGCTGGCCAGTTCTGCGTCGAGCGTCTGATTGATGGTCGCAAATACGCCGCGAGACAGCAGACGCGCAATAAGGTCTTTCGCGCGGATCTCAAGCTTCTCGGCAAGATCTTTAACGCTGATGCCTTCCGTAATTGTGATGTTGCGCGTGATCGGCAGCGGCTCGTTCGAAAGCGAAAGCCGCGGCGGAGGCACGAAGCCCTTCATTGGGCCTTCTTTTACCCCGCGTGGAACATATCGTTGCCCTGGCCGTCGCGACGGACCGCCTGGACGGCTGCCGGGACGCGTCGGTCCGGGTGGCGGCAATCCGGGGCCGACTCCAATCGGTCGCGGCCCAGCAGAACCAGTTCGCGTGGGATGCATCGGACGGCGCTCGCCCGGCCGCATAGGCGGACGAGATCCGGGAGGTCCACCTGCTGGACGCGGGCGCTGGAAAATTGGCTGACCTGGAACGGGACGTCCGGGTGCGGGACGACTCGCAATCGGCTGTCCGGGTCGAGGAGCAATGGGCTGCCCAGGACGCGGCGCCATCGGAGTGGGAGCTTTGTACACCGGACGCGGACCGGTCTGCGGCACAATCATGCGTGGTCCGGGTGGAGCTTGTGGTTGTCGCGCCGGTGGGGCGGCATGGCTCGTGGAAGCCGCGGATCGAGGCGCAGTACTCTGTGGTAGTGCAGGCGGAGCACCGGCCTGTGCAACGGGAGCAGCAGGCGCTTGCGGAGCTGCAGGAGGCGGCGTGACTTTCGCGGGCGGAACACTCGTGGTTGCTGGCGGAGCAGCGGGCCTAACGACTTGCGGCGTAATGATCCGCGGGGGAGCAACTGGGGTTGACGGCGGAGCCGGAGCAGCGGGTCTGGCCACAGAAGCCGGCGGTTTCGCCTCAGTCGGCGGAGTTGTGGGCCGCGCTGGAGGTGTCGGTTGAGTCGGAGCGGCGGCGGTCTGTTTGCTGATGATGGCCTTCAACACATCGCCAGGTTTCGAGATGTGCGAGAGATCAATCTTTGTTTTGATTTCGTCAGGACTTAATGGTGCCGGACGCGACGCCCTGCTAGAAGCAGAGGATCCGTCGCCTGAGCCGCGAAGATGTGCGCGCACCTTAGCTGCTTCATGCTCTTCCAGAGAACTTGAATGCGTCTTCTTCTCTGTAACGCCGACTTCCGTCAGTGTGTCGAGAATGGTTTTACTTTTAACTTCGAGCTCTCTGGCTAAATCGTTGATTCGAATCTTACTCATCCGCCTCTTTGTTCCTCCGAACTGTCCCGCTAAGTCTCCATATCAACCTCACGGAAATCTTTGGGGGTTTCGAAGTTTACGTTCAATTTGCGAACGCCTCACTTTGAAACCCGTAAAACTTTGAACTGCTTACTCTTTCTGCTCTTCAGCCTCGACTGCCTCTGGCGTTGATTCCGTTTCGCCTGAAGGCTCGGAATCCGGCGCAGCCGCTTCGGCCTCGACTTCTTCTGTTTCTGTCGGGGCGGGTTCGGCTTCGACGGCCCCTTCGGTTGCGATGCCTTCGTTCTCTGGTAGAGCAACCCCTTCGCCGCCTTCCAGAGCAACGCCTTCAGCGCCTTCCAATGTAGCGAAATAATTATTCACCGCGACGCTGATTTTTTCCACCGTCTTGGGACCGATTCCCTCGATTGCCTCAAGCTGTTCAGGCGTCATATCAGCCAGAGCCTCGACCGTAGAAATACCGGCAGCCTTGAGCTTCTCAACCAGGCCTTCGCCGAGGGCCTCAACACTTTCAAGCGGAGTAGCGATCGCGCTGGTCAGTTCAGCCATCTGGGCCTCAACTTCCTGGCGCTTCTCCTCTTCGCTCTTGATGTCAATCTTCCAGCCGAGCAGCTTGGCCGCCAGGCGCACGTTCTGGCCTTTCTTGCCGATCGCCAGCGAAAGCTGACTGTCGTCAACCACAACTTCCAGGTGCTTATCAGTCGAGTCGAGTATGCTCACGCGGCTGACCTTCGCGGGCTGCAACGCTTTTTCAGCGAATGTGACCGCATCTTCGTGATACTCAATGATGTCGATTTTTTCGCCGCGCAATTCGCGAATGATGGACTGCACCCGCATGCCCTTCATGCCGACGCAGGCGCCGACCGCGTCAACTTCCTTGTCTTTTGACATGACCGCGATCTTGGTGCGCTCACCGGCCTCACGCGCGATGGCGCGAATGACAACCGTTCCGTCGTAAATTTCGGGAACTTCAGTCTGGAAAAGATGCTGCACCAATTCCGGCGCGGCACGAGAAACCACAACTGCCGGTCCCTTCGAAGCCTTCTCAACACGGGCGATCACCACGCGTACACGCTCACCAATTGCGAACGACTCCAAACGCGACTGCTCTTTTCGGGGAGCTCGCGCCTCTGCCTTGCCTATGTCGAAGATCACGTCCGGGCCTTCGATGCGCTTCACCGTCGCGTTCACGATTTCGCCGACTCGACCAATGTACTCGTTGTAAACCGTATCGCGCTCAGCCTCGCGGACTTTCTGGAAAATCACTTGCTTCGCAAGCTGGGCTGCGATTCGTCCAAGAATTCCTTCGGTGACCTTAGGAATCTGCAGCTCTCCACCGATTTCTGCGTTGGGATCGGACTTGCGCGCATCATTCAGCGTGACCTGAAGGTTCGGGTCTTCCACCTGCTCCGCTGCCTCAACAATGGTTTTCACCGCAAACGCACGGATTTTGCCGCTGTCTTTGTCTAACTGCGCGCGCAGATTTTCCTGGGACTTGTAATACTTCCGCGTAGCGACAACAATGGCGTCTTCCACCGCGCTGACTACTACCTGCGGATCAATCCCTTTCTCTCTGCTGAGAGCATCGATCGTGTTATAAAGCTCGCTCGCCATAAGAAATCAGTGTCCAGTTGTCAGTGATCCGTAGTCAGTTGCATACCTTTTCGGTACTGACAACTTGCTTTTAAATCTCCGGCACCAGGTTCGCTTTCTCCACATTCGTCAGATCAATTTCCAACTTGTGTGGCGCGGGCGCCTCGCCCGCATTCCGCGGACGAAAGTTTCGTCGTGCTTCAGCCAAATCCAGGGTCAATCTGCCGGACTCGAAATGATCCAACCGGCCTTCAAAGTGCCTATTGCCATTTACCGGTTCCCGGGTCGTTAGCTTCACTCGGCTGCCTTGGAACCGCTCAAAGTCCGCAGCCTTGAACAGCTTTCGATCCAATCCCGGCGACGAAACTTCCAGAGTGTACGATCCGCCCGGGATCGCATCTTCCACGTCGAGAATCGTCCCGATCTCCCGGCTGAGATTCGCGCAATCCTCGTGCGTCACCCCGTCCGGCTTGTCGATAAAAATTCGTAGCATGCGTGACTTGCCGCCGCCGCGTAATTCAAGCTCAACCACCTCGAGTCCTTGCGAGGCAGCCACTCGTTCGACAATGGCCCGCACCTGATCGAGATCAACCGCCATAAATCCAATAACTTAGCGGAATTCCGCCGTTCTGGAAACTTGGCGCAAGTAAAAAGTGGGCTTGCGCCCACTGGTGTGCTCCGCCAAAATCTTGCTACTACACAACAGTTCCAGTTACCTAATATACGCCCGGACTACACAAAAAACAAACTAGGTGATCGTGCGGAATCGCAATGAATGAAGCTAGGAAAGCGGTTCTATGCTGTCAACGTGAATGATGTTCACGCCCGATTCGAGTGTGCCCGTAACGCGAACGCGCTGCCCATTGTACTGCTCGATCTGCTGCTTGGAATCGAGCTTATACGTCGTCGTTTCGGACACTTTCAACACAAAATCATCAGCTTCTTTGGTGACAGTTCCGATGAAGCTTGAGGCAGTGGGTGCCTGTTTCGGCGTGCTCGCGTCCTGACCCGGAGTTTGTGCCTGATCCGTTTGGGTTGAGGGATTTTGATTCGATGGAGACGATGTTTGAGTGGAGGAATCCGGCGCTTGCTGCCGACCGGAGTTTTCCTCGGGCACTTGAAGTCGTTGCATCCTGCTCCAAGCGATCAGATCCGAGGAGAAGATCTGACCGGATGGCGGTGCTTCCTGCGCGAACGTTAACGTCGCGAAGGCAAGCGCTGCAATCGTCAATAAGGCAAATCGTTTCACGAGGACTTCGATGTTTGCATCCCACTTCGGGTTGAGGACCAGCGGCCGGCTAGCAAAGGAACGGGGGCAACGCACGAAGCTTTTCTCTTTCTACTCTTCGGGAAACGAGAGCGCCCTCGGGCGCATACTGTATCTAAGTCTAAACACCTAGGTACTTTGGAGTTGGTAGACCCGTCCCGCGCACCTAAACAGTACACGTTGTTCATGCAATTCCAGCCTATGATGTCGAAAAAGGATTTTCGGAGGTTAATCCCGCCATGGCAGCTAGTCAGGTTGTGCTCTACTTCGATAGGCAAGAGGATGCGCTTCAGTTCACGCTTGCTGCCAGCTCGATCATCGCCGATGGTGCGGCGTTGCGGGAAACAGCGTTGAAGGTCGCAAAAGAGGTGTGCAAGGCCACCCGCATCACCGCAGAAGGAAGCCTGAACTCGGACGGGACCCGATCGAAGAAACACGTCTGACATCTTCGACAACTCCAAATCTAGAACATGAACACTGGGTTGCTGCATTGTGCCGTGAGTCCTTGCGGTTACTTCTTTGGACCTTTGGGCTTTTGCTTCCTCGCTGGCACTTTCCCGATTCGTGGATCCCCTGCGACGATCAACTCGCAGGCGCGCAGCGCAGCCTCTTCAAAATCCGGATCGTCAGCGGGCAGCACTTGCCATCCTGTGACTTTTTTCCCGAGCACCTGAATAGAACGCATACTGGGAAATTCCGCGTGAAGGGAGTCATGGTGATCGTGGGTTGTCGCCAGCCAGGCGCCGTTATCGGCGGAGCCGTCGCGCTTATCGCGCAACACCAACACAATCTTTTCGCCTACATATACGGCAAGGCAGCCGAACATGGGATTAGTTCGCGGTTGAACTTCGGCAAGCGCATCCAGCACAAACTCGTGTGGCACAGGTTTGCGCTGCCGGATCGGGAACTCCGCATCCACGAACGCGCGCTTGTATTTGGAGCCTACAGGCATTGTTAATCCGACCATGGAGCCGGCTTGCGGTCCCATCGGTGGAGCTGCAACTGCTTCAGCAGCTCCGGACTGAGCGGGCCCTTATCGCTGAGCGAAATGTTTTCTTCAACGTGTTCGAGTTTGCGCATGCCGATGATTACAGTACTAACGGCAGCATGCGAAAGCACAAATCGCAGCGCCATTTCCGGGAGTGACATTCCCGGCGGAAGAATCTGTTTCAGCTTATCCACGCGGTCCATGGTGTTAGCCAAGTTCTCGGGATTAAAGTAACCCGATCTCCAGTCGCTCTTAGGGAACTTCGTGTTTCGAGTCATCTTTCCCCCGAGGCTGCCTTCATCGAGTGCAACCCGAACTATCACGCCAACGTTCAATTCCTGGCATGCCGGAAAGAGTTCATCTTCCGGCGATTGATCGAAGATGCTGTAAATCACCTGCACCGCATCGACGAGGCCGGTGCGGATGGCCTTGATGCCGTTTTCCGGTTCCCAACGATTTAAGCTCAGGCCAAAACTGCGAATCACGCCGTCTCGTTTGAGTTTCTCGACTGTGTTGCGGAAATCCGGCTCCTCGGTCCAGGTGTCGTCCCAAACATGAAACTGGAGAACGTCAATCGTCTCCACGCCGAGGTTTTTTCTGATCAGGTCGGCATAGGTGAAGACGTGGTCAGGCGGGAAAACGTCGTGATACTTGTATTTGGGCGAAGCCGGCCATTGCAGATTTTTGGGCGGAATCTTCGAGGCTGCATACAGACGCTTGTGCGGATTACGCGCGATAATCTCGCCGAGCAGACCGTCGCTCTTACCGTCTCCATAGGCCCACGCGCTATCGAAGAAGTTGCAGCCGAGCTCAACCGCGAGTTGCAGTGCTTTGAGCGACTCTTCGTCATCCGAACCGCTCCAACCACCCATGCCCCAAAGCCCGTGTGCGATGTCGCTGACTTCAAATCCAGTATGGCCAAGCTTGCGATATTTCATGCGTTCCCTCTTGTACCTTCATCTCCAAGGATTAACGCGGATGTACGCGGATTCAAGTCTCTTTAAACTCTTCCCGCACTTTGCGTCTTGTGCGGTTGGGCTCGAAAATCTGAATCGCAAAGCACCAAAGGAAGACTCAGAACGTCCATCCGGGTTAATCCGTGTTCATCCGCGTAAATCCGAGGAGATGAATTATTGTGCTGCTTTCTCTCGATAAAATTTCTGCAAAATATAAAACGCCCGCTTCCGTTGGCCGCGATCGGAGATCAGGCCTTTGCGATTGAAGTAGTCCTGAATACCCGGCAACGGACGTCGTGGCGAGCGAAAGTCCATCAGTAGCCACGGCGACATCCCCGCCAGTTGCGGCATGTGCGCGAGCATGTTCAATTGGTGCTCAAACACGTTGACCTGATACTCCTCTGTGAATCGCGTCTGTGCGTCGCCGTGCAGATTGTATTGAGCATCCGCTCCAAATTCGCTTACGATGACCGGCTTGTTGAACGCAAATGTCCAGCGAGTGTTATCCGCGTCCTCCGGCTTTCCTTCATACCAGCCGATGTATTCATTCAGGCCGAGCACGTCAAGATATTCACCGGCCGGATCTGACAGCGTGCGGCTGAATGGTCCAGTTTTGTCGGTGTGGTTCAACGCGGAAGTGATAAGCCGGGTGGCATCGAGGTCCCGGGCGTAGGTGGAGAGAGACTTGAGGAATCGCGTGCGCTCTGCTGAAATGGGCGTTTCATTGGACATGGACCAGAACGCAATCGCTGCACGGTTCTGGTCGCGCAGAATCACATCGCGCAACTGCGCTTTCGCATTTTCCAGCGTCGTCGCGTTTTGCCACTGGATGTCCCAGTAAACCGGGATTTCTTCCCACAGCAGCAAGCCCATGCGATCGGCAAGCCGGACCATGTCCTCATTATGGGGATAGTGCGCCATGCGAACGAAGTTGCAACCAAGTTCCTTCGCCCAGGTGAGCAGTGTGCGATCATTCTCTTCGAAAATTGCGCGCCCGCTTCGAAACGGAGCCTCTTCATGCATGGAAATACCGCGCAGGAAAACCGGCTTGCCATTCAGCAGAATTTCAGTACCGCGAGTCTCGATTGTGCGAAATCCAATCTCGTCGGTAACGCTGTCGCCTTCGCCTGAGATTACAACTTTGAACAGCTTGGGATTCTCTGGCGACCATAGCTCCAGTGCCGCCTTGCATTCGGAGATGAGCTTCTTGCCGCATGCAATAGCACTCGCCTCAAACCCAATGTTGGCTCGGCCCTCGGGCGTGAGCAGAGTTCGGTAGACAAAACCAGTTTCAGGAAACTCGATCGCGACTTCGTTCTTGACAGGCTTGCCATTGAACTGGACCCAACCGTCGACGGACTTTCTGTCAGATGACAAGTGAAGAAAGTAGTTCTCAACAAATGTCTCCGGCACTTCGACCACCTTCACGCCTCGGGTCAGTCCGCCGTAGTTCCACCAGTCGGTCTTCAGCGACGGCACACCGTCCAGTCGGCGGGTGTTGTCGACTTCCACGACAACGCTGTTCTCGCCCTCGACAAGCTGGTCTGTGACT
>QHZW01000392.1 GCA_003224815.1 Acidobacteriota bacterium | reverse complement strand
ATATCGAAATGAGACCGGCTTCAAATTAAACAAGAAGCACGACGACATCACCGGCGTCTTGTCGCATGATCCATTCGGTCGCGCCAGAGGCGTTCCCTGAACTATTCTTGCGGGTTCAGCTTTCTTTGCAGGAGCAGCGCGGCGTCCGGAGCCTGTTCGCGCGCTTCATCGCGGCCGAACATTGACTGCTGAAACTCGGCTTCCTCCAGTTCTCTCAAAGGAAGGTATTTTCGCTTTCGGACGGCCACGACATAGCCGCCTGGCGATGCACGCGGTAGCTGTAGTGACGTTTTGGTGTTTATGGTCGCAGCCAAGGACGCAGCCGCTATCCGTGTAAACGGCGACGAAGTCTCGTTTTCCCATATTCGGAACCTGGCGCCCTTCTCTTTCCTTTAAATTCCAAAGCGGGAAACATCAATGTGACGTTGGTACATGAACAAAGTAACGGCGCTAACTCTTCGGCTTAGCGGGCGATCTACCAGCGCCCACCGTGACGCGCGCCGCCTCTGCTGGACGATCTATCCCTACCTCCTCCACGCTCCACTTTCGGGCGAGCTTCATTCACGCTGATCGTTCGACCGCCCAACTGCGTGCCGTTCAGTGCCGCGATCGCTTTCTCGCCGTCCGCGGTGTTGGTCATTTCAACAAACGCAAAGCCCCGAGAACGACTTGTGTCGCGATCAGTCATGAGCGAAACGCGAGCAACGGCGCCATGTTGGGCGAAAAGCTGACGCAAATCGTCCTCGCCGGTGCTGAAGTCCAGATTGCCGACAAAAATGTTTTTCACGAAATGCTCCGAGTGGGTGAGCTATTTGAATGGTCGGTTCAGCAGCTGGAACGCGGTTGCGTTTCGGTGGGTGGCGCGAACATTTCAAACGCGCGAAGAGTATAGCACCTGCTATCGGTGCAGGCGCCGGCAGTCTGCACATAAGCAGAGATGAGTTAACGTAGGCTCACTGTGGGTCGAAGCAGCGATGATAAATGACCTTGATCCACTTGGAGCCAGGTTGATAACAAACCATCCGCATTCTCGACCGCCACAAGCTCTCCTGTGCAGTCTTGGCCGGCGAAGAAATCGGAATGGCGCACGAGCGGAGGTCCACCGCGTCCATACGGCATACGTGCTGGTTCGCGACGGCTATGCGGATTGGGAACCTACGGCGGCTCTCGCCGGGTTGAGGCGAACGTTTGGGTTTTCCGTGAAAACAATCGGTTTGACCTCTCAACCTGTCGTAAGCATGGGCGGTATCAAGGTGATACCAGATCTCGCCTTGCTGGACTTTATTCCCAACTCGGCGCACGTCCTCATTCTTCCTGGCGGTGAGTCTTGGACCGAAGGAGAAATGCCCGAGATCTCGAAGGTGGTGCACGCCATGATCGATTTAGGCCGGCCGGTCGCAGCGATCTGTGCTGCAACTTTGGCTCTTGCTCACACCGGCCTGCTCAATGATCGTCTACATACGAGCAATGGCAAGGATTTCATAGCGAAATATGTTCGGGAGTATCGCGGCGCAGAATTCTACCGGCCGACGCAACAGTGTCAGATAGAGGCGTGATAACTGCGAATGGCTTGGCTCCATTTGCTTTTGCAGCAGAGATCTTTCGCGCATCGCTGCCCGAGCGCAAACGAGACATCGAGTTCTACGAAAGGCTTTACTCACGCGGACTGCTCGACTGACACTGCACAGACCGCCTGAGCGGACTCTATAGTGGCTGTTTTGTCTTTGAGTTTAGTTTGCCCGCACCGTCCGAACGCCATAACCAGCTGCCAGATGGTTGCAAAGCGCAAATCTTCAACGAGAGCGAAATGGCGCTCTTCTCTGAGTGCACGCCGCAGTGTGCTCGAAAGAGCTTGACACGGCCGACATTGTCAGAGACGCGATCTAGCCAACTGTGCCGACGTGCCTCAACTAATTCCCCCGCATCGCGCAGGGGAACGGCGGGACGCACTAAAATGCTAGGATCTTTGCCTGCCACTTTCGTCGCGAGGTGTGTCGCATGAATCCTGAAACACAACAGTCCGAATCCCCATACTGCGTGAAGATCGAGACCGAGACCGGCCAGTCCGCTACTGTTCCCATTGCCGTCTTGACACCGAAGCAGTTGGAAGTCTTTCTTCAGAGTGAGTTCCAGAGGTTGGCGCAAGAAGCAGGCGTAAAAGGCATTCGTATTAATGTGGAGCGGGCGATCGCCGCTGATTACGAGCAGGTCCTCCGTGAGGTGACGGCGTGCCTGTCCTCTGCGAAGGCACGAGCCGCATGACTCGAGCCGCGAGCGATTGTGCAAGTGAGCACGGGAAAACTATCTTGACTTGCGGTTGATGAGTGATATGGGATTTATCAACAGTGACCCTACCCCGGCTGAACTATTGGGCCGGCACGGGCTTGATTCCGCTAGTCGGAGGGGCGGACCAGATGACATTGCCCTTGGAGTCGTAAAGTTCTATCGCTGCTTGATTGCCTCTCATATAAAAGCGAGCACGGGCCTTGCCATCCTTGCCCAACAACGTGAAATCCTGTGCGGTAAGTCTGACGGAACTGGGTAAAACGAATTGATCATTTTGGGGCGGCGCCGCACCGAGGAAAGTGACTGCTAACATTTTTCTAAGAGCGATTTATTCTAATCAACTACCGAGCAATTCACAGGGCACCGGCGATAGATCATTATCCGCTCAGACCACCGGATTGAATCGGGGATGGCAGATTGTCGCAAGACTGTGCGACGTCGGCCGACGCCGGGCCTAGGTAGGAGACCATCAGACTCGATCGATTACAATCTCTGTGCCAGGGCATTCATGACCAATTTAAAGGGGCTGTCATCCATAGTGGCGGAGCTAAGACTAGAGAGAACGAATCTGGTAAATCAGTTGCAGCATGTTGACGCAGCCCTTGCGGTTCTGGGCAAACTGGATGGCGGAAGTAATTACACGGAACCGAGGCGCAGAATGTCAGCATCGGCTGGCAGGCGAATCAGCCTCGTACAAAAAGCCAGATGGGCGAAGCGATCAGGGAAGACCACTGGCTCGGCTCCCGCAAAGCGCACAATGTCGGCAGTAGCCCGCCGGAAAATTGCTGCGGC
>QHZW01000384.1 GCA_003224815.1 Acidobacteriota bacterium | reverse complement strand
TCTGGGCTGCAAATATATCGCCTGGAGCCATTTCGGCATTCAAAGTCTGAAGGTAATTTAGGGCGTCGGGATGGTTGGATGATCCAGCAAGTGCAACCCACATGTATGCCTGAATCAAATCGAGCTTGACGCCGTAGCCGTGCGAATAGAGCATGCCGAGCCTGAGTTGCGCAACTGGATTGCCCTGCTCGGCAGACTTGAGGTACTACCCAGCGGCTTTCTTGTAATCCTGCGGGACCCAGTGCCGTCTTCATAAATCCGACCAAGACCGTATTGGCCCCAAGACCCACCTTTGTTAGCCGCCTTCGAGCACCATTCCAACGCTTCTGAAAAGTTTGTCGATGTACCGATGGCCTGAACTGTGAACCGACAGACGTTATACTGCGCCAGTTCGTCGCCAAGTTCAGCACCTTTTCTATACCAATGGAAAGCCTGTACGTTATCTTTGTTATCGAGTTCCTGTACTTCTCCGGTGCTGTTGGGCGCCCACGCATCGCCATGACTGAATGCTAGGGAAAACCATTTGACAGCCACGGATGGACTCTTTTCTACCCCTTCCCCAAGTTGGTAACAGAGACCTAAACCAAATTCGCCGCCCGAGTCACCCTTAGCGGCTGCCAGCCCATACCAGTAGGCTGCTAAAGCCGGATCCTTTTCTACCCCTAGTCCTTTGAAATACATAAAGCCCAAATCCACCTGAGCACCGCTGAAGTCCTGTGCCGCAGATAGCCGATACCACTTCAGGGCCTGGCTGTACCGATGACCTTCGCGAGCAAACCTCCCGCGTTCGTAGAGTGTCTCTGCATCAGCCGACTCTGTTTGTGGTGTGGCCGCGAGCGTGCCGTCCTGCTCAGGCGAATACGATTTCGTCTGGGACTGACAAAGGGGTATCAACGCCAGTAACACTAACGCTAGGCGCTCTACATTTTGCACAAATTACAGATAGACTTTTCTTATTTTTATTGCCAGTTACCTAAGTTAGGTCTCGTAACTCAACCGAAGCTTGTTCACTGCCAAAATATCATTGGACTATGAAAGGGATTTCACCTTGATGATAAATCCCTATATCGCTCATTTGACCCGCAAAAAGCCGAATAGAATGCGCAAAGTTGGCTGTCCCCTGATTTCAACAGTTGACTTTAGATTCCCGTTTTGCCCGTCATCCGGTAACCGTCAAGAGCACCCGACGCTCATCAGTAAAAACAGTCGGACATCGACACATCACTTCGCTAGCCAAATCTCCACTCGCCGGTTCAGAGCCCTGCCCGAGGCGGTTGCATTATCAGCAACGGGGCGCGTTGCTCCAAAACCCTGCGGTTCAAGGCGATTCGGCTCCGCGCCGTGAGCCTTCAACCACGTGATCACCGAAGCCGCACGCCTCTCGGATAACGGCTGGTTTTTGTTTTCGCTTCCTTGATTATCTGTGTGTCCCGAGATAATCCATCGCGAGCCCGAATGATTATTGATCAACCCAAGAACCGCGTTTAGCGCAGGCATGCTGTCCGCTCTGAGCTTCGCGGAATCGGTGTCGAAATGTATTCCGTAAATGGTTGCGGAGCCAGTTTGCTCGATTGAACGTTCGAGCGCGGCCGTGCCTTCTTCATGACGGTGCAATTGAATTTCAGCGGTGCCACTCTGACCGGCTATCAAATCCACAGGCACAGAATTCTCGTCATAACCCGGAGCCGCACCTGTCGCAGTTACTAACCCGGCCGGCAATCCGCTCAGTTTGCATTTCCCGCGAATGTCGCTACTGGCCGATTGCAGGCCTGCGGTGACACTCGCGCCCGGTATTGGTGTGTGCTTGTCTGCATCTACAACCGAGGCTACAAGTGAAACTTCATACTTGAATTTGTGCGGATTGATCAGAATGCGCGCGAAGTCGATCGCGTATCCGTCCCTCACTTTCGTGGTCGGATCGTCGATGAGCAACTTGACCTCTCCGGATTTCAGCAGCGGCCAATATTCGGGCAACAGCTTCATGCTCACCAGTTTTCCAATGGGGCCGGTCTGATCAAGAGAGTTGATCGAAGATTCGAAAGACGGAATCCGTGTGCCATTCAGGCTTACGTGGAAGTGCGAGTGAAAGGCGGCAGGCTGAAAGTCGTCAACGAACATCTGGAGCAACACAGCTGTAACGTTTGCCGGCAAATGACCGACGATCAGCGTGATCGGCTGTGGCCACGAATCCTGGCGTTCTTTGCAGGGCTGGCCTTGGGAAAGCATTTCGCAATCGGAGAGCATGCCGCTGTATCCATCACTGCGATAACTGTTGTAATGCCTGATGTCTCGCAGCGCTTCCGTTGGATCAATTGCTGAGCCGAGCATGATGCGGTCAGTCCTGTCGGGTTCACCCGGTGCCGGGTCCCACGGAAATTTGTGAGGCGGAGTGGAGTTGCCGGAGAACGGATCGAATCCTTGCGGCCATCCGAAGCCGAGATTGTTAATGTCTCCCGTGCGCACGACCAAATCCGCTTCCGGTCCGTTCTCTGTGCGTTCGTATTTGAGGTTCCAGTCCTGTGCCTGATCTCCGGTCGCGGCGGCAGGGGTGATGAAAACTGGATCTGATGACGGCGTTGCAGGTGGTGCCGGTGCACTTGCGGGCAGCGAACTGCTGTTTCCGTCTCTCGATGTCGCGTTCAGCGCGGCGCTGTTGCTGATGGGATCCGTCGAGGGCAAATTGGACGAAGACGAACCTACCTTTGCCTGAGAATTCGTTTCGATATCAGCAGCTTCCTGCCTGCCGCGATGTACAACGCGCACAACGGCAAGCAGCAAGATTCCCAGGAGAACGACAGCAGTTCCGGCTAGCAGCAGCTGCTTTGATAAACCTCTTCCAGAGGTGCTGGGAGTGCGTGGTGCGGAGGAGGATATTGCTTTGGTTTGTAAAGACGCTACCGATGGAATTGAGGCGGAGCTGATTCCCGGAGGCCTCGTGGAAATGCCGCATTTGACGCAGAACTGTGTATCCGGAGTTATTGGCGAGCCACACCTGGTGCAGAAATGGCGAGAGTCGTCACCCTCAGTTCGCATGGTCATGCGCTGTGCTCCGCACTTTATGCAGAATGCGCTCGCTTCTGATCCCATTTCACCGGACATCCCGCCGAGGTGACCCAGGCGTCACCTTTTTCGAACTCGCCCGGCGACAAGAGCATCTGGCGTTCGGCCGCACTAAACCGAGCGGTATCGATGGAATAGTGAATCGTGTTATATCCGTTGACTTGCCCGCCATCAGACTCCCGCTGCATCGCGGAATTGTGATTGATGATTGCAACCGTGCTCGACATGCCTGAGATTCCGGTCAGGCCTGCGAGCGCGCTTTGCCAGCTCTGTTGATCAGAGCGCGTCGCATGCAGTGCCTGCTGCGAGCCATCGAACTGTATTCGAAAGCCGTCGATCGTTTGTGGAGTAACGTCCGCCTCCTGATGCACGTGGTCCGTCGCGTCCTTCTTGTACCGGTAGTGAAACGATTCGGGCGGATTCTGCAGGTGATCGTAAACACAATTGAGGTCGATGCCAGGATCGGGGTTAGACTCGGCAGGCGCGACGTTTTTGCCGCCCTTAGTTGATTCTTTTTCGGTGGTTTTCTCTATCAAGCCCTTAGAAGTTGAGCCGGAATTGCACGCCGGACCGACCAGCAATGCAATGACCACAGTTGAAACTGGGATAAGGCGGTTGAACATCCGGGCACCGGGAAGCTTGGACTTTCGCTGCGCAAGACCGGAATACGCAATCGGGCTGCTCATAGCAACAGCTTGCGCATTGCCAGCTGTGGCCTGAGCCGCCGTGTCGGCCGGAACACCGCAAGTTCCGCAGAATCCCCCGCCTTCAACTAAAGCCCCACCACACTTTGCACAGAACGCCATAGTAATCACTCCTCTCCTGGAAGGTGTTTACTTATCCCCGCAAGCCTTAACGTCAGGTTCGCGAACAACGAATTCCTTTTTCGCAAAGATCAGATCTTTTTCAGCTGTCTTCTGTCCTAGCAAATAGGCGTCTGCTCCGCCTTGAAACTGGAGCAGCAAGCGCGTGAGCTTACAGGGAATCATGCCCAGAGATCCCTCCGAGGCCATCGTGCCGACCGCGACCGTTTGTACGTACGCTGCGGCTTCGGTTTTGAAACTTGAATTCATCTTCTTCTTGGCCCATTTGCCGGCGCCGGTGTTCGCAAGGAAATCGCCGAGCGAATCGGCAAGACCGGATGGAAATGCCTGCTGAAGCACGTCCATCGCGGACTGCATGCCAAGACTCAGCGTGATTTTGGGAGCGGCTACGCCAATGAGGATCGCGTGCGGGGCAAGCGACGCGGTCTGAACCCGACCAATGGTTCCGGTGCCGTCAATCGTGCTGCTCGACTGCGCGTTGCCGCCTTTCACCTGAAAACCTTCGTCTCCGTTATAAGTAATCTGGAACGAACCACTGGCGGCTTCTTTTTTTGCTCCGAATCCCGGCTTCAAGATCAAATTTGCGTTAATCGTGAGGATGAACGGAATGCCATCAATGGGCATGGGAATTTTGGCGAGTGGGGGCAACTTGATATTCGGCTTATCGATTCCCGCAGCTTCGCCGTCGCGAGTGGCCGCATACTGTACGTCCACTTCGCCGTTCAGATTAGTGGCGTTATAGGAGAAATTGCTGAGATCGCCCTGTGCGACCTGAATATCGGCCGAGCTGAGGAAGTCTTTGAGGTATCCCTTCGCCGAGGTCATCACGTTCATTCCTTGAGAACTCCTGGAGACCCTGAACGCGACATCCAGCCGGTTCGAACTCGGAGTAACGCTCATGCTCGTGTCCCAGTCATCGACTTTTCCGGAGTAAGAAAGTTCCGTTCCTGCTGCGTAAACCGTGCCGTTCGGTATGAACCACATACTCGGAGTCGGACGCGAAGGAGCGGATGAGTCTTTTGCCGAAAACAGGGACCCGAACTTGATTGGAGCGCTCCATTTCAGTTGCCCTTGCTGAATGAAGTCGGTCAGCGAAGCGTAGTCGGTGCCAACAACAATGAGGTTGTCTTTCTTAGCTACGACAAGGACCCTGCGGACTGCCACTTTGTCCAGAAGCAATATCTGGCCTTCATGAAGGCCTTGAATCCGCTGATCGGAATTGTCAAAGACGAAGATGTCCCCGTCGGAGCCGATGCTCTTCAGGATGCGATGTGTAGTCGATTCATCGATCCGGACCGTGTTGCTCGTTAACGTAACATTGGCAATCGTTCCTGGAAGATCCCGAAGGTCTTTGAAAGGTCGCGCGACGGGTATGCCGGGTGATTCATGCGAAGCGCTTTTTTTCGAGCAGCCGGATAGCAGCACGGATGCGGCCAAGCACACCAGATAGAATTTGCCCTGCAATCTCATCGCGAAGTTCCCTGTAACGCTTCCTTGTTCGGTGCAGCTCATTTACGAATCCTGGCAAGTTCGTAATGCGCGTCTTTCAGGTTGCTGCCAAATAACATTCGCTCATCAAGCACGAGCTTCACCGCGCAACCATCCGCCGGGACCCAAACCGTTCCCTTCTCGAAGGCGCCCGCTCCGAAGAGCGCCGCAAATTTCCGTTGATCCCAATCGCCTGCCGTCGTGCTGTTAATCGCATACCGGGTCGTGTCGTAGCCGTTCATGGATTCATTTGCCTGGCGGCTAATAGCGGAAGTACCGTTGAGGGCATCGAAACGGCTCATCATTGCGGTCAGGCCCAGGCCGGAAAGGTCGAGCACCGCACTGTTCCAACTGACCTCATCCGAACGCACCCCG
>QHZW01000027.1:10771-17171 GCA_003224815.1 Acidobacteriota bacterium | reverse complement strand
CGGCTCGGCGGAGTTCGTCATCCGAGTCGTTGAATCCTGGAATGAGTAACGTCACGATTTCAATCCACACTCCCATGCCGTGAAGACTGCGAATGGTATCGAGAATGGGCCCGATTCTTGAGACCATTCGCAGTCTTCACGGCATGGGAGTCTGGCTCGAAATCGTGACGTTACTCATTCCAGGGTTTAACGACTCGGATGACGAACTTCGCCGTGCCGCAGAGTTTCTCGTCAGTGTTTCCCCAGATATTCCGTGGCACGTCACAGCCTTTCATAAAGACTACAAAATGCCCGATCCGGAAAACACAAGGCCCGAAGACCTGATGCGCGCCGCCGAAATCGGCAGAAACGCCGGACTGCGATTTGTATATGCGGGAAACCTGCCGGGCAGTGTGAGCGATCTGGAGAACACGCGTTGCCCCAATTGCGCGAGGACCGTGATCCAGCGCTACGGCTACTTTATCGAGAAGTACCGTTTGACTCCGAATGGCTGTTGCCCCGACTGCGGCGCAGTGATTCCCGGCAGATGGGCGACGAGATTTGAAGGCCAGATTGCGGACAGGCCGTTTATTCCGGGGCGCCGAAATCTCATTGAAATTTCCTGATCCCAGGTTTTACTTTCGCGGATATTTGCGCCCTTTGTGGTTGAACCAGAGAGCTGATTTCACGACATCAGTTTAGAGTTCTCTTTACACTGGCCAGCTTTGTATGCTTCGTCTCGTCGCGGTATTTGGCAATGCCGCGATATAGTGCTTCAGCGATACCTTGCCGATAATCGGCGTTCTGCAGGTTGTCTTCATCGGCAGGGCTGCTGACGAAGGAAACTTCGGCCAAAACAGCTGGCATCTGCGTCCCGGTCAGGACAACATATTCCGCTTTCTTCACCCCGCGATTGCGCAGATCAGGGTTCCGTTCTGCCAGCCCTCCATACAACGACTGCTGCACGTCCGCAGCAAAGCGGCGCGAATCCGTGACTTTGGCGCGGATGTCCACTCCCGTCCAGTCCACCTGTTGGAGCTGGGGATCATCACCATCCGTCCGTGCACGTACCGATGAATAGGTATTCGTGTAGTAGGTTTCCACTCCGCGTGCAGTTATGAGGTCGCTGTAGTTTGCATGTACCGAAAGAAACAGGTCGGCCCTGGCAACGTTCGCAATCTCTGCGCGTTTTTCGAGCGGCAGGTAGGAATCATCCTGGCGTGTGTAAATCACCTGAGCGCCGAGTTTTGATTCGATCAGTTTTCCCAGCCTTTGAACGATGTCGAGCACTAGGTCTTTTTCCAGTAATCCTTTTCTGCCGACCGTTCCCAGGTCCCAGCCGCCATGGCCCGCATCGAGCACCATTTGAAACTCCGAAGATGCACTTGCTGACAACCTACCATTCCTGGTTTTGACCGTAAGTCCCGCCGATGGTTTCGGCAGCGCAGGCATGCCTAGGCTCGTCGGCGACGCCTCACGTTTGTGAACATCGATTGTCAACCTGTACGGACTCGAATCGAGTCGCAGTGAATAGCCGGCATCACCTTTGGTTTCGAGCACTATCCGCGTGATGCCCTCGATCGGCTGCGCCATCCGTATCTTCTTCAGCAAATCGTCGTCCACATCAATGCTCTGGTTCAATAACCCAGAAGCAATCTTTGTATCGTGCAGGTCGACATAAATGCGCGGAGGGTTCTCGAGCGTGTGGTCCTCGTACTGCACTTGGTCTTCTAGGTCAATGACGACGATGCTGGAGTTTGCCGAAAGCAAATGCCGGATGCCGGTCACTTGAGGCATAGCGCCGGATTTCGCGACTGGCGCGGTCGGCAGAACCTCCGCCGTCTGCGTTTCGTTCGTTTTTATCTCGATCGGTTTTTGGGTGTTGGCGCTAATCGCCTGCTCCCCGTGGCGGAAAGCCCGCAATACCGCCCAGCCAAGTCCGATGGCGACCAGAACAGATGCCGCGATAAGTGCGATCGACACTACGGACGGCTGTCTGCCTGGACGCTCGCCGGGCGCTTCCAATTCTTTTGGGCTCAATAATGCCTGTTCCGCAAGGAACGTTGTCGCAGCACCGAAGGTATCTCTGATCTTTTCTGCCGAGGCGTTTGCCTCGTCGCCTTCTTCATCTGCCTTCGCAGTTACGGGAGCCGCCGGTTCTGTAGCCGTCTGCATTGCGCCGAGGACCGCCGGTTCTTGCTTCATCGCCTCGGCATCGGCCTTCGCCGGAACAGGCGCAAATTTTTCGTCAACGATCAGTCGGGCAGATTTGGGTTCGATCAACGCTGGAGCAGCGTCGCTTGTGTGCCGCGCCGTCTCAGGCACAACCACTTTTCGCGAAATCTCCGCCAAACGGTCTTCTTCTTCAGGCCGGATAGCAGCGAGAATCAGCTCGCCTAACAGATTCAGGCTTCTAACGTCACTGTCGTTGAAGCCGTAAGCTTCCCTGGAAAACGCTTCAATCAGGCCGATGACGCGCTGCTTGGCGGAAAGTGGAACCGCGATCATGGAACGCGTGCCCAGCATCCGGCAGGCCTCAGCATTCACGCGCGCATCAGTTTCAGAATCGTCGCAGCGAATGGTCTGTCCGCTGCGCAGGCATGCGCCCGAAAAGCCCGAGTTTGGATCGAGCTTTACCCCAGGCGGGGGAGCGATCTCGCCAGCTGACGCTCGGCACACGATAGCATCGTAGTCAGCCAGTGCAACTGCCACGCCTTCGGCCCCGGTGATAGACACCGCGCGCTGGGCAACCAGTTCAAGCACTTCGTTCAGCGCAAATTCATCGGGAGAAAGTTTCGGCGTGGCGCTTCGCAGCCCTTTGCCTGAAGCCTGTGACTGGCGCTGAGTCGCTTGCTGATGAATGCAGGCGAACGCGAACAGCGCCTGTAGCGCGTTGCGCCCTTTGTCATCGGGGGAGTCGGATAAAAGCGGCACAGTTGGTCCGCTCCATCCAACTCCAGCATTACTTGGAGTGGCACTCATGCGTTTAGCGGCGCTTCCCGTGGCAAGAAGGCCGACTTTTGATCGTCATTTTACATACCATTCGCGTACTCTAGCCGCGAATGCCGAATTATTCTAAGTTGTACGTTACAAGGGATTAAAAGCAACCGCAATATTTCTCTTTGGTACGACATGCCTTTCGTGCTCAAGCCAACCCATGGGCAAGCTGGACGCGGCTGCTAGAATGTCTTTCAGGCTCCCTCGGGCGGTGACCAGGTTCCATGGCAGACGAAAAGAAATCGCGTTGGAAAGTTCCTCTAGGTTTAATGGCAACAGGTGTAGCTGGCGCGGCAGTTTTGGTGTTGCGCGGCTGTTGGCACCGCAAAATGAGTTGGCCCGTTCGTTTTCAAGAACATTCCTATCAGGTTTGCCTGGGCTGCGGAATCAAGCGGCTGTTCGATGAGAAGGCTTTCCGCGCATACGGTCCATATAGCTACGATTTGAGCAAGCTGGTCGCATGGGAAACGGGAAAAGCCGAAACCGAAGCTCCGCAACAGCAGCCGGCGTAATCACCTGCTCGTCGTCCTCAAACATTGGGAGAATGCCTACTCTCCCATGACCTTCACAATTACCCGCTTGTCGCGTTGGCCGTCGAACTCAGCGTAAAAAATCCGCTGCCACGGGCCGAGGTCCAGCCGCCCAGCTGTGATTGGAACAATGACTTCGTGGTGAATCAGCAGTGCTTTCAGGTGGGAATCACCGTTCGTCTCACCGGTTTGATGGTGTTGGTAATTCTCGCGAAACGGTGCGAGGCGTTCAAGCCATTGGTCAATGTCCTCGATCAGACCCGATTCGTTGTCATTGACATAAACGCCTGCCGTAATGTGCATGGCTGAGATCAGCACCATGCCTTCTTTGATTGCGCTCTTCTTAACAATGGCCTCGATTTGAGGCGTGATGTGGATGTACTCGCGATGTTTGCGGGTATGGAACATCAGGTATTCGGTGTGGCCACTCATGCCGTAAGTATGCCAGTTAAAGGAGTGTTAAAAGCGCGAACTGAATACCTGTACGTGCCATCTAAGGTGAGACAGAAAGGCACGTATGAATACACGCAATCGGTTATCAGGAGTAAAGCCCATTTCCCGCCCAATCAGTCCAGTTACTCGCTGGGGAATTGCAGTCGCAGGCGTAATCATGCAGATCGCACTGGGCGCGGCGCCTGGAGCGTGTTCCGCATTCCGCTCACGAAGGCGTTTGGATGGACGATTTCGCAAGTGACCTTCACCTTCACGATCGCCATTCTGATGCTCGGATTCGCGGCATTTGTCGGCGGTCTGTGGATGCGAAGATCGGGACCACGCATCGTGGCGATTGCTGCCGGCATCTTTTATGGAGCCGGGGTCTTTCTTGCGAGCTTCTCAGGCGGCCACCTCTACTGGCTGTATTTTTCTTACGGTTTCCTGGGCGGCATCGGATTCGGACTGGGCTACATTGTGCCAGTTGCCACGCTGGTGAAGTGGTTTCCCGATAAAAAGGGGCATAATCACGGGAATTGCGGTGGCCGGGTTTGGAGCGGGAGCGCTCATTACGGCGCCAATCGCGAGCCGGCTGATCGTCAGCGTCGGCGTGTTAAAGACTTTTGCGATTCTTGGGATCGCTTATTTTCTGGGAGTGACAATTCCCGCCTTCTTCATGAAAGATCCGCCAGCCGGATTTGCGCCTGCCGGATGGCAGCCTTCGGCGGCACAAACCAGGGAGAGAGTAGCGCGCGACTATACGCTTGGAGCCGCGCTCGGGAAATGGCAGTGGTACGCGCTTTGGGCGATGCTCTTCCTGAACACCTCAGCGGGGATTTCAATCATTTCGCAGGCCGCGCCCATGGCAGAGGAGATAACACACGTCAGCACCGCGCTGGCCGCGGGAATGGTCGGGATCATTTCCATTGCGAACGGCTCGGGCCGCTTTCTGTGGGCATGGCTCTCGGATGCCATCGGCAGGCGCGCCGTATTTCTCGCGATGTTTCTGGTGCAGGCCGTTGTCTTCTGCCTGATGCCGCACGTGGCTGGCTTTGGACTGTTCACGACGCTGGCGTTCATCGTGCTGCTTTGCTACCGCGGAGGCTTTGGCACGATGCCAGCCTTCGCAACAGACTACTTTGGTGCAACCAATGTCGGCTCGATTTACGGATTGATGTTGACTGCGTGGGGCTTTGCGGGCGTGTTCGGGCCGATGCTCATCGCCAGGATCCGCCAGAGCACCGGCCATTATGCCGGAGCGCTGAATGTACTCGCGGTAGTTGTGCTGGTTAGCGCAGTGTTGCCGCTGATAACGCATCCGCCGAAGAGCGAAACCCGAGAAGAAGCGATGGAAAGACCGAGAGCGGCTTAGAACTGCCGAAACCAGAAACCACGAAGGACATGAAGCCACACGAAGGATTCTGCCCCAAAATTTCCTTCGTGTTCCTTAGTGCACTTCGTGGTTGATTGCTCTTACGCTCCTGCCATCACTGGCTCAACATCGTAGATCGGGAACCAGGAACTCGCGGTCTTCAGTTTTTCGTTGACGTTCTGGATGTTCTTCACGCCTTCAGTCTCAAGCCATTTGCGGAATGCATCTGCGCCTTGCTTGGCGTAAACCGGGATGCCCTCTTTCCAGGTGGCGCGACCGCAGAGGACGCCGTTGTATTTCACGCCGCTCTCGCCGCACAGTTCGAGCGTTTCGCTGAACTCGGCGTTGCTCACGCCAGCCGATAGATAAATGAACGGCTTGGTGGCGACGCTGGCGGCTTTATGGAAGAGATCAATCGCTTCTTTTTTGCCGTAGGCTTTTTGTCCACCGAAGGATTTTGTGCCCTCAACGAACTTCATGTTTACCGGAACTTCGACCTTCAGCACGTCCACGCCGTATCGGTCCTTGCTGAACTCGCGCATGCTCTCGGTGACGATATGCGGCTTTTTCTTCGCGTATTCAAGACCTTTTTCGTCCGCGCCTTCGTCGTAGCCAACGAATTCAAGGAAATAAGGAATGTCGTTGGCGCGGCACTCGTCACCAATGCGCTCCACCCAGGCATGCTTCTGATCATTGACGTCTTTCGGATCGAATGGCGTGTAGTAGAGGAGAATCTTTACGCAATCCGCGCCAGCTTCTTTCAGCCGCTTTGCCGACCAGTGATTGAGCAGGTCTCCGAGACGCCCCGGGCCGGTCTTGTCATATCCCGTCTTTTCGTACGCAAGCAGCAGGCCGGCGTTCTTGGCGCGGCGCTTCGATGCGGGCAATCCCCACTCGGGATCGAGCAGAATGGCGCTGGCGTGAGGAGTCAAGACTTCGGTCACGAGCGACTTGAATTCTTCCATCATGGCGTCGGTGACTTCCCCGCCTTTTTCTTTGGCGAGCGACTTCTGCAGCGAGCCGCGCTGGTCCATAGCTGCAGCGGCGATCACGCCCCGCTTATCCGAAACACGTTGCAGGCCAGCGAGTT
>QHZW01000027.1:0-10702 GCA_003224815.1 Acidobacteriota bacterium | reverse complement strand
GACGCACGCGTCGATGGAAAAGCTGCGTAGCCCAGGACGAAGATCATGGACGCGGCTTCTCCCGATCTCAGGAAAAGCGCGAAAGTAGAAGAAAGCGTCCTGTGGTGATGTCGCGATAGACGTGATCACAGCGCCTACCAACAGGCTGACATTCGAGATGGTGACAAATCTCGTGGCTCTTGTAATTTCAGATATTTGCGTTGCTTTCCCCGCGTGCCAGTACCTACACACGAAGGCTGCGCTTTCAACGCACGTTCGCTATACTAAACGTGTATGCCGATCCTCGAAAACATTGCGGCTATCGCCAAGGGGATGTCCATCACCTTTAAGGAGATGTTCCAGCCGACTGTGGTCGAGAACTATCCGGATGGGCCGGGGCCGTTGCGCGGAGCGAAGGTTCAGGAGCGATATCGGGGCGTGCACGTGCTACAACGCGACGAAAACGGCCTGGAAAAGTGTGTGGCGTGTTTTCTATGCGCGGCCAACTGTCCGGCGAATTGTATTTACATTGAGGCGGCGGAGAACACTGCGGAAAATCGTGTGAGCGGCGCGGAGCGCTATGCCAAGGTCTATAACATCGATTACAACCGCTGTATTTTCTGCGGCTATTGCGTGGAAGCCTGTCCGACAGATGCGATCACGCATGGCCATGGGTTCGAGCTGGCCACGTTCAACGCAACGAATCTGATCTATCGTAAAGAACAGTTGCTGGCCGCGAGGCCCGCGCATTTAGGAGCGAATCCGGTATTCAATACCGCCGAAGTGATTGGCGGAGCGCCGGCCGAAGTCGCTCCAGGAGAGTAAGAGTTCAATAATTTTCGCGAGATTTGACGCCGGTCCAGAAAAGGGCCGGCGTTTGTGCATAAAGGCGGTCGTAGGTCATTCGTCGTTGGTCGTTCAGTGAACTTGGAGACTGTTGATGATGCGTAACTTGGTCGGTTTGACAGGAGTAATTCTGTTGCCTCTGGCATTCATTGTGCCCTCGTTGCACAGACCTGTCCTTTACTTGGCTGTTCAGATTTCTGCACTGAGTTGCAGCATCATCGCAGTTCGAATCAGTAGAAAATGGCTCGCTTTAACCGCAGCCTCAGCGTTGTTGACAGCTCAGGCCATCGTTGCCATCGTCATTGAGGGCTAGGGTGCATCGTGCGGTTCTTGTCAACGACCAACGGCCAAAGGTGTTTTTTCTGAAGGCTGAAAGCTGATGGCTTCTTTTCTCCAATCCGTACGCGAGCACGTCGTCATTTACGACGGGGCGATGGGTACCAACATCCAGAAGCGCAATCCTACTCTGGATGATTACTGGGGCAAAGAAAATTGCAGCGAAGTTCTGGTCCTTAGCCGGCCGGACATTATTCGTGACATCCACGCAGACTTCTTTAAGGTCGGCTGCGACGTTGTTGAGACCAACACGTTCGGCGCGACGCGCACCGTGCTCGGCGAATTCGGATTGCAGGACCGGGTTCGCGAGATCAATCTGGCAGCCGTGAAGCTGGCGAGAGAAGCGGCCCAGGATTTCTCGGGGAACGGCAAGCCGCGGTTCGTAGCGGGTTCGATCGGGCCGACGACCAAATTGCCTTCCCTTGCGCACATCACCTTCGACGCGATGCTCGAAGCATATGAAGAGCAGGCGAGCGCGTTGATCGAAGGCGGTGTTGATGTTCTGTTGGTTGAGACCGCACAGGATTTGCTGCAGGCGAAAATTGCCGCGATCGCTTGTCTCGAAGCGATGAAGAAAGCTGGCAAGCGGCTGCCGTTGCAAATACAGGTCACGCTGCAGGAATCGGGCACGATGTTGCTGGGCACTGAAATAGGCGCGGCGCTTACCGCGCTCGAACCGCTCGACATTGACATCATCGGCATGAACTGCGCCACAGGCCCGGCGGAGATGAACGATGCTGTCCGTTACCTGGGCGCGAACTCGACGAAGAATATTTCTGTTCTTCCCAATGCCGGGCTTCCGCAAAATGAAGGCGGTCACGCAGTTTACAAGCTGAAGCCGCAAGAACTGGCGAGTTACCATAAACATTTCGTTCAGGATTATGGCGTCCGCGTTGTCGGCGGATGCTGCGGCACCACGCCCGAACATTTGAAGGCCGTTGTAGACGCGCTATCCGGAATTGAACCGGGGAAAAGAGATGTGAAGCCGGTAGGCGCCGCTTCGAGCGCGTACACGTCTGTCCCACTCGACCTCGATCCCAAGCCGCTGATCGTTGCCGAAGAAATGAACACGACCACGCGTGTCGAGCAATTCAAGAATCTGGTGCGCGGCAAAAAGTACGACGACATTCTTGCGCTGGCGAAGAAGCTGGTCAATGAGGGCTCGCACATGCTCGATCTGTGCTGCGCGATCGTGGGCGAAGACGAAAAAGATTACATCACTTCGATTCTGGAACGTATTGCAACCCGCGTGCCGGCACCCATTCTTGTCGATTCGACCGAAGCTGATGTAGTGGAAGAGGGGCTGAAGCGCATCCCGGGTAAGGCCATCATCAATTCCATCAACCTGGAAGATGGCGAGAAGCGCACCTCAAAAGTTCTGCCGATGGCCAAGCGTTATGGCGCCGCCGTGATCGCGCTCACCATCGATGAAGATGGCATGGCACTGACGGCCGAGAAGAAGACGGCTATCGCCCATCGGATATTTGATCTCGCGGTGAATAAATACGGCATTCGTCCCGTCGATATCATCTTCGACGCGCTCACGCTGCCCATCTCGACCGGCCAGGAAGAATATCGTACCGCTGGAATCGAGACGCTCAAAGCCATCGAGCGGATCAAGAAGGAATTGCCGGACGTCAAAACTATTCTTGGGGTCAGCAATATTTCTTTCGGACTCGACGTGTATTCGCGCCGCGTGCTCAACAGCGTGTTCATGCACGAAGCGGTGAACCATGGCCTCGATATGGCCATCGTGAACTACACGAAGATCTATCCGCTGTACAAGATTCCACAGGAAGAGGTTGACCTTGCGCGCAAGCTGATCTTCCGCGACGAATCTGCCGGCGACCCACTGCAGATTTACATGCAGCATTTTGCTGGGACGAAGGGCAAAACCCAGGGTGAGACCACCGCGCACGTTGAAACTCTGTCGATTGAAGACAAGCTGAAGTACGCCATCATCAATGGCGAAAAATCCGTCGGCGAAGGCGCGAACAAAAAACCTCTCGACGTTCTGCTGGAAGAGGCATTGCAGCAATACACGCCGTTGGATCTGATCAATACAGTCCTGCTCGACGGCATGAAGACGGTCGGCGATCTGTTTGGCGCGCGCAAGATGCAGTTGCCATCCGTACTCGATGCTGCCGGCGTAATGAAGGCAGCGGTTGCGTATCTCGAACCGAAGATGGAGAAAAAGGAGACCGGTGGACAGAAAGGCACGATTGTTCTCGCGACGGTGAAGGGCGATGTTCACGATATCGGCAAAAATTTAGTGGACATCATTCTTTCGAATAACGGATACCGCGTGGTCAACCTCGGCATCAAGCAGCCGGGTGATTCGATCATCAAGGCCGCGCAGGAAAATAGAGCCGATGCCATCGGCCTGAGCGGTCTGCTGGTGAAATCCACGCTGGAGATGAAGTATGTCATCCAGGACCTCGAGCGGCAGAAGCTGGAGTATCCGGTGATCTGCGGCGGCGCTGCACTGACGCGAAAGTATGTTGAGGACGATTTGCGGCGCGAATACTCAAATGCTGTCTTTTACGCCGATGATGCTTTCGCTGGCTTGCACGTTATGGAAGACTTGACGACTCCGAACGGCAAGCGCAAGAAGCGGCTCGAAGAAGGGCGTACGGTCAAGCAATACGCGAAAGCTGTCGCCGTAGACGAAGAAACCGGGCCAGTGTTCTCCGAACGCAGCGCCGTTGTCGGCGATGCTCCGAATATTCCCGCGCCGCCGTTCTGGGGCGTGCGCGTCAAAAAAGATTACGATCTGCGCGAGCTATTTCCTTATATCAACGACACTGCTCTATTCAAAAATCAGTGGCAATTGAAGACCGCGTCGCAGGAAGATTACGCGCGGCTGGTGGAGAAAAAGTATCGCCCGATAAAAAAAGAACTTGAAGAAGAAGTCATCGCCCGCGGACTGTTCGATCCGAAAGTTGTCTGGGGATATTTTCCCTCGCAGGGGGATGGGAATGACGTAGTAGTATATCAGGCCTCTTCAGAGAATGCGAGAGAGGATCTTCGAGCTTCGCTCGAACAGACAGGCGAGGGCGCCCGTCCCCACGTGGACAGTGGCACCAAGGAACTGCTCCGCTTCACTTTCCCGCGGCAACGCGAAGGCCGCAAGCTCTGCATCTCCGATTTCTTCGCGCCGAAGTCTTCCGGCAAAATGGACGTAATCGGATTGTCCCTGGTCACGATTGGTGCGAGGGCCTCTGTCGAAACGCAAAAGCTGTTCGAAGCCGGAGAGTACACAAAGTATCTGTACTTACACGGCCTTAGCGTCGAAACCGCTGAAGCTCTGGCCGAATTCCATCATAAGCTCATGCGCGAAGAACTGGGCATCGCCGGTGAAGATTCCAAGCACATTCGCGATTTGTTCCACCAAAAGTATCGCGGATCACGCTATAGTTTCGGTTATCCCGCTTGTCCGAATCTTGAAGACCAGACGAAATTATTCGCGCTACTTCACCCCGAAGAGAACGTTGGCGTACGGCTCACCACAGGGTTCCTGCTCGATCCTGAGCAGAGCACGTCGGCAATCGTCGTGCATCATCCATCAGCAAAGTATTTTGTGGCTTAACGTTCACGCCAACCCTGGTCGCTGTGCCGGCATCTTCGAAGCATGATCCGCAAACTGAAATCGGGCGAATACCGCCTGTACTCACGCAAGAAAAACCCAAAGACCGGAAAGCGCAGGAACTTAGGAACTTTTTCAACACGCGTGGCCGCGCTCAAGCATGAACGCGCGGTGCAGTTTTTTAAGCGAGCCTGAACTACCCGGCCGCCAGTTCCTTGGCCCTCTGCGCCGCTTTCACCACGGCTTTGATGAGGGTGACTCGCAACTTGCCTTCCTCAAGTTCCATGATGCCATCAATGGTGCAGCCGGCAGGAGTCGTGACTGCATCCTTTAAGAGCGCAGGATGATCGCCGGTTTCGAGCACAACAGTGGCGGCTCCAAGCGTGGTTTGAGCGGCTAGAAGCGTCGCGATGTCGCGCGGCAACCCAACCTTCACTCCAGCTTCAGCCAGTGATTCGAGAATAATGTAGATGTATGCCGGCCCACTCGCTGAGAGCCCGGTCACCGCGTCCATATGCTTTTCATCAACCACAACCGTTCGGCCCACGACATTGAACAGCGCAATAGCAGCCCCAACGTGCTCGGGATTGGCATATTGGCCTTTGCACAGCGCGGTCATTCCCTGACCCAGAACGCAAGGAGTATTCGGCATGGCGCGAATGACGGGAACACCTGCCCCAAGCGCACTCTCGATTTGTGAGGTGTGCACCGATGCCGCCACAGAAATGACCAACTGCAGTGCAGTCACTTTGTCTGCAATCTGTTCCGCAACTTCCTGGACTACTTGCGGTTTCACACAGATCAGGATGACATCAGCTCCATCCACCGCCGCGACGTTGTCCGTCGTCACTGTAACGCCAAGCTTGTGCGATAACTCATGCGCGCGAGTTTCGTGGGCGACCGTGGCGCGAACTCGCTCCGGCGCGAGCTGGTGCTTCTCAATCAGCGCTTTGATCAGGATGCCGCCCATCTTGCCGGCACCCAGAACGGCGATGCGGTTTTTTGAGAAATTAGTATTCATGTGTCTCCATTAACAGGCTGGAACCCACGCCAGATGCTTCAATTGTCGCGGAAAATTGAAGATATCACAGGCTGGAATGCATCCTGAAGAAACCTGGTGTTCGGAGCTTCGCTCACTCGCGGACAAGAGTGTCCGCGCCACACGTGCTTACTCCCATTCAATCCGCGCCACACGTGCTTACTCCCATTCAATCGTGCCCGGCGGCTTCGAAGTGATGTCGTACACAACCCGATTGACGCCTTGCACTTCATTCACGATTCGGCTGGAGATTGTCTTCAAGACTTCATGTGACAGCGGCACCCAGTCGGCAGTCATTCCGTCATCTGAGTGCACCGCGCGAATCGCACAAGTGTAAGCATACGTCCGCTGGTCGCCCATTACCCCGACGGACATAACCGGCAAGAGTACGGCGAATGACTGCCAGATTTTGGTGTACAGCTCGACATTCTTGATTTCATTTACTACAATGTCATCACATTCGCGCAATATAGCCAGTCGCTCCGGCGTGACTTCGCCAAGAATTCGCACCGCGAGGCCCGGCCCTGGAAATGGTTGCCGCTGCAGAATTTCTTCTGGCATCCCGAGATCGCGGCCGATCTTGCGGACTTCATCCTTAAAAAGTTCTTTCAGTGGCTCGATCAGTTTGAGCTTCATTTTTTCGGGAAGGCCGCCCACGTTGTGATGTGACTTGATTACCTGCGACGGCCCGCGCACCGAAATCGACTCGATCACGTCGGGATACAACGTGCCTTGCACCAGCCACTCGACATCCCCTTCTTTCTTTTCTATCCGCTGGGCTTCCTCGTCGAATACGGCGATGAATTCATTGCCGATGATCTTGCGCTTTTTCTCCGGGTCCGTAACTTCGGCGAGTTTGATCAGAAAACGTTGCGTTGCATCTACCGCAATGACATGGAGCCCCAGCTTGTCGCGCAGGTTCTGTTGAACTTTTTCAAACCCGTGCTTCCGCAGCACCCCATTGTTGACGAACACACTGGTCAAACGCGACTTGTCGCCATCGCGAAGAGCGCGATCCACCAAAACGGCAGCTACTGCGGAATCAACACCGCCTGAAAGAGCGCAAATGGCGCGTCCCGAGCCGACTTGCTCGCGGACAGCAGCTACTGTCGCATCCACGAAATGCTGAGGAGTCCAGGTGGGTTTTGCCTTGCAGATGTTCAGAACAAAATTCCGCAGAATTTCCGTTCCGAGTTTTGTGTGTCTGACCTCAGGATGAAACTGCACGGCAAATAATCGTCTGGCCGCATCCTCAATGGCCGCAACCGCTGTAGGCGATTTTGCAATCAGCTTGAAACCCGGCGGCAGTTCCAGCGCCTCGTCGCCATGCGACATCCAAACTTCAAGCTGGTTGGGAAGACCGCAAAAAAGGTCAGAATTGGCGATCCGATCCACATGAGCGTGGCCATACTCGCGATGTTTGGCGGCGCGCACACTGCCGCCCAGTGTGTGCACCATAAATTGCAATCCGTAACAGATGCCGAGCACTGGCACGCCGAGCTCGAATACTTGGGTATCAGTTGCAGGCGCATCTTTGTCATAAACGGAGGATGGTCCCCCCGACAGAATGATGCCTACGGGCAATTGACTGCGAATCTGCTCAAGGCTGCTGTTGCAGGGAAGAACTACGGAATAGACACTCTGCTCGCGCACTCGCCGGGCAATCAGTTGAGAATATTGCGCGCCGAAATCGAGAACGACGATGGATGGAGTTTCCACGGATGAGTCTCTCAAATCGGGGCAGAGGATGCAAACATCCGGCTCGGGTCAGCGCACAACAATGCTGACCAGTTTGCCGGTGTAGATTTTTTTCACGATCTGCTTGCCCGCGATGAAGCTTTGAACGTTGGGATCGGCCAGCGCCTTTGCGAAGATTTCTTCTTCCGGTGTGCCCGGCGCGACAACGATTTTGCCGCGCAATTTGCCATTCACCTGCACCGGAATTTCGATCTCTTCCTCCTTTGCGAGCTCGGGATCGAATTTCGGCCAGGGCGCCTTGAGCAAATTCTCTTTCTCACCAATCGTTTCCCAGAGTTCGTGGGCAAGATAAGGCGCGAATGGTGCGAGCAGCAGCACAAATGTGCGCTGCACATGGGCGCAAAAAGCCGCGGGAGCGGCGTCATCGCCTGCGCGGAAAAGTTCTGGCGCGGCAGTGCAGGTGTTTAGCAGTTCCATCAGAGCCGCAACTGACGTGTTGAAGTGCCAGCGCCCCTTGAAGTCTTCACTTATGCGCGCAATGGTTTGATGAAGCTTGCGAAGAACGGCGCGAGCGTTCGGCGTCAAATCCCCTACTGAGTAGCCCGGGGCATTTGCCGCACTCTCAACAGGGACCTGGCTGAAAAACGCATACACCCGGCCCAAGAACCGCCGGATCCCTTCAATCCCCGTTTCCTGCCAATCGAGATCGCGATCAGGCGGGGCGGCGAACAAACTGTAGAGGCGCGCAGCATCGGCTCCAAAATACGCGACCATTTCATCGGGCGAAACTACGTTGCCCAGGCTCTTTGACATCTTCGCGCCGCTCTTGATCACCATACCTTGGGTGAACAGGCGCTCGACGGGTTCGTCGTTTTTAATCAGGCCGAGATCGCGCATGAACTTGGTCCAGAAACGCGAATAGAGCAGATGAAGAATCGCGTGCTCCACGCCACCTATGTACTGATCAATTCCACGATCTCCAAACCAGTACTGAGCGATTTTCGAGTCGAAGGGAGCGTGATTGTTATGTGCATCGGTGTAACGGTAGAAATACCAAGAGGAATCCACGAATGTGTCCATGGTGTCTGTTTCGCGCTTCGCCGGTCCGCCGCACTTTGGACACCTCGCATTGAGATATTCCGCGACCCGGCCGAGCGGCGAACCCCCTGTCAGCGTAATGTCAACGTTGTCGGGAAGAATGACGGGCAAATCTTTCTCGGGAACCGGAACAATGCCGTCCTTCTCGCAATAGAGCATTGGGATCGGCGTGCCCCAGTAGCGCTGGCGGGAGATGCCCCAATCTTTTAAACGGAAAGTGACCGTTGCTTTTCCGACGCCGCGTTGCTCAGCAAAAGCGGACATCTGCTTTATGGCTTCTTCGCAGCTGAGGCGCGTGAATTCGCCAGAGTTGATCAGCTTGCCGTCGAGCGTGGTGAAGGGAAGTCCATCGCTTTGTGCGGGTCGGACATTCCTGTCCGAGCCGTCAGACGGAACAATTACCTGCCTGATTTCAATCCCGTATTTCTTCGCAAACTCATAATCGCGCTCATCGTGCGCCGGGACGCTCATGATCGCACCGGTGCCGTAGTCCATCAGAATGTAGTTAGCTACCCAGATCGGCACACGCTCGCCGTTATAGGGATTCATCGCGAAATTTCCGGTATTAACGCCGTGTTTCTCGATTTCTCCTATGTCACCGCGTTCTTTTGCTTTCGATTGCTCAGCGATAAGCTGATCGACTCTGACGCGCAACCCCGCGTCGGCGTCAGCCAGTTTCTGGGTGATCGGGTGCTCAGGCGCAAGCTGGACCGAAGTCGCGCCAAAGATTGTGTCCACCCGCGTGGTGAAAACCGTGATCGCCTCGCCAGCGGCGGAATCCAGACGAAAATCCACGAGCGTGCCTTCACTGCGGCCGATCCAGTTGCGCTGCATGGTGCGAACTTTTTCCGGCCAGCCGGGTAGGCGGTCCAAATCGCGCAATAACTCATCTGCGTATTTCGTTGTGCGCACAAACCACTGCTCTAATTCGCGCTGCTCGACCAACGTGTCTTCATGTCGCCAGCAATGGCCGTTGTTCACGACTTGCTCATTCGCCAGCACGGTTGCGCATTTCGGACACCAGTTGACCTTGCTCTTCTTGCGATAAGCCAGGTCGCGCTCATACAGCTTGAGAAAAAACCACTGGTTCCACTTGTAGTAGTCGGGCAAGCAAGTGGTCACTTCACGAGACCAGTCGTAGCCGAAGCCCAGGCGCTTCATCTGCGCCTTCATCTTCGCAATGTTGCCCAGCGTTGGGCGAGCGCGTCGCCGATAGAGTAATTACGCACGTGGCCCATGTGCAGCGCGCCGGAAGGATAGGGAAGCATCTCCAAGACGTAGTACTTGGGCTTGGCGGAGTTCTCCTCGGCCGCATAAAGACGCGCGTCCTGTTGCCAGCGCGCAGCCCACTTGTCCTCGATCTGCTGTGCGTTGTAGCGCTCATCGCGCACGGCGGCGGTTTTCTCCTCTGCAGGCATGATGAATGTCGATTTTACATCGGCGGGATTACGAAGGCGCTTTCACCAGCTTCTTCAGCGCTTCCACATTCCTGCGATCATCTCCCGGTTCGTCAATCGGCGTTTCGGCGATGAACGCCGCATGTTTCAGGCGCGGATCGTTCACTAGTCGCCGGAACGGCTCCAGCCCAAGCGTCCCTTTGCCTATGTGCTGATGCCGGTCGAGTTTGGATCCGCGTGCGGCTTTGGCATCATTGCAATGCCAGACGCGCACATTCTTCAGTCCGATTGCTTCATCCAGCTTCTGAATAGTGCCCCGATATCCCACTCCCGAAACAATGTCGTATCCTGCGACATGCGTGTGGCAAGTATCAATGCACGCGCCGACGGGCACATGACCGCGGACGTGTTCAATCACTTCCGCGACCTGCTCGAAGCTGCTGCCCAGGGAGAACTCGGCTCCGGCGGTATTTTCGATGAGAATTGTTAAGCCGCCTTTCGCGAGATCGAGTCCATGACAGGCGGCTGCAGTCGCCGCGGCCGTTTGCAACAGGCCCCTTCCACGGTCCGCGCCGCGGAACGATCCCGGATGCAGCACCAGGTAGTCCGCGCACAATGCCAGCGCGCGCTCAACTTCGCCGCGAAAGGCCTCGATGGATTTCTTGAGAAAAGCCTCCGTTACGCTCGCCAGATTGAGCAGGTAATTCGTATGAATAACTAAGG
>QHZW01000026.1 GCA_003224815.1 Acidobacteriota bacterium | reverse complement strand
CGCTCCACTAAATCGAGGGCTGGTTGACCCTGGATTTATCTCGAGAATACTTACTTCGCCGTCACCAGCGAGTGAGTAATAGCATGCACGGAGAGGGCAATCCGGTTTTGGACCCCGACTTTGCGCATGAGCTTTGCGACGTGAGCTTTTACGGTGCGTTCTTCAATTCCCAACGCTGAACCGATTTCTTTGTTTGACCGTCCTGCCACGAGCATTTCCAGAACTTCTTTTTCGCGGTCGGTGAAGGTCACACGACCGGCGGGGAAGATGCGTCCCGGCGAAGAACTGACGCGCTCGATGAACATGGAAAGCACGCGTCGTGGCGCCCAGACTGATCCTTGACTGACGATCCGAATGGCCTGTACGAATTCGGCGGCTGAAGCAGCTTCGTCAACATAGCCTTTCGACCCCGCAGCGATGGCTTTCAAAATGGTTTCTTCGTCCATCCCAGCCCCCGTGACAATGATTCTCAGGTCAGGGCGGGCGGCTTTGAGACTGGCCATTACATCGAAAAGGTTTTGTCCGCTGCGATTCCCGAGTAGCACAAGATCAATGTCTTGCATGACGGAGATGTCGGGCAGGACCGCCGAAACCAGCTCAAAATCAGGTTCGCAGTCGAACAGAGCGCGAAATCCGACGAAGCGCAGCGGATCGCTTTCGACGACGGCAATACGAATCGAAGCTTTTTTTACGGGTGCAGCTTTCACGGCGGTCCCAGATTTCATAGGTTTCCCTGCTCTTGCTCAAAGATGTAAGTAGGATATCTTTATTACGAGCGTATGCAAGGCTCCGTAACGTAAGTCGAATTACGGGAGTAACATAGGTCAGATTCAGAGTGAAGTGCGCCGGAGGCGTGTTCTTACCGAATATGGCGATTTATCGGATACGCGTGAAGAGAGCATTTACTGCCTTTTTCCTGGGGATATTGATGGCGGGAATAGTGTCGGCCCAGGCAGTCTATCAACCCAAGTTTAAGGGCGATCCTGCCCACTCGGATTCTGAAGCCGCGGCGCTGGGCTACATGCGGACTTTCCTGCGAGCTCAAAGGATTTATAAGAAGAAAAATAGTCATTATGCGACTTCACTGATGGAACTCACCAAGACCGGGTCCTTTACTCGCCGGATGGCTAATCCTGACCGGGGCGATTACACGGTGAAATTCAAGGCGCACAAAGAAAAGGACACGTTCGAGATCACCATGGTCCCGAAGCAGGAAGATGCCGACCACAGATCGTTCTTCTCCGACGACCAAGGCAAGATCCGCGTAGATGATCAGAAGGAAGCCGACGAAAATTCGCCGGTGCTGAAAGCCGACTAAACCGAAGTCAGAAGTTAGAAGGAGGAATTCAGAAGTAAGAGTCGTTTAGAAATGTATTTCTTGGTGGTCGACGCTGGAATCTGATTTACTTCTGCATTCTGCATTCTGACTTCTGCATTCTGACTTCTGCATTCTGACTTCTGCCTTACTGACTTGCTTGAATTCACTCCTTTGACCCCGGTCCTATCTGAATCGCCTTGTCGTGGTGAAAGCTGACTTTTAGCGGATTGCCGCCGTTGGGATAGTCGAGCGTTCGGTCGATGTCATCACTCCCTGGTTGCAGCAGGCCGATTCCTAAAGCGAAGTCGGTCTGCAGTTCGCTCATCCCTTGCTCCACTTTGTGCTGCTCAATTTCCTGCCAGATATCCGCAGGCCAGTGCTTGTAAAGCTCGTGCGGGTCCTGAATGAATAGCATCTCATCGGAAAAGAATTTGTAGTCGCCGCCCTGCTCCGATCCGATCGGCGAGGCATAAGATCTTCCGTCCAGTTGAAATGTCGCCAGTACCCTCTTCTTGCCTTTAGCATCGGGCGCGGACGCGAGCACTACATCCTTGATATCGAGTCGCTGGAGTGGCAGCAATCTACCCGCTTCATGGTTGAGATCTGCCTGACGCGTAGCGGCATCGTATGGAAAATACGGATAGGCGTATCCAACTTTGACCCACACCGGCTGCTGTGTCAGTTGCTTCGCTGATTTCAGGTCGTAAGGGTAGAGTTTCTTTGGAACGACGTAATAATCCGGATTAAGTGGGGCAGACTGTTGTTTGGTGGTTTGGACAGAATCCTGGTGACGCTCGTACAAAATCCAAGCCAAGCGAATGGCGGCAACCGCCATGCCTAGAAAAAGGACAATTTGAACCTTCTGGCGCATCCGGCGGTAGCATAGCAGCGCAACAGGAGCTCTGCCATAGATCCACTATCCGTGCATCAGCGATTCATACCAGGCGGAACCTCGATTTTCGGCCACTTCGGCCATGCGTTCGCCCACTCGTAAAGCGACGTCCAAAAAATTGGACCCGCGTTCGACGTAATCTGGCAATTTTCTGCGAATCTCCGCGAACTCATCCGGGTACTCCGACGCCAGTGTCGCCAGCGCGACGCCACCGAAGATCATCGCGCCTGTGCGGCTGCCTTTAAGAAGACAAACGGCGCTTAGCCCGGCCGCACCTGCCAGAAGTCCTCGTTTCCAGTTTTCCATGTAGGTCCTCCGTGATCTCGTTTGCTGTGGACTCGACTATACTTCTGCATTCCTGGGAGGAATTGGATGCGCAAACACGGCTCCGCGATTTGCATGGCTGCGATAGTTCTCTCCGCTTTGCCAATTTGCAGTCAGGTCAAGCCTCGGGCCCGCGATTTAGGAATACCCTTCGATGGCACGCCTGGCCCGCTGAACGCGATCACGGACCTGAAGGGCGTGGAGGTCGGCCACACCACGCTCGTTTCCGGCGATGGCCCGCTGAAGGTCGGTGTTGGCCCGGTACGAACTGGAGTCACTGCCATTCTGCCGCGGGGCAAAGAATCCAGAGATGCGGTTTTTGCAGGCTACTTCAGCCTGAATGGTAATGGGGAAATGACTGGAACGCATTGGGTGGAAGACTCGGGGTTTCTCGACGGACCGGTGATGATCACCAATACCCACAGCGTTGGCGTAGTGCGAGACGCTGTGATTCAGTGGAAGCTAAAACGCGGCGATGCTGACATGGAAGGCTATTGGTGGTCGTTGCCGGTTGTTGCCGAAACTTGGGATGGCTACTTGAACGACATAAACGGGTTTCATGTAAAAGCCGAAGATGCGTTTCACGCACTCGATTCAGCTCGAGCCGGCCCAGTGCAAGAAGGAAGCGTTGGCGGTGGAACCGGAATGATTTGCAACGAATTCAAAGGAGGAATTGGAACGTCCTCTCGAACGTTGACCGCCAAGGAGGGCGGCTATACCGTCGGAGTGCTGGTCCAATGCAACTACGGTGAACGTGAGCAATTGCGCATTGCGGGTATTCCAGTTGGCAGGGAGATTCCGGCTCGTAATATATGGCAGCAGGACACTGGCTCAATCATCGTGGTTGTAGCAACTGATGCGCCTCTCATCCCAACTCAACTTAAACGGCTCGCCAGGCGCGTAGCATTGGGAGTCGGACGCGATGGCAGCTACTCGGGTGATGGCTCCGGAGACTTGTTCATCGCGTTTTCCACCGCAAATCCGCGCGCTATAGATCAGAAGAACAAGCGCCAGATCACGATGTTGCCGAACGGCGAACTGGGCCCACTGTTCCTCGGGACTGTTCAAGCCAGTGAAGAGGCAATTGTGAATGCTATGGTTGCGGCAGAGGATATGAAGGGCATTAACAATCATTTCGTTCCCGCAATACCGCATGACAAACTCGTGCAGGTGTTGAGCAAGTACAATCGGCTCACGAAATAGCCACCCTTCGAAGGTGACTTTGGTAACTCAGTATTTGCGAACAGCTGAGCTAGACTGGCGCAATCTGGCGGAACTGCATCCGAAGGATGATCAAGGAACGGACGCCGGAAGCAAACCTTGACTACGCAGCCGAAACTCGCTCCGGTTCTAACTGCGGCGGAGCAGCGCCTTCGCACACTGGTCACCACGGCGCCTATCGTTCTATTCGCACTGGATGCTAACGGAATCTTTACGCTCTCCGAAGGCAAGGCGCTCCAAAAGTTGGGACTTAAACCAGGCGAAGCGATCGGCAGGTCAGTTTTTGAGATGTACGCGAACTATCCGGAGATCGTTGCCAGCGCAAGGCGTGCGCTGCGAGGCGAAGAATTCTCCATGCTGGCCGAGTTGCCGGAGTTGAGTCTGTGTTTTGAGACCCACTGGGCGCCTATTTGTGACTCAGATGGCGGTTTCGCTGGGTGTATCGGTGTTGCTGTTGACGTAAGCGAACGTAACAAGAACGAGCGCGCGCGCGAACAAGCCGAGACGCTCTATCGCAGCCTGGTAGAGCAGCTCTCCGTAGTTTCCTATATCGCTGAACTCGGACTTCAAGGTGAATGGCTGTTCGTGAGCCCGCAGATTGAATCGCTGCTCGGCTACAGTCGGCAGGAGTGGCTCGCTAGTTCAGCCAACTGGATCGACCATGTCCATCCCGACGATCGTCACACTGTGGCGGTGGCTGAAGAAGCTACTCTACATGGAAATCCTTTTCGCGCGGAGTACCGCATGTGCCGCCACGACGGCGGCATCGTCTGGATCAACGATAGCGGTTCTCTCGTGCGAGGCCAGGATGGACGCCAATTGCTACATGGCGTTCTGGTCGACGTGACCGAACAAAAACAACTTCAAACTCGACTTGCTCAGACCGAGCGTATGGAAGCGGTCGGACAATTGGCCTCGGGAGTTGCACACGATTTCAATAACCTGTTGACCATCATCAAGGGCTACAGCAGTCTGATGCTCGAGAAAGATCCGCATGGCCCTGATGCTCACGCGGCCCGTGAAATCCAGCAGGCGGCCGACCGTGCCGCTTCACTTACACATCAATTGCTGGCCTTTGGCCGCAAGCAGACATTACAGCCTCGCATCCTCGACATCAATGTAATTGTTCGAGGTCTACAGACGATGTTGCGCCGGGTGGTGGCGGAAAATGTTGAACTCGTCATTTCAACGGGGAATCAATTGCGACACGTTAAGGCTGATCCCATCCAGATGGAGCAGGTCCTGCTGAACTTGGTGGTTAACGCGCGTGATGCCATGCCCAGTGGCGGGCGCCTAATTATTTCAACCGAGCGCGTCCAATTTTCATCAGATACGGGACGCGATGAAACTCTAGTTCGCGCAGGTTCGTATATAGCGTTATCTGTTCGCGATACCGGAATAGGGATGGATACAGCCACTCGCGCTCGAATTTTCGAGCCGTTCTTCACCACGAAGGAAGTAGGCAAAGGAACCGGGCTGGGACTGGCCACGGTTTACGGCATCATTAAACAAAGCAATGGGCACATCGAGGTCGAAAGCGAACATGGCGCGGGCTCGACCTTCCGAGTGCTGCTTCCGGAAGTTGATTCTGAGCCGGCACCGTCAGTGAAGGCAGTTATGACCGAATCTCAAATGCGTGGAACTGGAACAATTCTTCTTGCCGAAGATGAACCATTGTTGCGTGAGTTGGGCCAGACGATACTTAAGCAAGCGGGGTACGAAGTGCTGACTGCGCCCGACACGGCGTCGCTGGAACAGCTTTTCGCGACCTATTCGGGAAATGTTGATCTGCTTCTGACCGACGTCGTCATGCCTGGAATGAGTGGGCCGGAACTGGTGAAGGTCGTGAAAAGCCGATGGCCCAATGTTCGCGTCCTTTATATGTCCGGTTATGCTGATGACGAGATTCAAGACATGGATCGCGACGCAGGATTCCTGCAGAAACCATTCACTCCGTCTGAATTGACCGCCAAAATCGCTGAAGTGCTGGGAAGCTAAAGCCGCCGGATTATAGTTGCCGGGCCGCTCAACAGACTTCGTCCGCTGTGCTACATTTCACTGAATGTCTGTTGAACCGGAAGCAAAGCCGCAGCCTCTGTACTGCCCGAAATGCGCCGTCGAAATATCCGATCCGCTCACTTGTGGTGACTGTGCCGCCGTCATCTGCCGCCGTTGTGGTACGCCTCTTGAGGCGGCTGAAGAACTGGGCATGGGCTAAGCGGAAGTGGTCGGATTTGCCAAGTCACCAGTTCTGCGAGGCTCAGGCTGCAACGGCGCGACGATGCTGTCTATATTTGCGTCTCGATGCTTGTACTCCCGCTTTAAATTACGGAACCGCGGCTCCATTGCTGCGACAGTGCACAGCACATAAAACCACATCGCATTTGCCGGAACCTGCAGATTGAAATCCACGAAGCTGTGGACCAGAATGCCACTAATTCCGAGTAGCGCGGCTAAAGCGACGATTCCGTTCACATTAGATGGCCAGTTCTGTATTTTTCGCATCGCTGGACGAGCCGCGGCGATCAAGAGCCAGATGGCAAACGCGAATCCCAATATTCCTGTTTCAATCAATGTCTGTAAATAGTCGTTGTGGGCTTCGTTCACCAGCGAGTTAGTGTAGAAGCTTCGGAATTGGGGATAAACATCCGCGAAGGTGCCCAGCCCCCATCCGAACAGTGGGCGCGCTGCAATCATATGCAATGCATCGCGATCGATCTTCAGCCGGATATCAGCATTCAAATCAGGATGCTTGTAATCCGCCAGCGTCGAGATGCGTGACGAGACTTCGCTCCCGCCGACCCCCGCAATTGAGCCAATTGCCACCAGCAGGAATGCTCCCATCAGGAGCACGACGCGATTGTGAGTGCGTTCTCGGAAAAGGAAACACAAGAAAATACCCAATTCAATTGCGAATGCGGTCATGCCGCCCCGCGAGCCCGAAAGAAAAACAGTTGCGCCCATGAACGCCGCTGCTGAAGCCGCCAGCCACTTCTTTCGTCCGTGGGCATAACGGCTGAATGCGTACACCAAAGGGATAGGCGTTAGCATCTCCATCAGCCCCGCGTAGTGATTGTGATTCACATAAGGGCCGTAGATCCAGCCACCAAAGCGCGGAGTTCGTATCCAGTAGAGCTTTCCGCTCGCACTCAGGCTCTGCAAAACTGCGAACACCGCCACCGTCACGCCATAGACACTGAAAACCGACCCTAGTTTGCTTAAGTGACTGGTGCGCTCAAGAAACTGGGTCAGCAAAAAACAAACGAATCCATAGGCGGTGTAGAGCAACAGAGTCGAGTACGTGGCATGCCTGTAGGCGGAAACGCCCGGCACGAGTTGAATGAGTGCCAACGCTCCGAAGCCAGCCATTGGGGAAAAAACCGGATTCCATTTGATCGTTATTCGTTCTGCGCGGACTTGGCGAAATATCCATGTACAAAACATTAGGCAAGCGCTGAACTGCAATACAAAAATTGCCCAAGCTTCTACTGCGCCGAACGCAAGCGGCGCAAATATAAGAATCGAAGTCAAACCGTACAGTTCAAGGTCGTTGGCGCGAAGAGCGATCGGCCTCGGAGGAGCCACAGTCTCTTGGATATCCGGCAACGGAAGGGCGGCGCTCAACGGGGCTCCTTCTGCGCCATTTCAACCTTCCTCTCGCGGCGCACCAGCCTCGGTCCGTCGATCCACAATTTGCCGCGTATCGGGCTTCCCGATGGCACTCTTGCCACCCGAAGCATTATTAAGCTCGTCTCTGGTCCGGTCGTAAAACTTCCACCGGTTTCCTTCCAGAAATCCGCATCTCGCAGATCTTCACTCATAAACAAAGGAGTGTTGTTGTAAGCATCACTGATCGCGAATTCCATGCCACCCGCGCCATCCATCTCTCGCGCCTTGTAGAAGCCGGAAAAATCGTACGTAGTATCCGGGTCCACGGGAATCAGTTGCACGACCCCTGCATCGGTGATTCCCGGGCCATCCAGCGTGATGCGCAACGACCGTGAACTGGAATGCATCTCCGTGGGGTCCAGCGCCAGCGACGCGCCTCTGACGTCCCGGTGCACCCAGTCAAAACCGCCGTCCAGGATATCGAGACTGAAGTCGCCATTGATCAATAAATTTTCACTTGATGGTTGGTAGGCCGCCAATCCGGACAGTTTTCCTGCCTGTTGCCAAACCAGCGATGCCTGCGAAACCTCGCGACTAACTATCAAATAATGCAGATAATCGAAGACGTAGCGCCGCTCGACTGGTTGCTGCAGCGAAAACATTCGTTCCCAGACCTTGTTCGCCGCCGCGGTCTCCTTGTGCGCCACCAGGAATTCGAGGAAAGCGGCATCAGTCTGAGGGGGGACCACACTCGCAAGCAGAGCATCTATATCCGGCCGTATTCTCCAGCACGTATTCAAAGCAGCCGCAATGTAGACCGGGTCGTTCTCAAACACCGAACGAAACAATCTCAGCGCCTCTTCCCGAAGATCCTGTGCCAGGTAAATATTCGCAGCATCCCAGGCAATTCTTGGCGTGTGGGGATCAGCTAACAGCGCTTGTTCGAGCGAATGACTCTCGCCAGTGGTGTCTCCAAGCGACTGCTGCGCTGTTGCAAGGTCAACCCAGTATTTTGCCGAGTGGGGACTCAGGCGTGTAGCCGTCTGCAGCGATGTCAGCGCAGCACCGGGAGACTGCTGCGAGATGAAGTATCGACCTAGGTTATCGTTGTATTGTGCATCACCCGGATCAAGAGCAACAGCGCGCTGCAGGTGAGCGTAGTCTGGCGATTCGGAATACTGTGCTGCCAGGAACTGTTTCGCGCTGCAGGTGAGGTAGATGGCACCGGCGGCAAGCAGGGCAGTGACAGCCGCGAACTTCTTTGGAAAGCCATCAAGATCAACCTGCATCTTCGCCACCCAACCACCTGCTGATCCTTACTTATGCTCCGCCCGACGCGGCTGCGATGCTGTTCTCGTCTGTCTGGCTTTCGTCGTAGTAGCGCTGGCCATGTTTTCCCTGATACTCGTAATAATAGGAGTAATCCGGCGAATTGAGATTGACGGCATTCAGCAGGACGCCCGCGACCCGCGCGTTCACCTGCGTCAGGATGTCGCGCGTTCGGCGCAGCGCCGGCTTCGTGGTTTGCGAAGAACGTATCACCAGCACCACGGCATCTGATCTCGTCGAGAGCACGACGGCATCCGTTACTGAGAGCGTCGGTGGAGTATCAATCACAATATGGTCATACTGCTCTCGAAGTTCCGCGAGGAGATCGAACATCTGCTGTGAGGCCATCAACTCGGCTGGGTTCGGCGGTGGCGTTCCGGCAGGCAGGATAAAAAGGTTCGGCAATATCGGCGAGCGAACCGTCGCCTGTTGTGAAGTTGCGCCGCCGGTTAGAACGTTGCTGAGTCCGACTCGCGGCCCCATTCCGAGCGCCTTGTGAATACTTGGCCGACGAAGGTCCGCATCAATCAACAGTACCCGCGTGCCCTTTTGTGCAAGAACGATTGCCGTGTTTACGCTGGTTGTGGTCTTTCCCTCGCGCGGCAATGCGCTGGTGATCAAAATGATTTTCGGCGGCGCGCCCAGCGACGTCAGCAACAGTGACGTGCGCAGTGCCCGGTATGATTCGGCCATCTGCGACTGTGGACGCGCTTGCGTAATCAATTCAACCGGCTCTTTTGACGAAGCAACCACGAGTCCCTGCTTGGCGCCTGCTTCAGCGCCGATCTTTGATCCGAGAGGAATCATGCCGAGCGAAGGCAGCCCTGAAATCGCCTGCGCCTGCTCCGGAGTCCTCACCGTGTTATCGAGGCCTTCGAGCAGAAATGCCAATCCGATTCCACTGCTTAGTCCGAGAGCAAAGGCAAACACAAGGTTTCGTGCAATATTCGGCTCGGCCGGTGCGCCTGGCGTACGCGCGATATCCACCTCGCGAATGTTGTTAGATCGCAGCCCGGCGGTGACGCCCGCTTCTTTGAGCTTCTG
>QHZW01000391.1 GCA_003224815.1 Acidobacteriota bacterium | reverse complement strand
TTCGATTCGCAGTCGCCGAAGCAGGAGCTTGGGGTTCTCGCTGCCAAACGCAAGCCGTTCCAGGATTCTCCAATGCCCGCCGGTAACCCCGTGGCGGCCAGTGCACTCACTCGGCTTCATGCGTACACCAATGAATCTTCATATCGCGAGAAGGCGGAGAAGACACTGGAATTGTTGGCGGGGGTAGCTGCGCGATATGGGATCTTCGCGGCGAGCTACGGTTTGGCCGCAGCGGCGATATCCGTTTCGCACAGTCAAATCGTCATCGTCGGAGAGGACGAGGCCGCTGCCGAACTGTACAACCGGGCATTGCCAGTGAGACAGATCGGAAAAACAGTTCTGAAACTCACATTCAGCCAGGCGGTGGAATCGAATCTTCCGCCTTCGCTTGCGGTGACGATCCCAAATCTGTCGGCGGTCAAGCAGAAGCGTACATGCGCCATCGTATGCTCGGTGATGTCTTGCCAGGCGCCTGTACACAACATCGAGGACTTGGATCAACTTCTCCGCGAAGAAAAACCGGCTGCGTGAGAGCACTGCTATTTGTCTGGGACGACTTGGCCGCTAAAACTATCGGCTTTCCGCCAAAACTAAAAGAGGGCCCGGATTGCTCTCGCAACCCTGGGCCCATGAATGGCTGAAGCAATTCTTAGCTTCAGGTTATTTTGTGCAAATTCTACCGCCACAGAGTGGCATCGGTCCGTTACTCGTCGCAGTAGAAATTGGTTTGGCAACAGCCAAACAGGTACACGCAACGGCTACCACCAGGACAGCAGTCCTGACCGCACGTTTCATGGGTAATTCTCCTTACATGCGGGTCCCCTGGGAGCGGAAACCCTAGTGGCTGGATTATATCTTCCTTGTCAAGTGCCGCCGGTGCAATAAGGAAAACGACGCAGCTGTGAATAATGTGGAAGTGTTTCAGGTTGAAACGTGATGGTTAGACGCGGCTGCCCTGCACTTTTGAAAAGGCTTGATCAACCATGTGTTCGAACATCGGAATCAGTGATTCTGTTTCAGTTTGCGGACGCAAATCGGTTAAAGCCTGATCCCACCGCTGTGGCACCAAAATTGGCACCGCAGCACTTCTGCGGTTCAGCACCGAATACGAGAGCCACACCGCCAACCCGCAGCTGTAGCCGCCCATGTTGACCAGATTCGTTAGCATGCCATGAAGGTGGGATCCTGAGTAGAGGGCTAGACCGAGCAATTCTACGCCTGAAATAACGCCGAATCCGATGGCAATTCCGAAGCTCTGCCGCCGCCAGGACACACCCAGGTTCTTACAAAAAGCGAGCAGGAAAAGAACCAATCCGCACTGAACCACGCGTATGCATCGTTGCACTACGAGGATGCATTCGATCACCGGACTGTCCCATCCCGGACTCACCGACATCAGAACTGCCGAAACCAGAATCATAACCAGCGCGGCCCATTTGAACAGCGCTGTACCGAGGTCCTTCAGGGCAGGGTAGGGACGGAAAATATCAACGAAGACTTCATGAATGATTTGAAATGCAAAGACGACATCAGCGGCGGCTGCAATCCAGAACACGTAAAAATAAACGCCCTCACTGCCCCATCTGGAGACTGGATATTCGACCGCGAAAATTGCGATCTGCGCGACAGTGTAAGAAAAGAAAACGGGAAAATCTTTGTGCAGTCGGCGCCTGTACACGACGACCGCAATTATCGCCTGAAGGATCGGTTGCGAGACCCATAAGGCTAGCTGGAGTTGTTCTTTGGACATGCTTTCAATCCAATGGAACCAAAACTTTAGCCCTGATTTCTGAACCAAAAGTAGCAGTTTTGCCGCGTAAGGCCAATGAACCGTAGTAACCAGGTAATGGTTACTTCGGCTAAACCTGGACTTTGGTGAGTTAGTCGAGAAAAACGAAGTAGGCACTGGCCCACATCGCGGCCGGAATAGTTCCACGCTTCTGAGCTGTTAACACCAGGCTGTAGTCAGTCGATCCGGCCAATGTGTCCAGAACCGATATTCCAGGCTTTGGCTGAACGGCGGCGAGGAAGTCGAGGAAGCCGAAAACATCTCCGCTTGCCTCATAATCCTGTGAAACGAATGAAAGTAAAACCCCTTGCTGCGCCAGACTCCAAGCAACCGAGGCGGCAAGCGAGACCATTCGCTCATAGCTTTGGCTTGGGATTTGCCCTGAGCCGGGATTGTCGAAGACCACGCGCAACCGTCGCTCATCTTCGCGTGCGAACTCCCTGACCTTCAGTTCGCCGGATTTCGCTGTCGCCTTCCAATCTACGTGGCGGGCAGAGTCTTCTGGCAAGTACTCGCGGATGCGGTAAAGGTCAGACCCCAGGCCACGCTGGTAAGCCTCGCGTTTTCCGCTAAGAACCGGCAGCAGTTCAACGATTTCTTCGTAAGTGGTAAGTTCCGGGTAGATCAGCACTTCGCGAGCGAGGGCTACACGGCGGGTTTTCGATAAAAATGCAAACGGAAATCGCGTCGAAAGGCTAAAGCGCTCCTGATAACGGCCGCGTTTGGGAAACTTCAGTCTAACTTCGGCCTGAAGCTGTCTTCCGGGCAGCAATAGCGGAAAGTAAGCGGACTCATGAAAAACGCCTGAAGAATTGTTCACCAGAACCCGATGCAGCTTGCGATCCGGCAACTGCAACCACTGCTTCTCCGGCGGACGCCATGGCGGTACCGGAAACTTGGTTGCAACCATCCTCCAGTGCTTTTTTGGTTTGTTCTTTTCGATTGGAACCGCTGAAACCGATAGGGACGGAAGCCATCGCCGGGGATTGCGGACGCAAATGGTTGCGGCTACATCGATTTCGGCGAAAATGTGCTCGGGAACTTTCAGGTCCAGCTCTAGACCACGGAGACAAAGGACTGACGCTATCCCTGAAACTGCGATTGCGGCGAGCATTGTGGCGACGATTACATAAAGCAGATTGTTGCCAGTGTTAAGCGCAGCAATTCCAATTACAAGGACAGCGACGGCGTACAGGGTGCCAGTTCGGGTGACTTCAAAATCGAGTGCATCGCGTACTCGTTTTGCTTCGACGCGGCGGGCAAGATAGGGAACTGTGCCCAAGCCAACGGCAGTCGCGAGCAGAAGCGCGAGTGAAGCCAAAATAACCGTTGCGGGAACGTTTCCGGCGTCACGAGATGCCGTGG
>QHZW01000390.1 GCA_003224815.1 Acidobacteriota bacterium | reverse complement strand
TCAGTTCGGAGTGTGGAATGGTGTCAAAGTACTTCGACAGATCAGCGTCCACCACATCGGTGTAGCCTTCACACACCAGCTTGTGTACTTTCTGGATCGCCCCTTGTGCGCTTCGCTTCGGCCGGTAGCCATAAGTATTCGGATCGAAGTCCGCTTCAAAGATTGGTTCCAGCAACAACTTGGCGGCTGTTTGCACCACCCGATCCCGTATGGTCGGCACGGTCAGCGCAAACTGCACTGAACTACAAGCAACATTTGGGATGGGCGGAGATCCGTCATCCGTTCCATCCGCTTCGGGGGCAGCGCTTCGAAGTACTCAAGAAGCGACGTATAGCAGGTGTCGACACGCTGATCCTTCGTGAGTGTAAGCGTGGCAGCTTTAGCATCGCGCGCGACTGGACTGACTGGGCCGATCCGTCTGTTTATGATTCGCTCGGTTTGCCGCTAGGCAGGTTCGAAGCTGAGTCGCTTTTCGAGTTAGTCACTCTCCTCGAGCAACTGACTAGACGAAACAAAGAGGTTGAAAAATGTATTTGAGTACTTTACAATCAGACCAGTTAATAACGTGGTCTGATGAAGACAAAGAAGGAGCCGGCGATGGTGTTGCGCAAACGGCGCACTGCTCTTATGCGCCAACTGCCCCCACTCCAGGCGATCCTGCGCGGCTCCCTTATCGAGCGCTACAAGCGCTGCGGCAAGCCGGGATGCAAATGCGCCGACGGCCCCGGTCACGGCCCCAAGTACTATCTGTCTGTCAGTTACCCAGGCTTGCGACCGCAAATGGACTACGTACCGCAGGAATCTTACGCAAAAACGGCGGAGTTTCTTGCCAACTATCACCAGGCTCGCGAGATCTTAGAGGAGATCTGCGAGATCAACCGCGAACTGCTGCGCCGCCGAGAGGCGCTCTGAGAAATGGCCGTGAGCGACGCGTATTCCTCGCTTACGGTCCCTATCGATGTGAAGTTGGGTGGCGTCCTCCTCGCCAATATGCTCGCAGGCTGGCTGGAAGGCAATTCAAACTTTTCGGTGACAGAGGAGGCAGCCGATGAACCCGAAGATTACGGAACACCACCGGAACAAACCTGCTTACATTTATCTGCGCCAGTCAACGCCGGGGCAAGTGCGCCATCATCGGGAGAGCACGGAACGCCAGTATGCCCTGCGAGGGAAGGCGCTGGAACTGGGTTGGAGCGAGCCAGCGATCCGCATTCTCGACCGGGATCTGGGGATGTCCGGAGCACAAGCGACGGGGCGGGAAGACTTCAAGACCCTCGTAGCGGAGGTCTCGATGGGTCAGGTGGGCGCGGTGTTTGCATTGGAGGTGTCGCGACTGGCGCGCTCGAATTTAGACTGGCATCGATTGTTGGAGTTGTGCGCGCTCACCGAAACGCTGGTGATCGACGAAGATGGTTGCTACAACCCAGCCGATTTCAACGACGGCCTTTTGTTGGGGTTGAAGGGCACGATGGCGCAAGCCGAACTTCATTTTTTGCGCGTGCGCCTCCTAGGTGGCAAGCTCAACAAAGCGCAGAAAGGTGAGTTGCGTTTCCCACTTCCGGTTGGTTTCTGCTACGACGAGGAAAGCCGGATCATCCCGGACCCGGACGACGAAGTGCGCGGCGCCGTGAGCCTGGTGTTTCGTCTGTTTCGCGAGACAGGTACTGCCTTTGCCGTGATGCAACGATTCGCGGAAAGCGCGTTGCGATTTCCCAAGCGATCCTACGGCGGGGTGTGGGATGGCAAGATTCTATGGGGTCGTCTGACGCACAGCCGTGTACTGGGGCTGCTCAAAAATCCGTCCTATGCAGGGAGGTACGTCTTTGGCCGTTATCAGTATCGCCGTGAGATTAACCCCGCAGGTGAGATTCATAAACGGATGCATACGGTCGCCATGGCCGACTGGCGGGTCAGCCTGCACGAGCACCACGAAGGGTACATCACCTGGGAAGAGTTCCTTAAGAACCAGGAGCGCTTGGAGAAGAACCGCACCAACGGCGAGGAAACGATACTGAGCGGCCCAGCACGCGAAGGCTTGGCCTTACTGCAAGGACTCCTGTTGTGCGGTCACTGTGGCCGGGGGCTCACTGTGCGGTATACGGGCAACGGCGGCATCTATCCCTGCTATCAATGCAACTGGCTACGCCGCGAAGGTTTGTCAACCAAAGATTGTATGAGCTTCCGTTGCGATTTACTCGATGCGGCCATTGCCGAGGAAGTGCTGTCTGCATTGCAGCCGGCCGAACTCGAACTGGCTCTGGCAGCCCTTCAGGAATTGGAAGCCCGCGATCAGGCCATCTTGCGTCAATGGCAGATGCGGCTTGAACGTGCCGAGTATGAGGCCGCGCTCGCCGAAAGGCGCTATCAGGAGGTCGATCCTTCCCAACGTCTGGTCGCAGCCACATTGGAACGGCGCTGGAATGCGGCACTGCTTCAATGCGAGGAAATCAAACAACAGGCGGCCCAGTTTCAGCATCAAGAAGCACGTGCCGCGACCTCTGAGCAGAAGGCAAAAGTCCTCGCTCTGGCCAGAGATTTGCCACGCTTATGGCGCGCTTCCACCACGGAGGCCAAAGACCGCAAGCGAATGTTACGGCTACTGATCAAGGACATTACGGTCGAGAAGGCCAGTCAGAAACAATTAGCGGTTCACATCCGTTGGCAAGGCGGCGCCTGCAGCGACCGCTGTGTGCAAATGCCGGCGAATAGAGCCGACCGCGTCCGATATCCTGCCGCTATTGTCGATCACGTTCGGGATCTGGCCCAAAGCTTACCCAACGCAGAAATCGCCGAGCGCCTCAATCAAGCTGGACTGGCTAGCGCCTTGGGCAAATGTTTCACCGCTTCCATGATCCAGTGGATCCGCTATCGATACCAGATTCCCAAGGTCACGCTTGCACGTCCGGAGGAGTTGACCGTCGAACAAATGGTCCAGCGTTTTGGAGTCAGCCCCAATGTGGTTTATTACTGGATCAATCGGGGTATCATTCAGGCGCGCCGGCTTAACGCCGGAACTCCGTATTGGATTACACTCGACAAAGCAGACGAAAACAAGCTTCGAGACTGGGTCTGCAACTCAAGAAGAATTCAACCCACATCCTCAATCTCATTGAAGAAAAGTGCATTATG
>QHZW01000389.1 GCA_003224815.1 Acidobacteriota bacterium | reverse complement strand
ACTAAGAGTTCGCAAGAGCTTGCCGAGAATTGCGGCGGAAGCGTTACTGAGTGGCGTGAGGCGACCTCGGCGAGAAATACGGGAAGCGGTAGCTTGAGCATGCCGAGGCATTCGGAGCATATATCGGGCATAGTGGTCTGAGCAATGAGCTTAGACTCAGGAACATCGAATGCTTCGAAGCAACCCCGTTATTGCGACGAATATCGGGGAACCCGATTCGTGGTCAATGAGAATTCGGGACAACGTCCATAGGCCTTCGGGAAATGTCCATCGCCATTAGGTAGAGGAGCGTACCGGCCAAGAAAAATAAACACCAAGCGGCGTGTGCCATTACCAGAGAGTTCCACCACCCCTGTACAGTGAGCCTTATCGGAATGACTCCTCGATCCCGCAGAACATACAGTAACGAACCACCCGGCACTATAAAGAACGCAGAAGAAGCTAAGGCAATTAGGGTCGGTTTGTCGGACTTTTTGTTTAGGTTGTTGAGAAGATAAGAAATGGGAATGATCAGCAACGCCGCATCATAAAAGCGGTGATATATGGGAATCAAACTGAGAACTGAGATTACGCTAACAGGCAGGAGACTGTTGCTTGATCCGCTCGGTTTGCGCATGAGAAAAAACCATGCTGCAACCAGAATACTGCAAAGTGCCAGCACGGATATGTTCGTTTCTTCGCGATTTCTGAACACTGGAAAAACTGCTACCTGCAAATTGACCAGACCGAAGCGAGTTGGATTCTTGTCAGTAAAGTCCCCCAAAACACCTGTCGATACTAGTGCTCGATTGTCCGTTACATAATTTGCTATCCACTCTGTGTGGGCCTGATTGAGACGCACTACTCCCAAGCAAGCAATCAAGATTGTCGCGACGAGCGCCGTACCTGACGTCCGCCAATTTCGTCGAACCAAGTAGTAAATAAATAAACCCGCTCCGATCTGAGGTTTCAGTGCGATGCACAATGCAATCAGTATGCCGGCGACAAATTGTTTCTTCGCGAGATCAGCCCAGATTGCGATGATAGCGAGTTCAACCGCAATGATGGTCAGATTGCAGGTAGCTATTCCGGTCTGGAACGGTGCCAGCAGTAAGGCCGAAATGGTCAAAGCCAAGCCCGCCTTCATTCGCGACCGCGTAATTGAGATCAGACAGCGAACGGCTGCCATGAAAAATATTACGGTGAGTAAGACCGACAGTGACTTGAACAGTGGCCAAGAGAGCGCTGTAAAAGGAGCAAGAATGACAAAACAAGTCAGCGGGTATGCCCTGGGGATCCCATGCTTTAGAAGCAATGAACGATCTTTGATTTGGTGCGGGTCAGGATGATAGCTGATGCCCTGCTTTGGCCAAAACGTCAAAAGCGAATCCGCGCTATAGGGGTCTACTCCGTGAACCCAAGCGACTGCTTGTGCGTAAGGAGAAACCAAGTCATTGATGCTTGTATCGCGAATTGCTCTCACCGGGCCGCGAAGAGCAAAAACCAAGCCAGAACCAATCAGCAGTACGCATAACAAAGCTTGTGGATAGGGTACGCCGCTAGAATTGCTCTGAGCCCAAGGCATCACTGAACTCGTCGAATTATAGGGGGCTTTCAATCGGAGAGTATTGCTGGATGGAGTTCCAGTGGAAGTAAATCGCTCAGAAATTCTGATGCTGGCGATCGGAAACTAGAGTGCAAAAGAAGGGCCTAGGCTCGGGCATAGCCAGCGGCAGAGGAAAACAACCCACGTAGAAACTGGCCCTATCGCCACACAGCAAGCGGTTCAGTTCAGTGGGGGTTTAAGGCTGGTGCCGGGAACAGGACTTGAACCTGCACGCCTTTCGGCACTGGATCCTAAGTCCAGCGCGTCTGCCAATTCCGCCATCCCGGCCTGATCTGATTCTAAATCACACAACAAATACGTGGGGCCGGGCACGGCCTCAGTTACACTATGTGCGCCATGATGAATCCCACGCAGCCAAATTTCAACGTCGTCAATACTGCCGAATATCGAGAGACTTACGCCAACAGCGTGCAGGTGCGAGTGAATGTCTGGGACTTTTTCCTCGTGTTCGGCACCATGCAGCAGCACTCGGAAAATCAAGTGGAAGTGCGAAATTTTCAGGGCATTTATTTGAGCCCGCAGCAGGCCAAGGCTCTGCTCGCGATCCTGCAGCAGAATGTTTCGAATTACGAGAGCACGTTTGGGGAGATCAAGCTTGATCCGCGCGCTTCTGCTGCCGGCCCTGTTCACTGAACTCTGACGACCAGTTCACAACTCGGATGGGGGAAAACGGCGGGCTTGTTTGCCGTCTTTGCCGTCCTACTGATTGCCTCTCATGCGCCGCTGCTTCGCCTTCCTTATTTCTGGGATGAAGCTGGATATTACATTCCCGCGGCCCGCGATCTACTCGCGGGATCATTGATTCCGCACTCCACGCCTTCCAATGCACATCCGCCACTGGTCATGGCATGGCTGGCGCTGTGCTGGAGAATCTTTGGCGAGGGCGCGACGGTAACGCGTTGCGCCATGCTGGGTTTAGCGGCTGTCTCTTTGCTGGGTTTCTTTCGATTAGCGCGGGCGGTTTCGAGTTCGATGGTGGCCGCAGCGAGTACATTGCTGACCGCGATCTATCCAGTGTTCTTCGCCCAGAGTTCGCTGGCTCAGGTGGACTTGGCGGCGGCGGGGTTTTGCTTTTGGGGATTGGAAGCGTACGTTCGGCGGCGAGGTATAGCCACAGCCATCTGGTTTTCATTAGCTGCCTTGGCAAAAGAGACCGCGATATTGGTTTCGCTGGCGCTTTGCGGATGGGAAGAAACCCTCGGGCAATTGCTGGTTCTCTTGTTACCTATTGTTCCCCTTGCTCTCTGGTATGACTACCACTATTCGCATACCGGATTCGTCTTTGGCAATCCGGAATTTTTTCGTTACAACGTGCAAAGCAACTTTCACGTGCTCCGCATTGTCCTCGCATTTCTGCTTCGAATCTGGCAAACCGTCGGATATCTGAACTTGTACGTGCTCACAGCGGCGTGCATTCTGGCGATGATGTACCAGCCACTGCCTGAGTTATCGCCTGCGGCGAAACAGGAGAAAACAGCCGGGAGCAAGCTTCGCCAACGGATTCCGGTCGCAATTCAATTCGCCTTTGTCGCGATCGCAATTGTGTACATCGTCGCGCTCTCGATTATCGGAGGCGCTGTGCTCGCGCGCTACATGTTGCCCATTGTGCCGCTGATCATTTTGATCTGCGTTTCCACAGTCTGGCGGAGGCTCCGTGCATGGAAAGCGGTTCTATGCGTTGTAGCTGCCGCATTCATCGGCGCTCTTTTCGTGAATCCTCCTTACGGATTCTCGCCCGAAGACAATCTCGCTTACCGTGATTACATTCGCTTGCATCAGGGAGCCGAGGCATTCATCCAGTCGCGACACCCGCGGGCGCGTGTGCTGACGGCCTGGCCTGCGAGCGACGAGTTATCACGCCCGAATCTCGGATACGTTGCTCGTCCGATCCAGGTGGTGCGAATCGAAGATTTCACGGCAGAACAATTGTTCGCCGCTGCTGACGAGACCTCGCGCTTTGATGTCGCCCTGGTGTTCTCGACGAAGTATCAGGCTCCATCGACACTTTTTGACCGCTGGAGGCGGTGGCAGGACTGGAAGACTCACTATTTCGGCTATCACGTTGATCTTGATCCGGTGGCAGCAGCAGCGGTATTGGGCGGCAAGCTGGCGTACGTGGATCGGCGAAAAGGGCAGTGGGTGAGTGTGATTGAAATCCAGATAATAGAGGAGGCGTCCGCCGACCCGCCGGTCGCATCGGCGCTGGCTTACACGGATAGCAAATGGCACGAGTGTGTTTTCACGACTACCCAAACCTGTTTCCCCGGTGTAAGCGCAATACACGACCCGGCAGAATATTTCGCGCGCTGAGGCCGACGGGCGCTGAGGTCGCGAGCAGAATATCTCCTGCGCTGATGCCGACGCGCATCCGCGAGCTTTCTTCGGCGCGCACAAGAGGGGTTTCCAATTCCACTTGCGCCGACTCGAACCGGGGTGAACCTACACGGCAAGTCATGGTGCCGCGGTCTTCGTGGATGGACGCGACCTGCGCGTCGAAAATGTTTTCAAATCCGGCAAGCTGGGCGACAGTTTCTCCGCGCGGTGCCGAGAGGACTTCGTGCGGAGTCCCATGTGCGATGACCTTTCCTTTTTCCAGCACCAGCAGCTTTTCACCAAGCATGAAAACTTCATCGCGACTATGCGTGACATATAGAACGGGAATGGGGAGATTCTGCACAGAGCGCCGCAGGTCTTCTGCAATTTTCATGCGGACAGGCAAATCCAATGCCGCGAGCGGTTCATCAAGAAGCAGAATGCAAGGCTCGGTCACGAGCGAGCGGGCGAGGGCGACTCTCTGGCGCTCTCCACCGGAGAGCTGGGCCGGACGTCGACTACCCAGAGCTGCGATTTCGAGAGACTGGAGAATTGTTGCCACTCGCTGCGCGCGTTCTTCCTTGTGAATTCCGGAAATTCCATATGCCACATTCGACTCGACGGTGAGGTGGGGAAATAGCGCGAGGTCCTGAAACACATAGCCGGCGTGGCGTTCGCGCGCTGGGATATTGATGTTTCCTTCGGAATCGAATACGACTCGGTCGCCAATACTGATTCTCCCGGAATCTGGGGTGGTGAGTCCGGCGATGCAGTCGAGCAAAGTGGTCTTGCCAGTTCCCGATGCGCCGAAAAGGATGGTGATGCCAGGGGAGAAGGTGAAGTCGGTCTCAAGCGTAAAAGCCGGGAACGTCTTGCGGATATGAACGTGAAGAGATCCTAGCGTAGTTTGGCCGTGCTCCGAACGAACGGTGACAGACGGATTGGGCAGCGTTGTATTCAAGATCCCTTACCAGTTGAACGCAGACTATGCGACATTTGTTTGAACGCAGAATTCGTTCTTAGTTCGTTCCCTCATACTATTTTCAAATCTGACGTGGCCCCAGGCTCCAGAACTTCCGGTTCAGCGAATACACCAGCGATAGCAATATGAAGGCAATTGCGACCAGAACCAGGGCGGTTGTATTTGCGGCCGCATAGTTTAGGTTCTGCACCTGGTCATAGATATTGATGGAAAGCGTGCGGGTCACACCGGGAATATTTCCGCCCACCATCAGCACCACGCCGAACTCTCCCATGGTGTGGGCAAAGCTGAGGGCCACGCCAGTTACGAGTCCGGAAACAGAAAGCGGAACCAGAACTCGCCAAAACGTCTGGAATTTGGAAACACCCAAAACATCGGATGCCGCAAGTAGCCGCGAATCAACCGAAGCCAGAGCTGTCGCGAAAGGTTGCACCGCAAATGGAAAGCTATAGAGGACCGATCCAATGACGACCCCGGTGAAGGTGAATGCCAGTGAGTGTCCGGTCATCGATTGCCACCACCGCCCTATCGCCCCATGTTGCCCTAAGGCGAGCAAAACATAAAAGCCGAGAACGGTGGGAGGCAGAACGATGGGCAAAGCCACAACAGCTTCAACCAGAAACTTCCAGCGCCAGCGGGAGAACGCGATCCAATAAGCGAGCGGAAATCCTAATAGCAAAAGAAGCAGCGTCACCGTGAACGCGAGCCGGATGGTGAGCCAGAACGCCTGCCAATCCATAAAACCAGTGTAAACCGGCGGCTTAACTTGGTCGGTGGAGTCGCATCCCAGACACGGGTCAGCACCCCAAGGCAAGCCAATTCCATTTCGGCACCGTTTGCGCACAATCACAGCCGGAATGTTCATCCGTCACAGAATTGAGAACCAAGTACCGCTACCATTGCGCCCACCGGAGAAGCAATGGAGCTGCAAGAGGCACTGGAAATCGTACGCAGGCTGGCGGATGGCTTGCATCCCGCGACAGGGCAGTCATTGCCAGATGACTGCTTATACCAACATCCACAGGCTGTGCGCGCGTTGCAGCACGCGGTCGATGCACTTGAACGTCAGGGCCGAAGGCACCGCGCGCGTAACTCTATGGCGCCGAATTCCGGCAAGCCCTGGACTGACGAAGAAGACGTGCGTTTGTCAGAGGAGTTGAGGCGCGGGGCGGACCTGCACGAAATTGCTGCGGTGCACTGCAGACGCGTAGGTTCGATTATTGCCCGAATCATGCGATTGCGTCAGAGAGTGGTCACAGAACAAGGGCGGAAAATCGCGTGACCAGAATGTCGTCAGGCACGGTTTTGTTTGCGATGCTGTTGTGTGGAGTCGCCGCCGCGCAGCAAGCGGGGCAATTGGCAGTCGCAGCACGTGCTCGGACCGCAGCTCACCGACAGTGGCGGATCCGAGGTCGGACGATTCGCGCGACCAACGCCGCCGACCTCCGCCGGCGTGCGATCGTGGAAAAACAGGGGATGCGTGCGGCGGGCCTCACGACCGGGATCGGGTCCGGGGCAGGTTGGATATCGCTGGGACCATCACCGCTGCCGTCCGATGCGAGCGGTATCGGACTCCAAGATTACAACTGGGTTTCGGGCCGCGTGACCGCGGTTGCCATCGACCCAAACGACGCGTCGGGGAATACGGTGTTTGTTGGAGGTGCATACGGCAGTGTATGGAAATCGGTGAATGCCGGAACGTTAAGCCCGAATGCGGACGCCGTAGTCTGGACGCCACTGACAGATGATCAGGCAACCCTGGCAATTGGCGCGATTGCAGTGCAGCCCCAATCCGCCAATCCGGACCGACCGCGAGTGTTGTGCTCGCGGGAACCGGTGAAACCAACAGTTCTGCGGACTCTTACTACGGGCTGGGAATTCTACGATCCATCGACGGCGGAAAGAGCTGGACGCTGATCTCTCAGGACATCAGCGGTTCACGCTCGTTCGCCGGACTGGGCTTTAGTCAGATTGCATTCAGCACGGCAAATCCGAATCTTGCTGTGGCTGGAGCCGGATCGGCGTCTGAGGGAATTGTTGAGAACCTAGAGAACCCGGTTGCGGTCAATCGCGGGATTTACTATTCAACCGACGCGGGCGCGACTTGGCGGCTCGCAAGTGTCACGGATCAAAATGGTGCAGTTACTAGTGCGTCGGTTACTTCGGTCGCCTATAACGCTGCAGCAAAAATGTTCTACGCGGCAATTCGTTTCCACGGATTCTACTGGTCGCC
>QHZW01000388.1 GCA_003224815.1 Acidobacteriota bacterium | reverse complement strand
AAGCCGCATCCGAAATCATCCTGCGTCTTATTTAAGCTCGCCGGATCGGTCTTGAGGGCCTTGGTCATCTCTTCCAGCATCTTCGTTTGGAGCGCTCCCATGCGTGCCATCAGTGCGTTCCGTTGGGCTTCGGTGGTCTTCGGATTGCTCAATTTCTCATTGATTTCTTCCAACTCCGCTTGCGGCGACGTCGTGGACTGATCGAACGAGATTTCGAGCCGGGCGTACGGGGTGTGGCTCTCGAGAGGCGTGTCGGCCACGGAGAACTCCTGGTTGCCGGTCACCGTTTCGAACGGCCTCGACTCGCCTGGCTTGTAGAACTCCGCCTGGTATTTAACGTGGGCTCTCTTGTTGTCTTCCATTGTGAAGGTCTTCTCGATTGGCACGATCTTCACCGTGTAGCCGTTGGGGCTCTTGAGATCGAAACGATAAAAAGTGTCGACGAGCGCAACCGCAGTTGGGCCCTCGATGCCGATCGGGTTAAACGCCCAGAGCCGGACGAATCCCGGAGCTTCATCCGGCGGGATCGTCACGTGGGCAGAATAGGTTGTCGTGGAAAGTGACGCGCCGGAAAGCGTGACGCCGTCCCGCTCGGACAGAATCGCCGTTCCTGCCGGGAAATTGCCGCGGACGGCAACAGTGAGGGCGCTGCCGGGGAGCACCTTCTGAATCCTGATGCCCGGATTCGCGAACGGATTGATCATCCGGTTGCGAAGGACCTCGCCCTCGGTCTGGCCCTTGAGGTTAAATGCCGCTTCGAGTCGCGCGCGTTCGGCACGGAACTGCGTGGTGATTTGCGCCGATAGGGCTGTGGCTCCCGCCATTCCTGCGATCACAGCCATGAGGATGAACGCGCGTTTTCGCATGGGTGTTTCTCCTTTTCCGACGGCACTTCTGACAGTACGAAACATCATCAGCCTGCGCGTTGAAGCCGCGTGCGCGTACACCGGGCGCAGGGTCAGCTCTAATGTGTGGGATCTATAGCTCCACTTCAATAGGCGTCAAGTCGACCTTCACTACTTCTTGATGAACTCGACGCGACGGTTATTTGCCTTTCCGGCAGGAGTGGCATTCGAGTCGATTGGCTGCGCGACTCCCTTACCGTCCGTTTCCATGCGGCCTGCATCGATCTTGAACGCGCTTGCCAGGATGGCTTTCACGGCGGCTGCGCGCCGTTTCGAGAGATCCAGATTGACGGCGTCACCGCCGTCCGAATCGGTGTGACCGACGATCTGCACTTTCAGGGCGGCATTCTCCGTGAGGACGCCCGCAATTTCCTTGAGCGTTCCGTACGATTCCCCTTTTACTCGATCGCTGCCGCTATCGAACAGGATGCCATGCGTCACCCACTTGCCTTCAGTGACCAGTTTGTTGCGAGTATCGGGTGCGCCAGTGGCAACACGCAAGCTTCCCAGGAAGTACTCACAGTTTCCGCACCCGCCGCCTATTGAGAAGACGAGTGCGTTGAACTTGGCGGACGCACTCATCGCACGAGGGAGATCCCACACCTTTTCCTCGTTGAAATAGACGCGCGCCCTTTGCTGCTGGCGCCACAGCGCGACGTGGATGATCTTGCCGGTCGCTGCCAGCTGCCGCGTCTGCGTGTTACTGGGTGCAGCGTCCATTCCATCCTGACGCGTCGTCACCGAGGACGTGCCCTCCGACTCGTTGCCTCCTCCGGAACCCGGAAACGATGTCACGTTGAAGACATTTGTGCCATCCACCCAATCCACGATGTTTTTCCGGTTCGCCATTTGCGTGAGCGCCAACTCCAAGGCGAACCCTGCGGTGAACCCCGGCCGTACTAACAGATCGAATTCGACGGTGACGTTCTCCGGCAATTCCGTGATGAAGTCCGGGGTGAAAACACCTGCCTTGGTCAGCTTCAACCATCGTCCGCTCTGGCCGGCCAGCGTCACCACTTCGCCGGACGCATTCGTGTTCCATTTCGCCGGAAAATCCCCGACGCTGTCCTGTGTGAAGTCCTCCATAGCGATGATTTTCTCGCCAGGTACGAAATCGAACTTACTGAACGATTGGAATGCCGGCGCTTCCTGCGCGCGGGATACGCCCGGTACCAACGCCACGACTAATGCTATAAGCACAAGAATCCGCTTCACGTCGCCCCCCGTCCTTGGATGAATTGGCTCCACAGTGCGCCAAAAGCTTACACCAAAGGTGGCATAAAGCGTATCGCCAAAGACGGTTGATCCAGGGTTCTAGAGATCCAAAACCTCGTCCTTGGTCTGGATCTTCTTCTCCAAGCAGGCGATTCGCTCCTGGTCGGCTCAGCGGCTGGCCTCTATTGAACCGAGAAAGCGGGATGTCGTTGCGAAAGACGGGCAAACTGTTATGTTGACGTCGCCGCGTTAGCCTCTCCAATCAAGCCCTTCCCGTGGATCGTTAGCGATTTCAGCCTGATCGACGCGATCGAGTCAGGCCTGGTGAAGATTCCTCAGCTTGCGATCCGGGACACGACGGGACGCGATTATCCCGCCTACTTCAATATCTGGCAGTGGATAACACCGCAGCTAACGCCGGCGGAGCGGGGCGGCAAGAAAGGCTCACCATCCGATTGCGATGTTGGCCGGACTATGGCAGCCCGAAGCCGGAAGCGATTCTGAAGTAATCGCCTACAAAGGCGCTAAATGCAAGGAAATAACAGGAAACCGTGACAGGGAGCGGACTGGAATCACCGAGAGAATTTGGCTAAGTGCTTTGAAATGTGGTGGCCA
>QHZW01000387.1 GCA_003224815.1 Acidobacteriota bacterium | reverse complement strand
GTAATGGCCAACCAATCACCACGCCGAGTGCACCCATCCGGGTTATGCCAACTGCGTATAGTGATTGGCCTCCGAACCAGAAGAGACCCATAACGGCGCCACAGATCCACCCCGTACCTCCACCATCGCCGGTGAATCGTCCGAATGTCTGTTTCTTGCGCAGCAAGTAACCGCAATAGCACAGGTTTGCGATGAAGCCACCGGAGACAGCCAAGGCGGTCACAACGCCACTGCTCCACAGAGGACTCGCACCCAGAGAACGCGCACGATCCACGGCCGCTCCGCCGAAAGCATAAGAAAAATTCAAGGCCGAGGAGAACAGCCCGGACAAACAGCAAATTACGAATCCGACAAGAAATGGCTTACGTGATATCGATAGGCCACCCTTGTTGGCAGCATCGCGCAACATTCCCGCGCGTGCGCATATGCCGATTCCCGCCAGCATGATCACGGTGCCCACCAAGTACACTCGACCTTGATGAGTGTATAACTGCTGGGGTGTAAGGATAAGCAGCGGAATGAGTGATCCCAATGACGCGCTCAAGCCCAGGATGATCGCCATACCAAGACCGATCCCGAGGTGATTCATACCTAAGCCTGCCAGTGCCGATCCAATTCCCCAGCACAAACCAAAGCCTGCGATGCGCAAAAGGACTGAAGTTGACGTGAGGGAATACACTTCGGCCAAGTGCGGCACGGTCGCGGTCGTCAATAGCCAAGGAAGTACGATCATTCCAGCGAGCCCGTACGTTAGCCAAATGTGTTCGTAGTTCCAGCGCGTTGCGTACTTCATGGGAACGGCAAAGAGTCCTTGCAGCATCCCCGCAAATACGACCGCAGCCAGCCCCATCCAGATTGCGAATGACATAGGACTCAAGCTTCGTGGAACGAAACGCTCTACTGCGCCCAGACTTCCAACGCGGCATGAAGAAATAAATTTGTAACGTGAATCAAAGTCTCCTCAGCAAGATGAGCATTGCCTTGTTGCAGCACGTCAATAATCAGACGGTGCAGCCGAAGTTGTCTCCCCCATGGGCTGGTGTCGAGCTTCTTCACCAGGGCCTTCATCAATGTAAATGCGTATAGCGGTACCAGGAGCCGTCGCCCGTGCTCCCGCAGGACCGAGTTACGCGGTTTTTCCAGCATCAGCATGTGAAAGCGTTGAACGCTACCGATGACCTGGCGCAGATCACCGGTTCCAATGGCATGATGAATTTCGTCGAAGGCGAGTTCCAGGTCATCGACCGGGAGTTTGTCCTCCGCGATGAGACGTGCCGCCAACCCCTCAAGTACTCCGCGTACTTGATAGATGTGAATTATGTCGGCTCTCTCAAGTTTCAGCACACGCGCGCTGCGGCCGTGCCCTTTAGTGACGAAGCCTTGCGCGGCAAGTATGTTCAGCGCCTCGCGAACTGAGATTTGAGCGACTCCGTATTCGCGTGCCCATTTCCCTTCAACAATTTTTTCTCCTGGGGCAATCCTGGCCGCGAGAATCTCCTCCCTCAGGCGCTGGGCAACGTTCTCCTTTAGCAGACCACGTGCGGGATCGCTGCTTTGGTTTACGTCGAGGTGCATAAGTCTGGTACTGTACCATGCACTCGCAAACTCAAAACTACGGACTCTGCACTCAAACGAGTTTCGTATTCCGCCAGCTGTGATTGGAGAGCATAGTTGGCCGGTAGCTTGACTCGCCGGAGTAGAATCCCTTTTTCGTGCGGAGTCGTGAATTTCATCTCAACAGACAAATCGGAGGCAGCTGAAATGAATGCGGGAACAACGAGACGCGATTACCTGAAACTGCTCGCGGCGACTGCTGGATTGGCTGCAGCTGCGCCCCTCACAGGTGCGCAGGAAAGCACGAGCAAACCTGAGACGCAACCCGGACCGCCCGCGGAGCACCAACGCAGGATGCAATGGTGGCATGAAGCCAAGTTCGGCATGTTCATCCACTGGGGACTCTACAGCGTAATCGGGCGACATGAGTGGGCGATGGAAGTGGAGGGCGTACCTATACCGCAGTACGAACTGCTTGCGAAGCATTTCAATCCCAAGCCAAACGCCGCGCGTGACTGGGCCCGACTGGCGAAGCAGGCCGGGCAGAAGTATATGGTGATGACGACCAAGCACCATGAAGGTTTCTGCAACTTCGACACAAAACTCACTGACTACTGCGCACCCAGGCAGGCCGCTGGTCGCGACCTCGTACGGGAGTTTGTGGACGCTGCGCGAGCAGAGGGCCTGCGAGTCGGCTTCTACTACTCGCTAATGGATTGGCACCATCCCGATGGAGCGCGGTGCGCAACCGACGAGGCAGCTCGGCAACGATTCGTCGCCTACACCCACGGGCTGATTCGTGAGCTCATGACCAACTACGGAAAAATTGACATCCTGTGGTACGACGTAGATTGGCCGCTCACACCCGAACAATGGGAATCACAAAAAATGAACGACATGGTGTTTCAGTTGCAGCCAGATATCATCGTAAATAATCGCAACGGATTGCCGGGAGACTTCTCAACACCCGAGCAGGAGATCCATGCAGCGGACAAGGGGCGCGCATGGGAAACCTGCATGACGCTCAATGACAGTTGGGGATACCACAAGGCTGACGACAACTGGAAAACTCCGAAGACAGTTGTGAACAATCTGATCACCTGCGCACGCGGCGGCGGCAACTACCTGCTGAACATTGGTCCCAAGCCGGACGGTTCGATACCGCAGGAGTCGATAGAAATCCTGCAGGCCGTCGGAAAGTGGACTTCTCAGAACGGCGCTGCCATCTACGGAACTGACCGCAATAATTTCGACTGGCATGTTTATGCCAATTTCACGCAACGTGGGAACACGGCGTATGCACATATAACCAACTGGCCTGGAGATACCCCGTCGGAGCAGTGGCTCACGTTCTATCAGCCGCCCTCTGTGATCTCACTTGGTGGGTGGAGAACAAAGGTGAAGTCTGTGCGTCTTTTAGTTGGGGAAAAACCGCTGACGTTCACCCAGGATGACTTATCCTTGCGCATCACAGGGCTTCCGGCG
>QHZW01000386.1:2557-5820 GCA_003224815.1 Acidobacteriota bacterium | reverse complement strand
AATCTTGTCGCCGGTCGTATGAATGATTTCAATCGCGACTTCGTGTCCGCGGTCGTGCAGGCGTCCAGCAATATGGTTCGCCTGCCACAGCGCCAGCTGCGAGCCGCGCGAGCCGATGACAAGCCGCAAGCGCTAGCTCTCCTGCTCCGGATGGTTCGTATCCTCAGAAGGCAGGGCGCCTTCATGCGCCGCTGCAGCTTTAATCTCTAAGTCAAAGATTTTACGAAATGATTCGATGAGCGTTGTGATCTCAGGTCCAGCAGCCGCAGTCTTCAGGCTGCGAATCGGCGTGTGCAGAATTTTGTTGACGATGCCACGGCTCAGGGCCTCAATGGCCCGCTCCTGCTCAGGTGTGAGATTGCCCAATCGGCCGCGAATGCGATCGAGTTCGGATTGCCGTATGGTTTCAAACTGGTCTTGCAAAGAGACGATTGTTGGCGTGAGACGCAGGCTGTGCAACCGCGTTTGAAAGCGTTCCACTTCCGAGTCAATGAGCTGCTCAGCCCGCTCGGCTTCTTGCTTGCGCCCGGCTACGTGAGACGAGACCGCCTCCTGCAGGTCGTCGATGTCATACACAAAGATGCCGTCGAGCCTGTTCATCTCGGGATCGACGTCGCGTGGAACGGCAATATCAATGAAGAACATCGGGCGGTTACGGCGGCGGCTGAGAAAGAGTTCGCCGTGTTCGCGGCAAAAGATGGCGACCGGCGATCCGGTCGAGGTGATTATGATGTCTGCCTGCTCGCATTGACGATATAGATCGTCGAAGCGAACTGCCCTGCCTCCGAACTTCTCCGCCAAGGTCTGCGCGCGATCGTAAGTGCGATTAGCGACAAAAATCGGGCCCGCACCCTTGGCTAGCAAATGCCGCGCCGCGAGTTCCGACATCTTCCCGGCACCGACCAGGCAAACCTGCTTGCCCGCGAGTGAGCCGAATATCTTGCTCGCCAATTCAACCGCAACTGATGCGATGGAAACCGACGAAGAACCTACATCTGTCTCCGTTCGCACCCGCTTGGCAACTGCAAAGGCGCGGGTAAGCAGCAGATCAAGATGCGATTGCACAGCACCGGCTGCCCGCGCAGTGGCGTAAGCTTCTTTTACTTGTCCCAAAATCTGCGGTTCCCCGACGACCATCGAATCAAGGCTGGAGGCGACCCGGAACACATGCCGCACTGCATCGTGGGCGCGATATTCATAGAGGTGCGGCTCGTATGCCTGCGGCTCGAGGCGGAAATATTGGGTCAAAAAATCTCGTAGGTTAGTGCTGCCATTCTTCGTTTGCGCCAGAATCTCGATTCGATTGCAGGTGCTCAGGATCAGACCTTCACTGACGCCGGGCACGGTTAGCAATTGGCGTAAAGCTTCCGGCAATTTGCGCTCGGGGATGGCAAGGAGTTCGCGCACTTCGACGGGCGCCGTCTTGTGATTCATGCCGAGCAGTTGATAGTTCATGGCCTTGCCAGTTTGTGTACCGCGCTGAAATAGTTCGCGACCCAGGCGACCACCGCCATTGTGAACACGCCCGCAGCCAGAAACGCTGCCCGGCGTCCTCGCCATCCGGCGCTCCAGCGCGTGCAGAGCAAAATCAGATATACGGCCCACGTCAACAGTGAGAAGAGAATCTTCGGGTCACGAAAATCCACCGTGCCAAAATTAGCTTGGGCAATCACAAGACCCGCGAGCAGTCCCGCCGTCATGAATGGAAACCCGAACAAGAGCGAGCGGAAGCCGATGTCGTCCATGACCTGCAGCGCAGGCAGGCGTGAGAACAATCCGCCGGGCCGCTTGGCCTTCAGCGCGCGCTCTTGAAGCAAATAGATGAGGCTGGCCGCGAAGCTCAGTACGAGTGCTGCATATCCGGCAAAGATGAGAGCTATATGCGCGATTAGCCAGCCCTGCCGCGCAGTTGCCGAGGCAAGCACAAATGGTTCCTGCCGGGTGGCACCAACGAATGTCAGAAAAAATACAAGCGGGAAAACAACAATCCCAGGCGACGTGGTCTTGTAAACCATGTACACCAGCAGAAACACTACCATGATCAGGAATGCCAGCACTGAGGCGCCGACAGACAATGACGCCAGGCTCAACTCACCCGACCGTCGGACGCCTTCAACGATTGCCACAAAATGAAACACCGTGCCCAGATACGCGGCATGAAGTGCGAGGCGGCTCAGCAGCTCTTTTGTGCGGGTAAGCGCAACCAGAACATACACAAGTCCGAGCGCATACAAACCGAGGGCGACGCGCAACCAAATAATGGACATGAGGAAATGTCAAAGACGGAGCGAATCCGCCTGTTTTGGCCATTATAGCGGCTCAGAGTGCGCCTGGTCATAGTTTAGAGTCTGATTGGGTGGGCACTGATCGGCCGTTAGGCACTACGCTTCAGACGGTCAGAACTGCGCGTAGAACGAATTGCCTTCGTGTAGCCCTTCGGCTTTTTCGCGGCGCGATCCAGATGCTGTTTCCTAATCCGGCGTGGCCCGAACTCCTCGGGACGCACTCCTTCGATTGGAAGGAGCCTTGCGCGCTTTTTGATCTGAGCGAGCGCCTTGTCAGGGAATTCCTTGACCTGCAGCAACTCCTCCCAATGAGTGAAGTAGCCGTGCCGCTTGCGATGGCTAGCAATGTTATAGGCAACGTTTTTGGCGATACCAGGAAGTTGGGTCAGCTCTTTTGGATTGGCGGTATTAAGGTTGATTGGCTCAGCCATGATGAAATCTTTGATGCCGATATTAGACTCGCGGTGCCTTCAGTAGTTTTCTTTCAGAGCAGCGGTTCGGCTTGTGTCTAAGTTGAAAGTCTGGGGCTGTTCAACTCGTTTCGCGGGTTGCATTTTTTGCCACCCACCAGCTATTCGCGATGACGCAAAAAACCAGAACAACGAGCACTGCCGTACTTGTTCGATCGAGCCGCGGAAACAGGAACAACGAGGTAATGACAGCCAGGGCCGCCACAATGTTTCCCGCAGGAAGCCGAAACTGCGCCTCTGGGACTTGCTGCTTGCGCCGAAGCACCGGGAGCGCCGCGCAAACTGATCCGTAGTAGAACAGCCGCGCCATCGCGGAGATGGTCAGGTTCCACTGAAAACTTCCCATCAGAGAAAAAATCCAGAGTCCGAGGGTAAATATAACGATAGCGATGTGCGGCGTCCGAAATCTGGAATGCACGGCGGCAACCGCAGGCGGAAGATCTCCGTGTTCAGACTGCGCGAACAAAAGCCTGGGGAATCCCAAAATGTTTGCGCTTAAGTATCCGTA
>QHZW01000386.1:0-2509 GCA_003224815.1 Acidobacteriota bacterium | reverse complement strand
CGTGGGTCCTTCGCTTCGCCTCCGACCATGAGCGCGGTTTCGTAGCCCCCGTAAGCGAACATCAGCAGCAGGATCGCATGCAGCCAGCTTTTGCCCGGCCCAGAGGGTAACGCGATCACGAGTTGCTGATGGTGAAATATGAGGAACAGCGACGCGGCAAGTACGAATAATCCTAGTGTGAGGAGCTTGCCAACGGTGAAGATGTTGCTCAGAATCGTGCCTTGACGGACTCCGATGTAATTCACCGCTGCAAGCACGGCCAGCAACAGAGTCAATATGAATAGTCTTGGCACCGGAGTTTTTGCAGCGGGCCAGAATTCAGCTAGATAAATCACAAAAAGATTAGCGTTAGCTGCAGCGGCAGTAAGACGCGCCAGCCACCCAGTCCATGCGATCGCTATACCGAAAGTGCGTCCGAATGCCGTTCTGGTGTAAAGATAAACTCCGCCACTGCGCTCAAAGCGTGATGCCACTTCCGCAAAGCACGCCATTACCAATGCGGTGCCCACGGCGGCAAATAGCCACGCGAGCGGACTGGCGGTGCCGACCAGGCCTGAGATCACCGAGGGCAATCCGAAAACACCGCTACCGATAATGCAATTAACGGTGAGCGCTGCCAGGCTCCAGCGCCCGATCGCGCGCACTAGAGTCGGCTGAGCTGGTTCGGGCATCTGCAGGGTTGTATCACGAAGCCTGCTTGCGCCGGAAATACCTGGCACCCCAAGCTCTCGAGCAGCCCTGCTTTTCTGGGCCTTCGAAGGCGTCTACGGGCAACGATCTTGTGATTAAAGAATCCAAACTTGAGCGCGCATGTAAGCCCTGTGCCGCGTCATTGCGCCATGGACGGACTACACGCACGTGCGGGCTTCGGCCGAAGAACCAGCAAACTCCTTGTGATCGCGAGTGCTGTGCTCGTCATCGTCGTGATCACGGGTGCACTCCTGGCACGACACTATTGGCCATTCACAGAATCCGCCATTCGCAAGGACTTGGCTTCTGCAGCTTCGGCGCGAGTGCAATTTGGCAGCTTTCATAAGCAATATTTTCCTCCCGGCTGCGTAGCCGAAAACGTCTCATTTCAGCGCGACGCTTCTGCACCTCCCTTCATCACCATCCGGCGGTTGACAATCAGCAGCAATCTCGCCGGTTTGCTTCGGCATCGCGTCGGCCTTTTCCGGGCCGAAGGCACGCACGTTATTGCCGCTCCGAACGAGTTCGGACGCAACCAGGTGCGCAAGCAGACCACGATAGATAATTTTGTTGCCAATGATGCTGTGCTCGAGGTTTCTGAGAAGAATGCTCAGCCGCCCCTGCGGTTCATCTTTCACAGATTTTCTTTGCAGAACCTCAACGGGCAAGGCACAACGACCTTCGCCGCCGAATTCGATAATCCTGAACCCCACGGTGTACTCAAGGCCTCCGGACAGTTTGGCCCCTGGAACTCGAATGAACCCGTCGCTACTCCAGTCTCAGGAAGTTATTCGCTGGAGCGCGCCGATCTCGGGGTATTCCACTCAATCGGCGGCACGGTTTCTTCTACCGGAACCTTCAATGGCACTCTGAAGGAATTGGGTGTGGAAGGCTCAACCCATAGTCCGGAATTCGTCGTCGCGAAAACGCGGCATGGCATTCCACTCGACACGCGATTCAGTGCGCTTGTCGATGCGACCAAGGGAGATGTGACGCTGCGTTCAGTCACCGCACATTTCGGCAAGGACTTGATTGACGCGCACGGAAGCATCGCGAGGCGGCAAGATGGCCATCGATCTGCGATTATCGATCTAGACTGCAATTGGGGGCGCATCGAGGACACGTTTTATCCATTCATTCATACCCCGAGTTCGCCCCTCGCCGGCGACGTTGCGTTCCAGATGCACGTCACGTTGCCATCCGGACACGAACCTTTTTTGAAGAAGATTCAACTGGATAGCACTTTCAAAATCCAAAATGCCAAGTTTACGAATCCGCAGACTGAAATTCGCGTCAGCCGCGTCTCGTCTCCTCCCGAACAAGACGACAACCAGACTCTTGCAGATTTTCAGGGCAGCGTGACATTGCGTGGCAGAGTAGCCCACTTTTCTAGCCTGTCGGTCCACGACCGGGATGCGGCAGCGCTGTTACGCGGTAACTTCGATTTGACCGATCACAAGGTAAATCTGCACGGAAATCTAAAGACGGCAGCCTCGCTCACGAAAACCACTCATGGGATCAAGGCTGTCTTCGCCAAGGCAATCGAGCCATTCTTCAAAAAGAAGCCGCACAAGACGGTCGTACCCGTCCACATTGGCGGAACTTACAGCCACCCCAGCTTTGGACTCGATCTCGGATCGTAATTTCGATTCGCCACGCCCTACCGATTGAGCTGTAAGATCACAGCACAGTCACTGTGCTACGATTTTCTTTACCGACTCGCCCGGAGGAATCCTTGACAATCATTCGAACTACCCTGGTATGCCTGCTATTTGCGGGCTCTGTGTTTGGCCAGGCCAACTCTCAACCCGCAACGCCG
>QHZW01000385.1 GCA_003224815.1 Acidobacteriota bacterium | reverse complement strand
TACCGGACGCCTTTCACCGACCAAAACTGATTTGAAGATCGACGTTCCGGTTTGCATCGTATTTTTTCCGGCAGGGAAGTAAGCCGGAGGCGGCGAGGTAAATCTTTCTCGCAAGGAGATCAAATCTTGACCAGATCCGTTCCGTTTAAGAGTTGCATGATTGCTCTACTAGTGATGCTCGTTTTAACTCTGCACGCCGCGGCGCAGAGCAACGACTACTTCGTCTTTTTCGGCACTTATACTGGATTCAAATATGTTCATCACAGCAAGACCTGGGGCGTTGGCGAGAGCAAAAGCAAGGGGGTCTATGTTAGCCGTTTCAACGCATCCACCGGTCAGTTGAGCGAGCCGCAACTCGCGGCCGAAGTGGTGAATCCATCGTTCCTCACCATCTCGCCCGATGACAAGTATCTGTACGCCATCAGCGAAGATCCTCTCTCGATCGGTCCTCCCGTCGATCACTCTTCTAACGTGAGCGCGTACGCAATCGACGCCGTGACCGGAAAGCTCCGCTTTCTCAACTCCGTTCCCGCCAGCGGCACCAGCACCTGCTACATCTCCGTCGATAAGACCGGGCGTTATGTGATGCTTGCCAATTTTGGCAGCGGCAGCGTTTCCGTGATTCACGTGAAGGACGACGGCTCGCTCGGCGAACTTGCCTCATTCATTCAGGACGTCGGCCACAGCGTCGATCCCTCGATTCAGACGGAACCTCATCCACACTGGATCGGCGTCTCACCTGACAATCGCTATGTCATCGTCTCCGATCTCGGAATCGATCAGGTTCTCATCTTTCATTTCGATAAAAAAAGCGGCATGCTCTCGCCGCCCGGACCTCCCTCCACTGCGGTTTACCCTGGTGGCGGCCCTCGCCACTTCACCTTCGACCCCTCCGGCAAGTTCGGGTATCAGCTCAGTGAAATGAGTGGCATCGTGGATGTCTTCTCCTGGGACCCTACCAAGGGAACGCTTACCACCGTCCAGCGTGTCCATACTGTCCCTCACAATTTCTTCGGCGGCAACCACAGCGCGGAGATTGAAATCCATCCCAGCGGAAGATTCCTCTATGAATCGAACCGCCGCACCCAGGGCGAGACCGTCCGCGGTCCCGACACCATTGGCGTCTTTGCCATCGATCAGAAGAATGGGACCCTCTCTCGCGTCGAGGAAGTTCTCTCCGGCGGAACCATGCCGCGCAATTTTGCCCTCGATCCGACAGGGAACTATCTGCTCTCGGCCAACCAGCTCTCGAATTACATCGACCTCTTCAAGATCGAGTACAGCACCGGTCGCCTGACAAAAACCGACAACAAAATCCAAGTGGATACGCCCGTTTGCATCAAATTCGTTCCGGCAGGGAAGTGAGCAGGAATAGAAAAGTCATTTTCGAATCTAATTGTCATATGATATAACTGTACGCGGCTTAGCTCCAGCGCGTGTCTCCGGTTAATTCGATGAAGATCGCCTTTTTACCCTTTCTATCTCCTTTATTATTGCTTCCTTCTTTGGCGGCCCAGAGCACCTCTTTCCATAACGCGCCCGCGTCGGCTAAGGCCGTAAAGAATCCCTACTCGGGAAAGCCGCAGGCAATTCCCGCCGGCAAACAGGTTTACGGGAACACTTGCATCAAGTGCCACGGGTCCGCCGGAGAGGGTGTTGGAGAAACTCCGCCATTGGCAAGTGGTCCCGCCCAGCAAGCGTCGGATGGCGAAGTCTTCTGGTATATCACTCGCGGCGACGCCGCAAACGGTATGCCATCGTGGGCAGCCCTTCCAAAACAGGAGCGTTGGAAGGTAGTCGCTTACGTCAAGTCTCTCGGTGTATCTCAGGGGTCTTCTACTAAGTCGGGAGCAGCGGCATCAGTAGCCTCGACAACTGCGTCGAGTGCACCGCCACCCAAACCGCCATTCACCGACTATCGCTCTGAAAAGCCGGGTACAGACCATCACATCACGGTTCGGGATCTGCCCGCGCCATTCGCAAGTGGCTCGGCTACCGCCCCACCCAAGATCGTTGCGCGTCCCGAGAATGCCTGGCCCGTCGCTCCGCCGGAATTCAAAGTGGATCTATTCGCAAGCGGCCTGACCAATCCTCGTCTTATGCGCCGCGCTCCCAACGGCGACATCTTTCTCGCCGAGACCAGCGCCGGAAACATCAAGATTCTTCGCGGAATCACCAAAGATGGCAAGCCGGAACAGATTCAGCTCTTCGCCAGCGGCCTGAATATTCCATTCGGCATCGCCTTCTATCCTCCGGGAGACAATCCACAATGGATTTACGTCGCCAACATGGATTCCGTCGTCCGCTTCCCGTATCACAATGGCGACCTCACAAGAAGGGGTTCACCGGAGCACTTGCTCGATCTCCCCAGCGGCGGCCATCACCGCTCGCGCGACGTCCAGTTTTCGCCCGACGGTAAAAAAATGTACGTCTCGGTTGGCTCCGAGCAGAATGTTGACGACACGCCTGCGGAGACCAATCGCGCTGACATTCTGGAGCTCAACCCAGACGGCTCCGGCCTGCGCGTATTCGCCTCCGGTATTCGTAACCCGGTTGGGATCGCGTTCAATCCCACCACTGGAGAGCTCTGGTGCTCAACAAACGAACGCGACGGCTTGGGAGACGATCTGGTTCCCGACTACATCACGCACGTGCAGGAAGGCGGATTCTATGGCTGGCCCTGGTGGTACATGGGCGGCCACCCCGACCCACGCATGGAAGGCAAGCATCCCGAGTTGAAAGACAAAGTCATCACGCCGGACGTGATTCTGCAGCCGCACAACGCTTCGCTGCAGATGACGTTCTACGAGGACAAACAATTTCCCGCTGAGTATCAGGGCGACATCTTTGCCGCGGAGCACGGTTCATGGAACCGCTCGCCTCGCGCGGGCTATGAAGTCGTCCGCGTGCCGCTGCATCAGACCGGCCACGCCACTGGCGAATATGAAGACTTTTTAACTGGTTTTGTGGTTGACCAAAACAGCGTTTGGGGCCGTCCTGTCGGCGTAGCAACGGCCAGCGACGGCTCATTGCTTGTCAGTGACGACGGGTCGGGTTCGATTTGGCGCATCAGCTATAAAGGAAAATAGCCAGTACACTTTCAATGACCAACACTCTCCATCGGTTCGGCGACGCGGAAAGCTTCTCGGACGATTTCATCATCTTCGCCTCGCCCAGCAGCGGCAAGAATGATGAGGGCAGCATCCCCAAGCTCAAGAAGTTCCTCGAGCTCGCGTTGGATTTCAATCCCGTCAATCTTGGGG
>QHZW01000380.1 GCA_003224815.1 Acidobacteriota bacterium | reverse complement strand
CGCTCGCGTCGGGCTGCTGCTTGTCGCGCGGGAGCAGGATACCGGCGTCGGCAAACAACAGCGGCCTGACCGCCAGCGCAAGAACGAAACCGAGAATCGCGTTTTTCATGAGTGCAACATTCGCTCAGGTATGCGGACCAGTCCGTTGTCAGTTCCGATGTAGATGTAGCCGTTGGCGGAAGCGAGCGCCGTCACGTTCAAGGATGGCAGCCCTTGCTCAATCACAGACCAGCGGCCCGAAGTTCGGTCGTACAAATAAAGACCCTTGCCTAAACTGCCGGCCAAAACAAAACCGGGCGTCACCAGCATTGCGTTTGGGTTCACCTCAAAACTCCCGGAGCCGACGTCGAACGTGTCGAAGTGTCCGGAGCGGTCGAGCCCAAGGACGCCGGCGCCATAAGTGCCGATCATCCATTCGGATCCGACCGGGGCAACTGCGGTAATCCAGTTGTGCTTCAGTTTGGAATTCGCGGTCGTGTAGTTTGCAGTCACGTTCCCCTTGTCTAGGATCGAGATTCCGCCGAGGGTGCCCGCTATCAGTTGATCGCCGGCTGCTGCCAGCGCATACACGTGGTTATTGACCAATCCTTGAAACGCATACATGCTGCGCACGCCGGTCGAGTCAAGGAAGGTAAGACCGGCAGGTGTTGCCAACGCAATGCCATCGCCGTAAGCCACGACATCGGCGACGTTCTCAGCAATGAGTCCGTCGGCGCGGGTCAAAATCTGTTGCTGCTCGCCGGATTGGTCGAATCGGATCAAGCCATTGGCGGTGGCCACGTCGACACCACCGGTCCTCGTATTCGGGAAGATTCGATTAATACAGAACAGGTGCTCATCTTCCATATGCGTCGCATGACTTGCGTCTGCCGCGATGACGTCGAGACCGCGATCAAAGTACCCGATCCAGAGATGGCCGGCGCCGGCCGCGGCAAGCGCAGAAACATTGCGGTCGGTCAACATTGCCGCGCTCGGCTGGAGCACGTGTTGCCATCCGAATGCATGCGGCTTCAGGCGATAAAGACCGCCGCGAGTTACGGCGAAGATCGAATCCTCCAAGGCAAAAATCTGCTGCACTTCCGGGAGTTCCGCACCAGCGTTGGCGGCCACACCCGTTGGCCGCTTGTCCAGCGGGATCGAAATCACTCCCTGATCTTCGGAACCGACGTAAAGTTGGTTCGCGGTACCGAGCAAGGCAGTCGCCAGCACTCCGGGCGCCAGGACGCGGGCAAACTGTCCCTTGCTGAAAACAGCGACGCCGAGTGGCGTCCCCACATATGTTGTCTCGCGGAGCGTGGCAAGAGAAGTTACCTGGCTGTCGGGAAGCCCCTGCTCTTCCTTGAACGACTCAGTTTGGCCACCAGTGAAATGCAGAACGCCGCGATCCAGAGTCCCGACCCAGAGATCCGACTCATTGCCCGCCAGAGCAGTGACGTAGCAGTCGCTCAGGGTCGAGTGAAGCAGGGCAATTTGCCTGCCGTCGTAAACCAGAACGCCACGCCTTTTGGTTCCAATTAAGAGGTGGCCGGCTGGAGTCGCGAGGATCGCCGTGATTGCGCGAGCGTCGGCGGCCTGAGGGTAAATCTGGCGGAACGAGCGGCCATCAAACGCGATGACTCCGTCGGCAGAGGTCGCGATCACCAGTTCCGGCTGTTTCGAATCGGCCAACACCGCCGAAGTGATTGCCACCAGAGCCGAGCCCGGAAGCTCACGGCCAGCCTCGTACGACCGCACAAACTGGCCTGAGGGCTCGTACACCTGAAGCCCGGAGGGCCCGACTATATAAAGGTTGTTCTCAAATCGTGCAGCCTGGCTGAATACGGCCGGAGAACTGACCGGCTCGAAGCCGCTGTTGACCGTCGGCGCGAGGGGACGAGCCACAAAACGAACTTCACGTTCGGCTTGGAGCCCTTTCTTCGCTGACCTCAGTACAGTCGACGCATGCCAGAACGAGAGGCCCACTAATGCGGCAAGCACGAGCAGTCCCACCACGCTCAGCTGGACCGCTAACGGTTTTGGTTTTCGCACCATCGATTTTCTGGGAAGGTGAACTATAAACCCGCAAGTCACCACTGGGAATAAAAAGCAAGGTGCACTCCAAAGCTCCAGCATCAATTGCCAGAATGGTTTGGGAGCAACTGGCGACACTGCGTTCGTGTGTGATTTGCCACACCGTTGCCAGCTTGACACGTACAACGAATGTACTTTCGAGAAGGAAATCTCCGCCTGGCACTGGCAAAGTCGAGCTGTGCGAAGATCAGAAATCTTATGAGCGTGGTTTTCAACCACGGAATCCGATACGAAGTCTGCGACAGAAATCCAATCCGGCTCGTCCGGCAGAGCGCAAAACGGAAAGCAATTCCGGTGATCCTCAGTGCTAACGAAGTTCAGCGGCTTATTTCTGTTCTTGGGGTTCGTGAGCGCACTCTTGTCTTGCTGGCCTTCGGGACTGGCTTATGCATGAGTGAACTCTTCGGTCTCAAGTGGCACGATATCGACTTTCAGAAAGATGAGATCAGCGTGCCATCGTGTTCCAAGTAGTTGGCCCTTGTAAAACCGAGGCGTTACAGAAGCCCGTTCCACTTGACCCGTGTCTGGCCGAGGCACTGCATACGTGGCGCCAGCACACCAGTTATCGGGCCGCCGATGACTGGGTGTTCGCCAGCCGAGCTGCGCGTGGGAAAACCCTTATTGGGGACAGTCGCTCATGCGAACCATCATTCGTCCAGCAGTGGTTAAGATCGGCAACACGAAGCACATCGGATGGCACATATTTCGGCACACCTACTCTTCATTGCTGCGAGCAAACAGAACGGATATCAAAGTGACGCAAAAACTCCTTCGTCACGCTTCCAGCCGAGTCACATTGGATACCTACACCCAAGTGGTCACGATTCAAAAGCGAAAGCCCAAAGCAATGTTATTCGTCTTCTGCATGCGTCCAGTGCGACTGCTGGATGAGACGCGCTCTGTGCTTGCTGCTGTTCCTTCTTTGTGCTTATATCAACAATCGTTCTCTACGCGAAAACATTGGTGACCAAACGAATTGGGCATGGAGTTAAGGCGTGAATTGTGCCTTTTTTGTGCCTATAAAATTTTTTTGTGCTTATAAAAAAGGAGCGCCGTACATAAGCTCTTGAAAAGATTTGGCGTCCCCGACGGGATTTGAACCCGTGTTACCGCCGTGAAAGGGCGCAAACAAGTTGCAAAACGTTGTA
>QHZW01000025.1 GCA_003224815.1 Acidobacteriota bacterium | reverse complement strand
TCGCAGCGGGGGGAGGGCTTTAGACGCATAGTGGCGACTTCCTGGTCAGAGTGGCGACTGACCAACGATTGCAAACATTGTTAATTTTCGTGGGTGGCTGGTCTTGCGAGCTCACGCACAACGCGAGGATGAAAGGTAAGTCTTTACTGAAGTGCGGTCAATCCCGCAAAAGGTGCATTTTGGTTGCAACTTTAGATGTAGCGTCGCTTCGAAATTGAGATTGCGCTCTGCCAAGGCTTTCTTCGCGTCTTGGCGAACATTGAGCGCACTGATCATGCTGTTCAAAGGCATTGGGAGCGGTTCAGTGGTGAACGTTAAAACGGGACTTTCGGAACACCTCCTATGAAACTTGACTTTCCGATACTCATCGCGTTGCGTACGACAATAGCTTTCGCAGCTCACGCCGAGCGGTGAAAGCCGCCGCGCCCTCGACTTGCTGCGGCGATTTGCAGGACGCGATACACAGCGTCACCGTGGCCGATCCGTATCGTTGACTTGGAAGATCAGAAATCGTTGACTTGGAAGATCAGAACAGCCCTGAGACTCGATCGGGATTACGCTGCAGAACACGTACACGCATTCAATGCTCGATCAGTTGTCGGGACGGCACGCACGACGAAGCCGGCTGGCGGAGATGAAGAAATTGACGTTATGACCACTCGATGAAAGGCAAATTCTGGGTATCCAGAATACGGCTCGGCCGGCGACTGATAGCAATTCAAGTGGCTGCATGCATATTCTCCGTATCAGCATGTTAGGCAAAGAGTTAAGTTCCTGGTCATCGTGTTTATGACCGGCGATGGCGATAACCGGGTCGCGCCTCTGCACGCCAGGAAAATGACTGTGCTTTTGCAGGCAAATACCGGCTCTGAGCGTCGTAATTATCTTACGTTATGAATTGGCGGTCGGTCACAGCGGCGGTCGATCAGTAACATCGGACGTTGGGGATTCGACCGACGTTTTGAGTCCTTCTTTTTGGCAGTTAAATGTCACCCCTGAGCCAGGATGGCTTGGTCTTCCCGGTTGATTTGGTTGTCTGGACGGCATCAATTTTTTGAACCAATCCAGCAGCTTTCACATCCAATTTTGTAGCTGTTCTAAGCGCCTCACCTGAGAGGCGCTTGTCGAGACATTTTTACCCCCAGTTTCGTCAAAGATAAGGTTAGGAGTTCAAAGGCGCTCATGCTAAAGCGAATGATTTTGATGTTGGTAGTGGTACTGGCCCTGGTAGCGGGCCTAGGATTTGTGAAATATCGCCAATTTCAAGCCGCGATGGCTCAAGGGGCAAGCTTCGCCCCGCCGCCGTCGGCCGTGACTACCGTCGTCGCCCGACGCGCAACTTGGCCGTCAAATCTGGGAGTCATAGGAACGGCGCAAGCAATTCAGGGCGTAACTGTCAGCGCGGACCTGCCCGGAGTGGTTAGCAAAATCAATTTCGAATCCGGCACGCCGGTTCACGCTGGCGACATCCTGGTCGAACTGGATACGCGAGAAGAGCGGGCGCAACTTGCGGCCACAGAATCCGATCGCGACCTGGCGAAGATCAACTATGCCCGCGAGCAACAGTTGGTGAATGAAGGTGTTGTGCCACGTTCCGAATTTGACAATGCCGACGCCCAGCAGAAGTCAACCGAAGCTAAAGTCGGTGAAATGAAGGCGACAATCGAGCGAAAAACAATCAGAGCGCCCTTCTCCGGCATTCTGGGTATTCGTCAGATCAACTTGGGCCAGTACCTTGCCGCAGGACAGGCGATTGTGCCGCTGCAATCGATCAATCCTATTTATGTAAATTTCGGGGTTCCGCAACAGGCTTCTCCCCAAATAAAGGTAGGCCGCATGCTTCACGTCAACAGTGATGATTTGCCGGGACTCGACTTCGCGGGCCGGGTAACTGCTCTTGATTCGGTAATTAACGAAGCTACGCGCAACATTCAAGTGCAGGCTACACTGGCAAATCCCCAAGGCAAGCTGCGCCCTGGAATGTTCGTGCAGGTACAGGTGGGAATCGGCATCAGCCGCGAGATCATTGCTGTGCCGGCTTCGGCGATCAATTATGCGCCTTACGGTGATTCGGTCTTTGTGGTCACCGACGAAAAGGATGCAAAGGGGAACCGCAAGGTACGTCAGCAGGTGGTCAAAGTAGAGGGATCGCAAGGCGACCAGGTCGCCGTGATTTCCGGGCTGAATCCAGGGGAAGAGATCGTGACCTCAGGAGTGTTCAAGCTTCGCAATGGGGCTGCCGTGCAAGTCAATAATAAGGTTCAACCATCTAACAACCCGAAGCCCAAGCCTGAGGACAGTTAATGAAGATCACAGACCTTTTTGTAAAGCGGCCGGTCCTCGCGATCGTCGTCAATCTCGTCATCCTGATCGCCGGATTGCAGGCAATTCGCTCGTTGAGCGTACGCCAGTATCCGCGCAGCGATATTGCCGAAGTACAGGTGTCCACGGTATACGTGGGCGCGAACGCCGACTTGGTGCGCGGGTTCATCACGACTCCGCTGGAGCGCGTGATCGCCAGCGCTGACGGCATTGACTACATGGAGTCAAGCAGCGCGCAGGGCTTGAGCACAATAACCGTTCACCTCAAGCTCAACTACGACACCAACGCCGCGCTAACCCAAGTTCAAGCGAAGGTGGCGCAGGTGCGTAATGACCTGCCACCAGAAGCTGAGGCTCCGATCATTGAACTGCAAACTGCGGATAATCAGTTTGCGGCGATGTACATCGGCTTCTCTTCCGCAGACTTGGATCAGAACCAGATTACCGATTACCTGACTCGGGTTGTGCAGCCCAAGCTGAGCGCAGTAAGCGGTGTACAGCGAGCCGACATTCTCGGTAACCGGACTTTTGCCATGCGCATCTGGCTGAAGCCTGATCAGATGGCAGCGCGCGGTGTTTCTCCGTCGGATGTGCATGACGCGCTTTCCAAGAACAATTACCTATCGGCACTGGGAAGCACAAAAGGCTCCATGGTTTCGGTAAATCTTGTTGCCAACACCGATCTGCGGACTTCTGACGAATTCAAGCAGATGGTGGTGAAGCAGCAGAACGGCGTGGTCGTGCGGCTGGGCGAGATCGCCGATGTTGTGCTCGGCGCGGAAAACTACGATTCCGACGTAAAGTTTAACGGCGAGACGGCAACGTTCATGGGCATATGGGTGTTGCCTACCGCGAACTCTCTTGACGTAATTAAGCAGGTTCGCAATACACTTCCCGGCATTCGCGAACAGTTGCCGACAGGAATGAAGCTGGGCATTCCGTATGATTCAACGGCGTACATTCAGGACGCGATTAACGAAGTGCTCCATACGTTGACGGAAACCCTCCTGATTGTTGTGTTCGTCATCTTCTTATTCCTGGGTTCTTTCCGTTCGGTCTTGATTCCGATCGTCGCCATTCCAATTTCGCTGATTGGCGCGGTATTCATCATGATGGCGGCCGGCTTCACCATCAACCTGCTGACGCTACTTGCCATCGTGCTCTCGGTAGGACTCGTCGTTGACGACGCCATCGTCATGGTGGAGAACGTTGAGCGGCACTTACATCTCGGTAAGAGTCCCTTCCGTGCTGCGATGGACGCCGCTCGGGAACTGGTCGGCCCGATTATCGCTATGACGATCACTCTAGCGGCGGTGTACACGCCAGTTGCGATTCAGGGTGGATTGACCGGCGCATTATTCCGTGAATTCGCGTTCACGCTCGCTGGTGCCGTAATCGTTTCCGGCATAGTAGCGTTAACCCTATCTCCAATGATGGGATCAAAGTTGCTACGCGCCGGCGCGTCGGACCGTGGATTTTCTGGATTGATTAATCGAACATTTGACAGAGTGCGTGATTTCTATACGAGCACGCTTTCTGGCACGTTGAAATATCGGCCGGTAGTGCTGACCCTGTGGGCGCTTGTAGTTTTGTTAATCGTTCCCTTCTACATGTTTTCGCAGCGCGAACTCGCGCCGGCGGAAGATCAGGGCGTGGTGTTCGGGGTGATTCAATCGTCGGCCAACGCGACGATCGATCAGACGAACCTTTTCGCGCAGCAGGTGTATGACGTGTACCACTCGTTCCCAGAGAGTGAGAGCATCTTCCAGATCACGCAACCCACAGGTGGCTTCGGCGGAATGGTAACCAAGCCGTGGAGTCAGAGGAAGAAGACTGCACAGCAATTGCTGGTCGAATCGACTGGGCCATTGTCGAAGATCGCCGGGGTTCGTGTAATTCCGCTTACTCCACCGGCGTTGCCGGGCGGCGGAAACTTCCCGGTGGATTTCGTCATTGCCGGGTCGGCTGAACCCGAGCAGCTCACCGAACTCGCCAATCAGATTGTGCAGAAGGCTATGGCCAGCGGTATGTTCATTTTTGCCGACACGGACATGAAGTTCGACCAGCCACAAACGGAGGTCGTCTTCGACCGCGACAAATTGCGCTCGCAGGGGGTGGACCTGAGCCAAGCCGGTCAGGACCTCTCCACGATGCTTGGTGGAAATTATGTAAACCGCTTCAGCATCCAGGGACGCAGCTATAAGGTTATTCCGCAGATCAAGCGCGCAGAACGGCTTACGCCGGACCAGCTCACAAAGATCTACGTGAAAGGCTCGAACGACAAACTGGTTCCGCTTTCGACTTTCGCGAGCCTAAATACCACGACCCAACCGCGCTCGCTGAACAAATTCCAGCAGCTGAATGCGGTTCGAATTCAGGGCGTGATTCCGCCTCCGGTACCGCTCGATAAGGCGCTCACATTCCTGGAGCAAACGGCTAAGGAAATTCTGCCGCAGGGCTACACGGTCGACTATGCCGGCGAGTCGCGCCAGCTTCGTGTTGAAGGAAGCAAGTTTCTTCCGACATTCATGCTGTCGGGAGTTCTGATTTACCTAGTACTCGCGGCACAGTTTGAGAGCTTCCGGGATCCTTTCATTATTCTCGCGGGATCGGTTCCGCTGGCGCTTGCGGGTGCGTTGATGTTCTCGTTCCTCGGATTCACCACGCTGAACATCTACAGCCAGGTGGGTCTGATTACGCTAGTTGGTCTGATTGCAAAGAATGGAATTCTGATAGTGCAATTCGCCAACCACATGCAGGAGACCGGCAAGAGCAAAGTCGCTGCTGTGATCGAAGCCGCCGGAACCCGACTCCGTCCAATTCTGATGACGACGGCAGCCACAGTCTTCGGGCACCTTCCGCTGGTGTTCGCGTCAGGACCCGGCGCCGGTGCGCGAAACAGTATCGGCATCATGCTGGTGAGCGGAATGATTATCGGAACAGCGTTCACGCTTTTCGTTGTTCCGTCAATTTACGTGCTTGTCGCGAGGACACACACTGCTGAAGCATTCGAAGAACAGGTGAGAATCCCGGTCGAGGTCGCATAATTTCGACCGGAATTCTTGCCGAAGCGCTAAGCGTGCACGCCTAGGCCATCTGAGCTCATTGATCTTTGTCAGGGGGCTGGATGGCTGTGTCGCTATCCAGCAGCGTCTCCATCTCGTCCATTACGCGGTTCATTCTTTTCACAGTCAACTCGAGAGGCTCGTCGGTTGTCATATCAACGCCGGCATCCTTCAGTAATTCTATGGGATACTTCGACTGCCCTGACGAGATGAATTTCAGATAGCGCTCTGTCGCTCCCGCCTCTCCCGTCAGAACTTTTTCTGACAATGCCGACGAAGCGGTAAATGAAGTCGCGTACTGGAAGACATAGTAGTTGCTGTAGAAGTGTGGGATGAACGCCCACTCATTCGCAACGTAGTCATCCACAATGCAGATGCCTTGGTCGTTGCCGTAATACTTTTTCACAATGTCGCTGTAGAGCTTTGAAAGAGCATCTCCAGTGAGCGGCTGTCCTTTCTCCACCATTTCGTGCATGCGCAGTTCAAATTCTGCAAACTGCGTTTGACGGAAAACCGTGCCCTTGATCCCTTCAAGATAGTTTCCCAGCAGTGAAAGCCGGGTCGCATCATCGGTGGTGTGCTTCAGCATGTAATCGTTCAGAAGCGCTTCGTTGAAGGTGGAAGCAACCTCGGCGACGAAGATCGGATACGACGAAAGAGGGTATGGCTGCGTCTTGTTCGAAAAATAGCTGTGCATGGTGTGGCCGAGTTCGTGCGCCAGCGTGCTCATATCGTCGTACTTTCCGTTGTAGTTCAGCAGCATATAAGGATGGACGTCATACGCTGCGCCGTTCGAATACGCTCCCGATGACTTGCCTTCCGTGGGATACATATCGATCCAGCGCTCAGTAAATGCGTGCTTCGCTCCCGTGGCATATTCGGCTCCAAGAGGCGCGAGTGCCGCCAGGATATTGCGCTCAGAATCTTCCACCGAATATTTCGTATCCACCGAAGACACGAGAGGCGCGTACAGATCGTAATAATGAAGATCCGAAAGGCGCATCATGCGCTTGCGCAGCTTCAAATAACGATGGAACGTCGGCAGGTTGCGGTTGACTCCCTCCACCAGCCTCGAATAAACCGAGACCGGAATGTTTGGTCCATCAAGTGACGCCTGCAACGAGGTGTCATAGTTGCGGACCCGGGCGTAGAAAAGCGACCCCTGCACGCTGGAGTTCATCATGGATCCGAAGGTGCCGCGATATTTGCTCAGCGCGGTGAAAAATGCCTCCATCACCTTCTGCCTGTCTTGACGGTTCTGCGAAGCTCGATGAAGCGAATAGGCTGCCTTGTCAAGTTTGACGGTCTTGCCGTCGCTCAGTGTGACCGAAGGATAAGCAAAATCCGCGTCGGAAAAGATCCCATACACGCTTGACGGGCCGCTGGCCATCACCGCTGAACCGGCCAGCAGCTTTTCTTCCTCGTTGCTGAGCGTGTGCGCGCGATGGCGTTCGATGTTATCGAGATAATGTCGATAGACGTGCAGCCGAGATTCTTGCGCAACGAAGCGCTCAATCGTGGCCTTGTCGATCTTTAGAATTTCAGGTTCGATGAAGGCCTCTTCCGTGCCTAACGTCGAACCGAGCTGAATCATCTCTTGTTCCATCGCCTGGTAGGCGCTCACACGAGTGTCCTCGTCTGACTTGAGGCCGGCGTACACAAAGAGTCTGGAGATCTCTTTATCGAATCGGCTTTGAGTTTCCAGCGCATCCGCTAGTCGCGACGCCGATGATGCGAGCGTGCCCTGGAACTTTCGTATTTCAGGCAACTTGGAGACGAGCTTTTCCTTTTCCACGCGCCACGCATCGTCAGACGGATAGATCGCTGTCAGGTCCCACTTGTATTGGTCGGCAATCTTGCTGCGATCATGTTCCTGTGCCGCCGAGGTAATGGTGGATGCCGCAAACAGCATCATCGCGCCTGGCAAATGCCGAACAAGCAGGGATAAATCAAAGTCCATTGAGAACTCCTCGATGTTTTCAAGTGTGTGAATTCAGCAGAGCGCCGGGAGATTTCGCGAGCATTGCCGATCAACGAATTGTAGCGAATTTGGTAGTATCACGCTGCGCCGCTCAGTGGATTCGTTCGGCGTTTTGTGCAGTCAGCGTAATGGAATTTTCGCCAGCTTTCAGCATTGTCGGCACATCCCAGATGAGCGGACCGTCGGGACCAACGGCAGAGCAAAAAACGAAGTAAGTACCTGCGGGGACTGGCACAGTAAGGATGATCTTGCCCATACTGTCGAAGGTACCCTTGCCCACATAGTACGGGTGCATCGCAGCCGCATAGCCTGGGCAGCTCTTAGGCGGAAGGCAATTGGCCGAGTATTCTACGGCGGCCCTCCCGGGGCTGTCCTTCGCCGCGATTGGCGCGCCGATTTTGTGCAGCAGAGTGTCGAATCGCTCACTCATAAGGGTGACCCCTTTCCCAGCTAATGGATTTGCCCCGCCGGGAAAGAATGAACTGATTGCGAGCTTCATACTCGCGCCACCCGCAGCCGGGGAACCGGAGATAGGCGCTGCCGCTGTCGCAACTGGAGCGGGAGCTGGCGTGGCGGTGGCGACGGAGGTTGCTGCCGTTGCGCCGGTCTTGGGACGAAACGTGCCGACTTCGCAGGCTTCACTGTGCGGGGCGAATGCTACATCGTCGCCGTTCATCCCGGTGACCAGGCGGCCGTTGACGGAGGTGCTGCCGGCACCGCGCAGAGAGTTGTCTGGCTGCAGTGCGAGCGTGAAAGGGCCGCCCGAATTCTGCACGTGAATGAGGAACGTGTTGGGTGAATTTTCGACGGTATAGGGCGCGCGCACGTGCGCCTGGCCGCAATCGACGACCAGCGAGTTTCCGGTGAAATCGAGTAGCAACCTGCCGTCGCTGTACTTGCCTGTCATGCGCAGACCCACCTCGCCGTTGGCAGCGCCACCGCCGGGAGAGAGCATTTCTGCGATCCCGGCGACCAACGACGTTAAGCCTGAGTCCTTGGCTGGCTTTGCATCGGCGGGAGCGGGTTTGGGACTCGGCGGCATGGCGAGCGAGCCGATGGTGCAGCGCCCCATGGCGGGCGCGTAGTCGGGGACGCGGGTGGAAGTCTGGCAGGGTCCATTGCACTGGTCGGGCATGGCGCGAACGCCATTGATCATGAGCGTGGAGGTTTCGGTGTGATAGCCGACGATGATGTGGCCTTTAACATCGATCAGACCCGGACCGGTGAGTCCGCCGTCAGGGCGCATCGTCAGCACAATTGGATTAGGTTCATTATCGACCGTGACCCGGACCGAGCCCGGCCGTTTGTCGATGTTGTAGTTGTGAGAGTCGTCAACGAGTTTGCCGCAGCCGCCGATAGTAACGCTGCTTTCACCGAACCCCAAGGTGGTCACAGTGGCGGGGTTTTTATAGACCCCGCTGAGGACCATGCCGGCTTTGCCCGGGCCTGTGAATTCTTCCTGGGCTTCGGTGCCGAAACCGATCAGGTCCATGAGGCCGGATTTAAAGCCCTTGCCCATGCAGCCGACTGAGGAGCCGCCAAGTTCCAGACAACGGCGTGTGGCCACGGCAGTGGGATCATTCGAAAGTCCTTGCGTTCCGTATATTTGCTTGTCAGCTGCCTGCTGCGCTGCACTGTCCTGCTTATATTGCTGCATCTCCTGTTCGTAGTGCTTCTGGCCGGAGGCGGACAGACTGGCCTCCGCGCCTTTGTAGGCAGCCGCAGATTGCGGGCCGATCAGTCGTGTGGACCAGTCCTTGTAGAAAACACCGTTCATCTCGTACTGTCCGTGAAGGCGCTCGAAGGCCGCCGCTTCGGCCGGAGTGTGAGTCTTCGCATAATCCTGCGACATCTGGTAGGCGGCTAATCTATAGGCGCCCATCATTTTCTGCTCGCCAGGCGTGAAAGGGCCGTCCACAGTGCGGTTGTACTTGATGCGGTCGATATACGACACCAGATAGGTGAAGACCGCGACTTGGCGCGCTAGCGCGTCCGTCGGATCCGAGCCCTTGATCTCGGCCTTCACGCGCTCGACTGAGGGCAGATCGTTGGTATAGTCGGAAGGGGCCGCCGATGTGGTCCCACCCTGAGCCGCACCGCCTTGCGTACATATCAAACCAAGAGCCACTGCCTGCGCCTTGGGCATAGAAATCTCATCGCCCATCGGCCCGTTCGGTGCGCCTTTGACGAGGGAACAGACTTCGGCTCCGCCTCTTTCTTCGCAGTGCTTCACCACGACGATCATGTTCCCGGGACAGTTGTAAGGCACGTTGAGCCGCAGAGGAGGTGGCTGCTGCGCACTGGTGG
>QHZW01000024.1 GCA_003224815.1 Acidobacteriota bacterium | reverse complement strand
AACGCCAACTAGCATCGCTGCAACCGCTCATCGAACCGGACAGGCAGATTTCCCGCATCCGGCTCTCGGAAAAGACTCACGCTTTCGCCCACGGAAGGCTCGCGGTCCGGTGTGGTAACTGGACCAAGCCATACACAGAGTGAAGAGACGCCTCCGGGAACCGCTTGTATCCCGGCCGCGCTTCATGGTGTTTGTCGCATAACCACCGACGCAGCCTCCTGCGGGCATGGAGATCGACCGCACTGTAGGCTTTGCTGACTGGCCCCAGACAAAAGTAGTTGGCCCAGCCGAACATCATCCGATTGAGCCTTTCCACGATCGTCTTCGAATCCTGCCAGACTGTGTCTCGTCCGGTTTCGTCGCTGATCGCTCGACAGATGCGCTGCACTCGTTTCTTCGAGGGTACCGTGCCCAGATAGACTCGGCCCCTCCTCATCGAGTAACACCGCCCGAACGTGTAGCCCAGAAACTCAAACTTCTCTTCCGGCAGATAACAGACCCGCGTCTTGCTCTCGTTCACCGTCAGTTGCCATGATGAAAGAATACTTTGTATTTCATGTGCGGCACAGAATAGCAGGGTAGTCACAGCGTAAACAATTCTCAGTTGACGAAATCAGGCGTTTATCAACTCATTGACTGGTGCGTACCTCAGCGGAGCGAATGTGACGACCTTCCCAAGCCAACTTTCTGATAGGCCATCAGGCCCAGGCACGTGATCACTGGAATTGGAAAAACTACGGTTGTCCACAACGGCGCGTCCCAATAATGTTGCGCGTGCAGGGTAAATAATGACGCGCCCGCCAACACTATTGCCAGCGCCCACGACCACACCATCATTCCCGCCGATAGCACCATCAGAAATCTGAATACGATATTCAAAGGTTTCGCATCACGCACCAGCAGAAACACGCCGGGCAAAAGTAGCAACTGATAGTGCGGCGGATACATCGGCGGGATAAGCAACGTCACAGCCAACACCAGCGCTGTAACCAGCACAAAGTCCTCGTCACCCGCGTCCAACTTTCGCACTCGCCAGCAGGCAGAGGCCACGGCCGCCAACAAACACGCAAGCAGCGGAAGTGCAATCGTAGCCGGAAGCATCTGCTCCAGCAGCCGCCCGCCTGCTGCGTATCTGCGATAAGCGCTTACCGCGTCTGCAAACTTCCCCGTCCATCCGGGCAGCAAGAACTCCGCCCCGACCGCCAGCAACACGACGCATCCGATAAACCCGGCCGCGAACTTCCATCGTCCCCGCCACCGCGAAGCTGCCCACAGCATCAACCACACTGCTACCGGCGCTGCTAGTTGCGGCTTGACCATTGCCAAACCCATCAAAACTCCAGCGCCCAGCAGTTGCCCCCGAGATAAAGCCATGAATGCCATCGCAATAAAAAAAGCCACCAGCAGGCTCAACTGCTGCAGCTTCAGTCCCTGCACAACCTGGAAGGTTCCAAATACCAGAGTGAGCGAGACCGCAAGCTGCGTACAAGTTAGCTTCCACTGCAAAACGCGCAACCACAGCAGAACACTCACTCCCGTTAACACCGTCAGGAGCCAGAAGAAGATCACCCTCACCGCCGCAAACGGCAGCTTCACGGTGGGCGCCAGCAAGAACGCCACGTACGCCGGATAGGCAAACGCTTGCTCATTTCTCGGATCATTCAGCCTCGCTTGCTCGATGGGCCGCCCGTAGTATCCCGCCTGGATTTCGCGCGTCACCTCCGCGCTATAAGGGTTCCGGCCATGCAGGAACAACTCCCGCGATCCATACCAAACGGGATACAGATCCGAAAGATTCCCTCTCGGAGTGCCCAACCGCGCGGCCTCGGAAACCTGATGCCCGACTATCACCCGGTCCACGTGCAGCCACATTCCGGCTAGACACAGCACTGCCAGCCCGATTTGTACAAACGATTTCAAGGCGTACACTCTACCAGCCAACTGGCTCCGCCGCCCGCCGACCCATAAATTATTCGTCCTTTTGCCCGTTGGCGCGGTATCATGGTCAGCACTTCAGAGCACCTCCCCCTTTGAACGATTGACGCAAAGTGACAGTGGAACTTAGATTGCTCGCTTATTAGCCGGATTAGTGTTTTCACGAATGATGCCCATGGTGCGGAGCAGTAGATGAACCGTAGTCGATTGATTTTTATCGGAGTTGCCGCCTTGGCTCTGGGAGTGCTCGCCAGTGGTTGGGCCTACCGTGATTTGCAACAACGGACCGGTGCTTCCCATGGCGGCATGCAGGACGTTGCGGTCGCGGCAACAGACATTCCGGTTGGCGAGCGAATTCAAGATAAAGACGTTCGCATTATCCAGATGCCGTCTGATGCGCTGCCCCCAAATGGGTTCGGAAGCAAAAAGCGGCTTCTCGGGCGAGGAGCCGTGCTTCCCATCGCGCAAGGCGAGTTCTTCATCGCCGGAAAGAACCTCGCGGCTGAAAATGGCGGGTCTGGTCTGCCATCGATGATCCCGTCAGGCATGCGCGCGGTATCGGTTCGCGTCAACGACGGCAGCGCGGTGGGCGGCTTCATACAGCCGAGGTCCAGGGTTGATGTGCTCATGACCGGCACATCCGCATCCGGCGAGGCGCAGACCATAACCGTCCTGAAGAACGTGGAGGTTCTGGCCAATGGCACGCGGCTGGACAGAAATTCAGTCGCGCCTGAGTCACAGAATTCCCCTTTGATCACATTGCTGGTTTCACCCGATGACGCTGCAAAATTGGCGCTGGCGATGGCTCAGGGCCGTATCCAGTTGGCGCTGAGAAATCCTCTTGACACCAATCAGGCAGAGGTTGCGGCGGTCGGTATCCATTCGCTTTATCCGAACCAGAAGCCGCCGGTGTCAACGCTAACGCATGCCAGGCAAAAAGCTGCGCCTGTGGTCCAGGCGCCGACTCCAGCCCCGACAGCATATCCGGTGGAAGTCATTAGAGGTGACAAGCGCGATATAACCAAGCTGCCGGATTAGTTCGGTGGAGTAAGAGTAGAAATCACGTGTTGGGTTCTTGTTGATGAGCAATCTCTCTTCAGGCTTTTGGATTCTTCGACTCGCATTCCTGCTCTTCGCAGGAATCTGCGCCGGACAGCAGCCTGCTCCGGCAGCTCCAGCCAGTTCTCCTTCGGACTCTCAACAGGTTCCCGCGACTCAGTCACAGACCCCGGCCGCACAGTCAGTAGCTCCAGCCGAAGAAGAAGGACCCGCGCCGTTGCGCGTTATGGTCAGCAAGTCTCTGCTGATTAATACGACCGATAAATTAAAGCGCGTTTCGGTCACCGATCCGGAAATCGCCGACGCCCTGGTGGTCACGGCAACGCAAGTGTTAGTCCATGGACGCTCGCCCGGCGAAGTCTCGCTACTCATTTGGGACGAGTTTGAGCGCTCACGCAGCTTTGATCTTCGCGTGGATGTAGATGTGACCGCCGCACGCGAGGAGATCAAGCGGATATTTCCAGACGAACAGATCGACGTCTCCGCATCGCGCTCGGCCATTGTGCTGTCAGGGCACGTGACAACTGAAGACGTTCAGAAACACGCCGGGATGGTTGCCGCGGCGTATTCCAAAAACGTCATCGATGTTCTGACGTTTGGCCCTGTCGGAGCACAGGAAGTTCTGCTGGAAGTAAAGTTCGCCGAAGTCGATCGCTCGGCGGTGACACAGTTAGGATTAAATGTTTTCAGCACCGGCGCAGCTAACACTACCGGGACCAGCACCACCGGGCAGTTTGGCGGATTTCAGACCAGCAGTGGAAGCACCGGCGGCACCTTCGGCGCAGGCAATCAGCCAAATATCAATTTCAATCAGCCCCTGAATCTATTTCTCTTCCGGCAGGACATTAATCTAGGTGCCCTGATTCAGGCGCTGCAGCAGAAGAATTTGCTTGAGATTCTTGCGGAACCTAATCTGATCGCCGTAAACGGCAAAGAGGCCAGTTTTCTTGCCGGCGGCGAATTTCCCTTCCCCATCGTCCAGCCGGGACAAGGGTTCACTGCAGTCACGATTCAATTTCGAGAATTCGGCGTAAAGCTAAGGTTCACCCCGGTGGTCATGCCGAACAGTAATATTCACCTGCAAGTTGTGCCTGAAGTAAGCCAGCTTGACTTCACCAATGCGCTGACCATCTCAGGTTTTACCGTTCCCGCGCTCAGCACCCGTCGTGCCCAGACCGAATTTGAAGTGCAGGACGGCCAGAGTTTCGTAATCGCAGGCTTGATGGACAATCGCGTGACCAATCAGTACAGCAAGATGCCGGGATTGGGTGATATTCCCATTCTCGGGAATCTATTTCGCAGCAAGAACCTGCAGAAGAGCACAACCGAACTTGTGGTTTTGTGCACCGTTCATCGGATCGCTCCAAATAGCGGAGCGTCTGAATTACCGAAGTATCCCCAACCGTTTATGGACAAAGGGAAATTCGACGGGCAAGGATCATCCACGAGCGGAGCAAAGCCGCACGAGTAAACTAGGCTCGATGTATGCCGAATCTTCAAACGTTTGAGCGCAGCAGTTATCAGCAGGTAAAAGCCGACCTGCACCGCAAGATTCTTGATCGCCTCGATCTTGAAAAGCTGGGCCGTACACCGAGTGCGGCTGCGCGCGAAGAAGTGCTGCTAGTCATCCGCGGCACCGTAAACAGTGAAGCTGTCCCGCTCAGCTTCGCCGAGCGCGAACGCCTCTCACGTGAGATTCTCGACGAAATCTTCGGCCTGGGCCCGCTTGAGCAACTCCTTAAGGATCACACGATTTCCGACATTTTAGTTAACCGGTACAACAAGGTTTACGTCGAGCGCGCCGGAAAACTGGAGATCACCGGGCTGAGTTTCAAAGACGACGCGCACTTGATGCAGATCATCGACCGCATCGTGTCGCGGGTCGGCCGCCGGGTGGATGAAAGTTCGCCGATGGTGGATGCGCGCCTGGCCGACGGCTCCCGCGTGAACGCCATCATTCCGCCGCTCGCGCTTGATGGGCCGGTTCTATCCATCCGCCGTTTTGGACGCGACCCCATCACGTCGCGCAACATGATCGAGAACCGCACACTGACAGAGGCGATGCTTGAAACTCTGGTCTGCATGGTTAAAGCGCGGATCAATATTCTGATCTCAGGCGGTACCGGCGCTGGAAAGACCACTCTGCTGAATGTTCTCTCCGGCTTCATTCCGGATGATGAGCGCGTGGTGACGATCGAGGATGCCGCCGAGCTGCAACTCAAGCAGGAGCACGTAGTACGGCTGGAGACACGCCCCCCAAATATTGAGGGCCGCGGTGCAGTGCGTCAGCGGCAGCTTGTCATCAACAGCCTGCGCATGCGCCCGGATCGCATCATCGTCGGCGAGGTCCGCGGCGAAGAGGCCTTCGACATGTTGCAGGCCATGAATACTGGCCACGAGGGCTCCCTCACAACGGTGCACGCGAACTCCCCTCGCGATGCGCTCGCTCGCCTTGAAAGCATGTTTTCCATGGCCAACCTGAACATTCCCGAGCGCGCCATACGCCAGCAGATTACATCCGCCATCCACGTCGTGATTCAGATCGCGCGTCTGACCGATGGAACGCGCAAGGTCATGTCGATTTCAGAGATCACCGGGATGGAAAACGACAGCATCTGGATGCAGGATATCTTCACCTTCGACCGCAGCGGAATTGATAAAGCTGGAAAGGTGCACGGCGTGTTCCGCGCGACTGGAGCAAAGTCGCGGTTTACCGAACGGCTTGCCACGGCCGGATATTCGCTGCGGCCAGAACTGTTTGAATCAAGGAGCGAGGTTTAGCGAAGAGATGTTGCTAATTCCGGCCATCCTGTTCGTCACGGTTTCGGTTGCGGCATTTTCCTTTTTGATCGTACTTGATCAAAGAAGCGCCCGCGCTCGCCTGATTCGGCATCGCGTAGCCTCGGCGCAGGCCCCCGGTGCGTCTTCTGAGGCAATGGCTCTGCTGCGCGACGAAATGCTCAGCCGCATTCCGGCGTTTGACACGCTGCTGCGGCGGTCTGAACGGGTTTCTCGTCTGCAGAGCCTCCTCGACCAGGCCGGTCTTTCGATGAGAGCCGGGAATGTTCTGATCTACTCGGTCGTGAGCATGCTTGTCTTCGGCGCCGGGGGATACCTGCTCACCGATACATTCCCTTTTCACGAGAACCTGATGTTTACGCTGGCGGCTGGCGCTCTCGGTGCTATCGTTCCGTACTCGTATGCATCGCGTCAGCGCAACCGCCGTTTTCAGAAATTCGAAGAAGAGTTTCCCGAAGCCATTGACACGCTGGCGCGTGCCGTACGCGCCGGACACGCTTTCACCATGGCTGTCGAAATTCTCTGCAACGAGCTCGCAGAACCGGTCGCCACTGAGTTTCGTAAATTATTCGAAGAACAGAAGTACGGCATGCCGGTGCGCGACGCCTTGCTGAATCTCGCTGAACGAATGCCGCTGATGGACGTTAAGTTTTTCGTGACCGCTGTGATGCTGCAGCGCGAAACCGGTGGCAATCTAGCGGAAATTCTCGACAATCTGTCCTACATGATTCGCGAGCGCTTCAAAATTCTGCGCCAGGTTCGCGTTTATACCGCGCAAGGCCGCCTGACCATGATGCTACTGATGGCCTTGCCACCGGTCATCGTCGTGACCATGCTGTTTCTAAACCCGTCATTCATCCGGCCGTTATTCGATGACCCTATCGGTCATATGTTGCTGGCCGCGGGTATCAGCCTGCAAACCATTGGATACTTCGTCATCCGGAGGATCATTCAGATCCAGGTCTAAGCCATGCTGCCACTAATCGCAATGTTCGTTTTTGTCGCGGTTGCCGTCGGCATTTTCGCATTGGCTCTGGCCGCCTACGCGCCCTCATCCGTGCTCAGCGAGCGCCTGCGGGCGCTCGAAGTTGAAGCTACGCCGGCGCGGCAGAAGTCCGGCTTTCGCGAGCGCATGGACCAGGTACTCGATCCCCTGGGTCGAGCGTTGCAACTTTCTCCCGGTGATCGTTCACGCATTTGGCTGATCCAGGCAGGATTTCGCGAGCGGCGTCACCTTGTCATTTATCAAGGGAGCAGGATCGTTGGGGCCGTAGCGTTGTTCCTTATCGCTCTGCTGATGACTGGATTCCAATCGGTCGCCTTGTTGGCTGGTGCGGCGGCACTTGGCTTGTTCCTGCCTCGTTTTGTATTGAAGCGGATGATTCGTAATCGCCAGCGCGAGATCACCGTAGGCCTACCCGATGCGTTGGACCTGACGGTGGTTTGCGTCGAAGCTGGCCTGGCGCTCGATCAGGCGCTGATGCGCGTCGGCCAGGATCTGAAATATGCCCATCCGGCATTGAGCGAGGAATTCTATATTTCTAACCTCGAAATGCAGGCCGGAAAACCGCGAGCGGAAGCGCTGCGAAGCCTGGCGGCACGCACCGGCGTTGATGACGTTCGCGCCCTGGTCAGCGCCCTCGTGCAGACGGACCGCTTCGGGACCAGCATTGCGCAGGCGCTTCGTCTTTACTCCGATGCGCTGCGCACCGAACGCCGTCGCCGGGCCGAGGAAGCCGCAGCAAAAACCTCTACCAAAATGATCATCCCCCTGGTTGTCTTCGCGCTGCTTCCCTTGATATTCGTAACTCTTGGGCCAGCGCTGATTGAACTTCTCCACGAACTTTCTCCGGCGGTGCGAAAGTAGTTTGGCATGTCATTGATGTCCTATGAATCTGCTGTCAATCGCACTCGCGGAACGCGACTGGCCGAGGCAGAAAGATTCGACGAGGCGATCGCTTGAACGACTCGCCGCAAATTCTGGTTGAGTGGGCATCGCCGTGGCGCGAATTTGTGTCCGCGATTGGCCCCGCGCTGAAGCCTTCGCCTCCCTGCTTGCATCTGGAAGCGCATGCTGGTCTGTTCCCTGCTCGCGGCATGCTGTACGCGCTGTTGCTCGAAGTTGCCGTCATCGCCACTGCAATTGCCCTGCCGGGACGCATGCTCAACTCTGACAACGTGCGCGCGTCTTCGAGTCTACAAACTCATGACGTGATCTATTTTTCCGCGGACGAACTTCCTCGCACGCAGGATCTCGCTGGCGGCGCGGCGGGACAGCATGGCGCTGCTGGTGGCACCTCCCTTCTGCATCCGTCGCAAACTATCAAGGTGGCTCGGGGAGAGAACCTGCGGGCCAAAGTGATCGACGCTCCGGATCTGAAGCTGCCTGAGTCGAATTCACTAATATCGAATCTCCTAGCCTACAAGGCCGCAGTTCCACCAGCACCGACGTCGGCTAGACAACCGGCGCTGACAACACCTGCAATTTTGGTTCGCTCAGGCCGCGAGCCAAATCGGAGGACTCAGTCGGCCGAACTCGCGCCGCCCAAGGTCTCCCTTCCCAGAGATTCAATGCCGAATTTGCCACAGGCCAGCGTGTCACCAGTTGCTCCTTCGCCTATAGCCGCGCCGATCAGAGTTGCAAAGAATCGCGCGAAGGTGAGGTTACCTGCTGCGGAAGCGGCGCCAAGCATTGCCACGCAACAACAAATGCCCAGCCTGCCGCAACCAAACCTTACTGTGAAGGCCCCGCCAATCCCGATTCAGGTTGCTCGCGCCCGAGCCAGCGCTCCTCGCGACACCGCGTCCGAGGCTGCACCCCGGATTGAGTCCTCGTCGCAGACTTCAGATGAGCTCACCTCCACTGTCGGCGCCCCCTCCTCGGCTCTGCCTGCCGGACCTCAGCGGCCACCCGCGCCCGCTGAATCCAAAACTGTTGCCGTAATCGTTACGCCGAATCCTGGCTCCACGGCTGGCGCGCCAAAAGACGAGGAGAAGTCTACAGTCGCGATGGCCCACGCGGGATCAACGAACTTGGGATCTGGTGGGACCGGGGGCGGCACGGGCATGCAGCCCGGCAAAGGGCCGGGTAGCTCCGAGTCAGGTTCAAATGCTGGGGCGACAAGCGTCGGGAATGACAAAGGCACCGACTTCTATGCCCGCAATGGCAACTCGCCAAATCTTGGTCCCGGCGGCACTGGCAACCTGAGCAGCGGAAATCCGCGTGCGCCCGGTGTTTCTGTTTCCGGAGGCAAGACCTCCATCACGCTTCCCAGCTTTGGCGGACCTCCCGGCCCTGCGCCTTCAGGACGATCTGACATCACCAGAAACATGGGCAACGGAATCACCGTGGTTGCAAGTCCGCGAGCCGGCGGAGCGCTCAATCTTTATGGTGCACTCAAAGGCGATCGCGTTTACACCATCTACATCAACACCAGAATCGGAACCGCCGTGATGCAGTTCGCCGATCCAGCTTCGGTTGGTCAAGCCTATACAACCGACTTAACGGCGCCACGTATATTACAGGCCGACGTGCCCTCTGATCTTGTGTCCGGTGCGCATCACTCCAAAATCCTCATCGCATGCGATCTTGACAGCAACGGCAGAGTCAAGAACGCGCGTCTACTGCAATCCGACGGAAGCGAATTCGCGACCAAGATGCTCATGGCGCTGCCTGTTTGGAAATTCACGGCGGCAACAAGAGGCAGTCAACCGGTGGCAGTTGAAGCGATCATCGGCTTTGGCGTGGATACTAAGTAGTCAGCGATGCACCAGGAAGCCAATCCCCACCCGCATATGGTGCAACCATCGATCAGGAAAACTGAAAGCAATCGTTAATCCTAGAGCTGCGTGAATGATGCCGATCGGATAAAGATTCCGCCATCG
>QHZW01000379.1 GCA_003224815.1 Acidobacteriota bacterium | reverse complement strand
CTAAACCGCTCGGAGATTCGCAGGGCGCGAGCGGCCAGACAGACTTCACCTTCAGCGACTGTGGATCGATAACGGTGATCTCGCTCTTATCTTCAATGTTGACGAAGACTTCTTCGGCATCTGTGCTCACTCCGAACTCCGGTTTGCCGCTTAAAGGAACTTTGCCGATGATCTTGCCCGTGGCCGCGTCGATAGCTGTCGCGTCATGGCTGCGTCCGTTGAAGGTAAACACGCGCTTGGTCACAACGTCATAAAGGATGGCGTCGGGATTTTCGCCGACATCTTTCACCTTGGTGATGAGGTGAAGCGATTTCAGGTCGAAGATGCTGACGGTACCGTCTTTGCCGTTGCTGGTAAATCCACGGTTAAGTTCAGGAGCGAGAGCGATGCCGTGAACGCCTGGCGTATCGGCGATGTCGCCGACAGGCTTACCGGAATCGGCATCGATCACGATGACATGACTGGCGCGGGAGATGAAAAGCCGACGGGAGTCGGGATCGAGCTTGAGGTAGTCCCAACCACCCTCTCCGCCAACTTTGTAAGTCTTGATTACATGAAGGCCTGGATCGGCAGCAAATAGCACAGGGCAGGCGATCAGGAAGAAACAAAGCGTACCGCACCAGCGTTTCATGGGAACCTCTACGAGCGCGGTTGTTCGCGGCGTGATACGCATTCTAGTCGCTCAGCCCGTTTTGTGCAGATCAGTTGGTGTTCTTCGCTCCTTAGCTATCCGGAATCTCGCGAGTTATTCGGCCATTTTCGCAAAATGCACATCGAACCCGGTGCCGGGCAGCAGCGAGGCAAGCTCGAAAACACGGAAGCCGTCGCCGGAAATCTCTGTATGGCGATAAAGTCCGGGCTCGCTCTCGACGACTTCCCTTTTACCTTGCAGCCGGTCGAGAAATTCCTGTGCGGCTTTCTCATTAACGTGGTCCGACTTCGTACGTTGCGCGAAGGATTCAGCCGCGTATGAGCGGACGAGTTTTGGCCAGTATTTCTCAAGCAATTTCGGGCTGGCGAAAACGTCCGCCCAGATGATTTCACCGTTAACCGCAACAACCACGCCCACAGCGTTGCGATCACGCAATTGGCTTATAACACTTTGATATTCGTGCTCAACAGGCGCGGCAACGGAATCAACTTGTTTCTGCACGGCGCGATTCTCTACCATGCCTGCATAGGATGACGTTTGAGCAATCTCGGGTGCGGCGGTGACTTCCACGGTTTCCGACATCGTCATTCGTGCTTTGCCGACCTCGTTCCACACTTGCTGCTGATTCTTGTCGGCCATCGCTTTGGCTCGGACTGACGGCTGAAGCATGTAGCCGGTCGAAGCAGCGGGAGCATTGAACTTCGCGGATGTTCCGACCCAGCGGCCGGGTTCAACGCAGAAGACGCTTAGATCGATAGGATCGCTCTCCGCTGGAACGATGCGGTCGCTTCCGATCACGCGGTCCTGTTTGCCTCCGGTGACGATTTCGCCGGCAAGCAGCAGCAGGGGACGTTTTGAGTTGTTGACCAGCACCAATCGGTTCACCTGGGCGCCGTCGTGATGCTGGTACTCCTCCCATCGAGGATGGTCGTGCCTCGGTCGGACCAGCGGCGACACATTGCCCGATTCGGAAACGATAACTTCGCCTGAGCGCAGGCCTTCATCCAAAGTGAGAAATTGCCCAGTGTCATGCGAATGACCGGAAACAACGGGGAAGATGGTTAAGTTCCCGTGATGAATAGGTCCAAGCACCTGATAGTTGCCGGCGGCTGGCATTTCGCCAGACCACAGGCACGGGATGACAACTGCGAGAGCAACAACGAGAAGGACCGAAACGAGCAGAAACCACAGCTTTTTCTTCATGGCTGCATTCCTCCGTTCAAACCCACACCACCACGCCCGCGCAGCCCAGGCTGAGCCGTTTGCCGCGTACGCAAGCGCGTGATCTTTTCTGGAGTAAGAACGGCAAAAATACAGCGCCTTGCGTCTAAAAAGTTGATAGCATCCGTGGAGAGCATGGCAGCACCGCAAGAAACCGAAGTGGCAAACGATCCCACGCCAGCATCGCCGTTCACCGATCTTTACGAGCGAAGCCACGCGGCGGAGTTTGGGATCTCTGCGTCAGAATTCCAGGGATTGCTGGAAGAGGTGTCTGCCAAACATGCTGCCGGAGCGAGCTTCGAAAATTTCTGCGCAGGGTTGCGGATCGAGGACTTTGTGCTGGCGCGCGCGTGCGCTGCTGGCAGCGAACGCGCCTGGGAAGTGTTCATGGCGCGCTTTCGTGAGAAATTGTACGACGTTGCGCGGCAGATCACGCGTGATGATTCTGTCGGACACGAGCTTGCTGATTCCGTGTACGCGGACCTGTACGGTACCAGGACCAGAGACGGACAACGTATCTCGAAGCTGGCGTCCTACAGCGGGCGGGGATCGCTCGATGGCTGGCTGCGCACCGTGTTGGCACAGGAGTACGTCAACACATATCGGAAGCAACGGCGTTTGGTGAGCCTGGACGAGGAATCAGAAGAGGGAGTGCAGTTTGCCGCGGTCAATCCAGAACCGCCGCCCCATGGCGATCCCCTACTCGAGCGCGCCACCGACAATGTGCTGCGGTCGCTCGATCCTGAAGACCGCTTCGTTTTGGCGTCATATTTTCTGGACGGCCGCACCTTGGCTGAAATTGCTCGATCGTTGAAAGTGCACGAATCCACCATCAGCCGCAAGGTTGAGAAGATGACAAAGGGGCTCCGCAAGCAGATCCTGAAAAGCCTGGTCTCCCAGGGGATGAGCCGCCGCCAGGCCGAGGAGGCGCTTGATACCGACGTGCGGGATCTGGCTCTGGATATCCGCTCCAGCCTGACGCAAGATTCGGCTGTGGCCACGTTCTCTAGGAAAGAGGCGAAAGCAGGGGAAAGAAGAACCTGATTTTTACTATGGATCGGTTAAAACAACTCGTCTCTAAACGCCTGCAGATGCAGGAACAAGGGCCGCATCCGAATGCTGACGCTTTGTCGGCGTACGCTGAAAATGCACTGTCTCGTGCTGAGCAACAAAGGGTGCTTGGGCATGTTGCCGATTGCAAAAACTGCCGGGACATCCTCTTTCTGGCGCAGCCCGATTCGGCCGAAACACAGGTTGTAGCGGCATATCGACCGGCTCGCGTATGGCACTTTGCGTTTCGATGGGGAGCAGTCGCCGCTTCGCTGGTGATTGTGGCTGGAGGGGTTTTTCTAACTCGAAAGGAATTC
>QHZW01000378.1 GCA_003224815.1 Acidobacteriota bacterium | reverse complement strand
CAGTCGTCCTTACCCTGAAGCACGGGTTGCCCGACGGGAGTTAATCGGAGCCTAGCTCGATTAAACTCGTAGCTTTCGAGCTTTCGGTGAACGAATCCGCAAAGGTCAGCAGGGGATTCGGTGCGGCGGCAAATCGACGCAGCATACCGAATAGCTGAGTGTCTCCAACCCAGTCTCGCCGGATTACCGAACAGACGGCAAAAGCCGCGGTCGCCGTCCCCATTCCCGCAAATTCGAGTAGCAACCTGCGCTCTAGACGCGAGAATCCGTCGTAGCGGCTGGGATATTCCTGAAGAAGCTCGTTAATGGTATGCCGGACTTCGGGCAATGGAAGGAGGTTGGCCTTCAAGAGCCGTTGTAGTGCGTCGGGTGTTGAAGATGTAAATGCCCTCCAAAACCGAGTTGCGAGCTGAACCTGTTCCGAAGTGACCGTCTTGCGTGCTTCATACGGGACGTGGAGTTGTTCAGGTCTCAGCATCCCACCATACGCTGCAATTAGAGAAATCCGTCTCTGGCCGAGCTTTTGCCGGCCGGACCACGCCAGAATCTGAGCCAAGCTGAGCTGGCATATGGAAGTTGATCCGAACCAAAGAACAATCTCGTCGTATTCTCTCCAAGTGAGCAGCTGAGCATCGCGCTTCTGGAACTCATTCTTCCGCTTGCCTGCTGTCCAGAATTTCGATCGTAATGTGCTTAACTTCTCCAGACTTAAGCCGGTGGGAACAGGACCGGTGTAGAGTGCGTCCTTCCAACATAAGATGTCCGTTGATTTGCCCAGTCCAGAGCCCCTGAGACTTCCGCCAGTGGATTCTCCATCCACAATGTGCAGCCTTTTTGTCGGCATCGGATCAGGATAGCCCAATCAGGCTCCAAACTGGTCAAGCTCGACAAGCTAAAAGGCGAATTAGTCTTGCATCATCATGAGAATGAAGACGAGATGTTCTGGTGATAAAGGGACGATTCTGATCGGGTTGCGCGAGAACGCGGGCGTGAGCGCCCGCGCACATGAACCGTTTTGACCAAAAAGGAGAGTTGGTTCCACGGTAGCGAGAGGTTGTGACACGCAACGCCGGGTTACTCCTGTAACGTTGCTCACAATCCAAAGGTGAGCGAGGCTATGAGAATGTCTCGCTCTTCGGGAAGTCGAACAGAAAAAAGAATAGAAGCCGTTTACCCCATTCGTCTTTGGGGAATGGACGCTAACGGAAAGCCTTTCATCGAGGCGGCCACTACGCTCAACGTGAGCCGCACTGGGGCGTTGCTCAAGAATGCTCCGCAGAAGATATCTGTGGGTGACATCGTCGGGCTGCGTGCCGGCGACCAGAAGTGCCGTTTCCAGGTGATTTGGGTCGGCCGTGAGGGCACACTCGATGCCGGATATATGGGGTTAAAGAGTGTTGAGCAGGCCAAGCGAATCTGGGACCCAAAAGGTCTCGATGATGTTGCGGATGACATTGATACCTACATCCGCCCCCCGCAGCGCGAGAACCGGCTGTTGACGCGGCTCAAATGTGCGCTGTCGGCTGAGGTTGGGTCGGATGTTTCCGCAGGAAGAGCCAGGGCTTTTGTTACCGATATCAGCATCGGCGGCTGCTACATCTCGATGCATTCGCCCTGTGCGCTGGAATCCAAACTTACGATCGCGCTTTGGCTGGACGAACGCACAAAAATGTGGGTGGATGGAATCGTCATCAGCCAACACCAAGGGCTGGGTATGGGCATCAAGTTCCTGAACCTGTCCCAGAAGAATGTTGAAGAGCTGAATCGCGTGCTTGAAGATCTCGCGCAAGCCGAGCCGCTCTCATCGGAGCGAGCGGATTCCTAGCGCTCTCGCGCAACTATTTCGCAGTGCGGCGTGCTTTAGTGCGGTGGACGCGGTATATAACGTTGTTGCGTGCCGGACTGATCGGGCTGCGGTGCACTCTCGCCCGGCGCCGGAGCCAGCGGCAGACGTGATGCTCCATTAAGAATTTGACGTTCTTGCGGCGAGAACTGACCGAAGCGTCCGGACTGGATCTCCCTTTGGCGAGCGTCTGGCGGCATAGCTCGTAGAGACTCAATCGCATTCCGAACTGCCTGGCGCCGGTCGGGCGGCAAACCGTTGAATTGCGAGCGCACTCCCTGAAACTGTTGTTTCTGCTGAGGGGTCAGGTGTTCCCAAGTCTCCATGCGGCGCAAGACCTGCTGCTGCCGGTCCGGAGGCATGCTGTTGAAGCGCTGCAATCGCTGTTCATACTCCTGTTGCCGCTCGCGGGGAAGACGCCGAAAGCTTGGATCATTCTCAAGAGCGCGGCGTTGCTGATCGGGCGGCATTTCCCGATGCTGGTTCAGCCACTGACCTGAGTGGTGCCCCTGGCTGGGCGGCTGGTAAGGCCGATACTCTCGCTGAGGGAGAGGTTGCGGCCGAGGCTGGAACTGGGGCTCCCGCCGCATGTCCGGAGGCGATGGCGGCCGATTGAATTGCTGACGCTCACGAGATTCCTTCCCGCGCTGCTGGTGGGGTTGTTCGTATCGCGGCTGTTCACGTCGCGGCTGTTCACGTCGCGGCTGCGGCTGTTCGCTTCGCGGCTGGGTATTGGGATGTGGTGCAGGACGCTGCTGGTCGCGCCGGTTCTGAGCAGACGACGGCAATGCGATGGTGGCCAGCATCATGCTGGCGCACATGCACCCCAGCCGAATTTGTGCTCCCCACTTCATCCTCTATCCCCGGAAACTTACATCAGCACATCGCCGTTACAATCCTGCGAGACTGCCATTACGGATTCGCGTTCACGTCCTGCTGAACTTGCAGATCATCGAGCAGACTCGCCGCCGAATCAGGGTCAGAATCGGAAAGCATGTCGTGATTGTTGTCCAGCACCTGCAAATCGCTGACCGCACTACCCACGACGATTGGCTGCGGAGGACGCCGGATCTGTTCGATCCAGTATGTTCCAATCCCG
>QHZW01000377.1 GCA_003224815.1 Acidobacteriota bacterium | reverse complement strand
AATGCTTGGATCCAGAGGACTCGCTGTAACGATCGGATTGGTGGCCGTGCACGGCGTGGACCCGTAATCCACATTAAGCGTCAATCCCGTAGAGTTAGCGCTGGCCACAGAAAGAGAGACGTTCGTATAGGCATCACTCCAGGTCTGGCCGGGGTTGAGGTCGGGAGCCAGCCAATACGTATCGCCGAGATTAAAGTCCACGAGGTAAGTGTGGCCTGCAATTTGCCCGCCTGTGTTATAGACCGGATCTTCGTAGGTAACCATTGCTCCGGTGTAAGGTTGAGCGGCGGTATAAGGAGCATTGGCAAGGGTCGAGTCATATTGGCCAATCGGCTGCTTATACTCTACCCACAGATAATGGCCCGGCGTTGTGCCGCGCTGAACTCTAAGTGCTTGCAGCCCAGTGGGAGGACTGGTTTCGAGCGGTTGAAGCGCATAGCTTCCGCTGCTAGAAACAGTCTGGTAGTTGCTCGACGCCAACCAACCGAGTATTTCAGCCTTCTGTTGCGCCTGGTATAGGCCCAGGTTGTTTGAACCCATCACCGTCCACAAATCGCCACGGTCAGTGATGTGACCGAGCGCATCCGGCGGCTCGAGTACCGATGTCGGGCGCTCAGTAATCGTGCCCGAGTGCGCCAGACCCAACTGATGGCCGCCTTCGTGAGCTAACAAGGCGACGGCTGTATCCCGAGGATCGCTGAAAGGATATTGGGCCGAATTCATATATGAGTCGACAATATAAGAAAGGGATGCAGTCAGCCCGCCGACAGACGTATTTATCGTGCTGCACCCGCTGCCAGCAGAGCCCATGAGTGTAAGCCCTGCCCAGCCGCACGAAATATTCGGCAGAATGACGAAAATTCGCGAATAGATCTGAAGATTGACGCCACCTGCAACCGCAGCAGTTAGCACATCGTTTGCAAGCTGATTGAAAATCGTGGAGCAGTTATATGAGGTGGACGCTCCGAGGGTGAACGGGCCGAACACATTGCCAGCAGCTGACGTTTGACCATACGAAGCTTCTTGCCAATATCCCGAGAGTGAGCGGCCGGTCGACGTATCGAAGAAAGCGGAATAGGCCGTAGCAGGAACCGCAGTAGTTGCAATATCGGAAAAATTAACCAGCAGCACAGCCGTATTCTGCACGCCTTTGGTGCTACACGAGTTCTGCGCATAAGTTGACACAGCCGCGAACACAAATCCGGCCATCAGCCACATCGGCCATTGCCATATAGCCGAACGCGAATTTCCTGCGTATGGCAGCGGTGAATCCGCCAGGCTTGAAACCGGGCCTGTTTGCACCACAACGCTAGTCTCGACAGCCATCGCAGAGCCGACGACCACGCCCGTGACTTGAAGGGCGTGATCGCTCTTCAGATTCGAAGGCTCCCCGGCGGCAAAGTGTAAATCGAGGCTGTGCCCGCCTACATTCATGCGCCAAATCGACTGCGAACTCTTGAATCCCGGGTAGTCGGCGATCCAGTGTTCCGCTTTCCCAGTTGCGGTCGTGTGCGCTTCCAGCAACGTTGCCGCTTGCGGAAACTTAGCCGCGAGATCCGATAACAGCTCTGGCGAAAATGAAAAGCTCAGCGCGGCGCGCGGGTCATGCTGAATGAGCTTAATCAGCGCTGCATTGCGCTGTGCGATTGCATTGCTGGCTGTACTGCGCAAAGTGCGTGCGCTGCTCACATCGGCCTGCTGCATTTGTCCGTGCAGGTTTAACAGTGAATTGTTGAGCGTACGCATGTGCGCAGCAGCCTGGCCTTCTGCAACAGCAGCGCCACCCTGAGCAAGAGCCAGAGTGCTGCCGAGCAGCAGGACTACAAAAGAGAATGTGCGGCCATCGATCCGGGGAAAGATCACGTTCATCATGGCACCACCTTGTTTTCTCTATGATCGGGTGACACGGAACTTAAGGCGAGATCACGTCAGGCCAATGACAAAGGGACATCTCAGAGGTACAGGGAACCTTCGTGTCAGAAGTTCTCAATCTTCATGCGAAGAGCGCAGAAGCGCGCAGTTCAGCATGCAGTTCCTCGCTTGTATCAGCGATATCAATCAGTCATTGACTCACTGGTAAATGGCGGAATACCATTTTGAGAGGGGTTTCAAGGGCCGAATTATGCGACGGGCGATCGTTTGTATAGTTGCATTGGTATTTCTTCTAGCGGCGAGTGTGTCTCTTGCAAAAGATCCTGCGCGACCCGCAGAGCCGACGTCCGGCTATGTTCCTGTCCACAACTTTGATCCCAAGCGGGATGCAACAGCAGATATTCAAGCGGCCATGATTGAGGCACAACGCACTGGCAAGCGCATCATTCTGGACGTGGGAGGAGACTGGTGTCAGTACTGCCACCAGATGGATCAGTTTTTCAACGAGAATCCGACCCTTCGCGAACTCCGAGACAATCGCTTTATTACTGTGCTGATTTACTACGGCACAGACAATAAAAATCAGCATGCGCTATCGCGCTATTCAAAGATACTCGGAGTCCCGCATTTCTTTGTATTGGAAAAGGACGGCACGCTCTTGTACTCCCAGCACGTGCTCGATCTGCGATCAAACGGCAGATATGATCCACAGAAGATGAAGGATTTTCTTGTGAAGTGGTCGCCGCCGAATGCCTGATGAGCCTGCAAAAGCAGATTGACTTGGTTATTTCCGGGTCAATTCTTCATTAATAATTGTTGCGAAACTCTCTTCTGGTAACGATCCGGACAGCGCGACTCCATTGATGAAAAAGCCCGGCGTTCCAGTGATGCCCGCCTGCATCCCTTCTCGTAGGTCTTGATCGATTTCGGTCTTGTATTTTTCGCCGGTTAAACAGGAATCGAACTGTTTGTCATCGAGCTTCAAGGTTCGGGCGTAGTCAACTAGCGCGTCATGGTCGAGCTTCGACCCATTGAAGAGCTGGTCGTGGTACTCCCAGAATTTGCCCTGCTCTTCGGCGCAACGTGAAGCTTCGGCGGCAATCTGCGCTTGCGCATGGATCTGCCGCAGGGGAAGATCGCGGTAAGAGAGGCTCACCTTGTCCCCGTACTTAGCTAGCACGCTCTTGATGACCGGCTCGACTTGACGGCAATAAGGACACTGGTAGTCGGAAAATTCGACGATCATCACCGACGCCTTTGGATTTCCACGCAAGCGTTTCGGATCGTAGGCTACTTGAATTTTCGGGGGTGCAAGAAGAACCACTACTGTGTTTTCGGCGCGCAGGCGCTTCAAATATTCCTGCTTCGCTTGCTGCGTTTTCGCCTGCTTCAATGCTTGCCGCAGTTGAACTTTGATTTCGTCCAATGGTCGGTTCAGTCGATCCTTCTGGGCCAAGTAATAGGCTTCTACTTCGGCGTCACTGGGATCGGCAACTTTGGAGTTCACTTCCTGATCGAGAAGGTTTTCCTTTGTCAGCCCTTTTTTCTTAGCGGCAGCTTCGAGAAGTTTTTGTTCAATCAGTTTATCCAGAGCCTGCTTCTTGATCTCAAATTCCTGATTGCGCAGCGGCAGAAGTTGCCCCTGAATAGACGGAGCTAGATCCTCATCGTAAATGGGTTGTCCGTCCACAGTGGCAACAGATTGTTTGAGATTAGATGTCTCGGCTTTCTCAGCCACAGCTGTCGCGCCAATGAACGTGAAAATACAACACAGGATTACAACTTTGAAGGGACGCATGGTAACTCCGAGGTGACTGGAATACTTTCGCGAAGTATATCGGTATCCGCCGGTAAAGCCAATGTTTTTTATAACTTACAACTAAAGTTGCAGAGACTGTTCGCGCAGCCTCGGGATCGAAAGTTTAACCTGCATACGCCGAAACCGCCTGGGGAACAGCGGAATCGGCCTCGCCGTCCAGAGCGCTTTCCTTAACCTCAAGCAGCCGCCCTTGCTCCATCACCAGGATCATGTCGCAAGTCTTCAGGGTTCCAAGGCGATGCGCAATCATGAAGGTTGTTCTCCCTGTCATAAGTCTCTCGGTGGCCTCGAGGATTGCGGACTCTGTGTGAACGTCCACTGAACTGGTCGGCTCGTCCAGAATAAGGATCGGGCTATTGCGCAAGAATGCCCGCGCCAGTGAAATGCGCTGACGTTCGCCTCCCGAAAGACGCGACCCGCGCTCTCCCACTTGAGTTTCGTAGGCTTCCGGAAGATTCGAGATGAAATCATGCGACGACGCGGCGGTGGCGGCTGCGATGATTTCATCATCGCTGGCATCGGGCTTACCGTAGGCAATATTTTCGGCGATGCTCGCCGCGAACAGCACCGGCTCTTGCAGAACGACGGCAAACTGTTTGCGCAGATCAGCGATTCGATAATCGCGGATATTGCGCGCGTCCAACAGCACCTCACCGGAGGTCGGATCGTAAAAACGCATCAGCAGATTCAGGAGAGTGGTCTTGCCGGCTCCAGTGGCGCCGACAATTCCTACGCGCGCGCCTGC
>QHZW01000376.1 GCA_003224815.1 Acidobacteriota bacterium | reverse complement strand
GGTGAGATTGCAGTGCCACTCGCGGGCCGTTGCCGAGATTAGAACATCACCGGCTTGTTCGACATAAAAGCACTTTAACCGAGCGAAGCGCGTAATAGGTGATAGATCGTCATATCACTCATTGACCTTTTTTTTTACGAAGATGCCACCAGCCAAAAAAAACATCAACATCCACACTAACGTTAGCTTCAGGCGCGAGCGCCAGCGAGAGCGCGCCAGCAAGCCGAGTGCACCGCACATCCAACATCACGAGTCCATGATCATCAACAACTCACAACTTGGAACGCTCGTCTCGCGGCGAAGTGTAATGCGAATTCTGTAATGTTGGCTCATCTCTCACGCAATCAATAGGTTGGCGACACGGCTCTGCTTTGCTCATTACAAATCAAGTGTAAGGGGGTGAGCGCAGCACAATGCTACGTGTTGCACAATTTATGGCACGTGTACGTAATCCCAACTGCGGTTTGACCCTTGGCGGAGAAGCACTTAAACTTCTTTCAGAGAGCCGCTCCCCGACAGCGACCCCTTTCCAAGCCATCGCGGCGGAGGTTTTTACCTGATTTCCATCCCCAAGTCTGTATCCAAGTCCTTCGTTCTCATCATCGTTCTGGCGGGATTGCTGCTCGGTGCGGTTGCCTCAAATGCCGAGAACAACCCAGTCACGATCGGCCGCGACGAAAACGTATTCACGGTACTGGCAGCGCTGAATAATTGCGGCTATGACGCGGAATTGACGTCGTCGGACGCGCTGCGGCAAACGGTGCGCGCCGAAATCGGACATAGCATCGAGAACTCAGATGCCGCGAAGAGCGCGGCATTCGCGGTATGCGGCTTTTATCGCGACCACCAGCAGGCTGACGACACGCGAACGCTCTCGCAATATGTATCTCTGGCGTTGTATTTGAATCCGCCGCCGGCGTTTTCGCCGAAGGTGAAGGAAGCTGATTTGCCTCCGGATGCGAGCGGAGTGCTTGGACTGCTGCCGCTGTTGTCAAAGTTTTACGCCGAAGCCGGTATTCACCAGATTTGGGAAAGTCATGCCGCGGCGTACGAGGAACTTGGCAACCGCTATCACGAGCCACTTACGGAAGCAGTGCGAAACCTCGAGTTGTATCTGCGCCTGCCGTCAGGAAGCTATCAGGGACGGACGTTCACCATCGATGTCGAGCCGATGGGGGCGCCGTCGGAGGTCAACGCGCGGAATTACGGAACCGAGTATTTTGTGGTGGTTTCACCCGGGGCGAATTCCGGATTGAAAATGGACCAGATCAGGCACGCGTATCTTCATTATCTGGTTGATCCGATCGTAGGAAGGTTTTCGGCGAACTTGAGCACCCTTGACCCACTACTGGATGCGGTGAAACTTGCGCCGATGGATGAAAGCTTCAAGTCCGACGCTTCCCTGCTAGTCACCGAGTGCGTGATCCGTTCAATTGAAGCTCGGGCGCAAGATGGCGGGAAAGCGCCTCTAGCGGTCCAGGAGCGCGCGGTTGAGGATTCAATGACGCAAGGATTTGTACTGACGCGCTACTTCTATGATCGGCTGGTGGAATTCGAAAAGGGCGATATCGGCTTCAGGAATTTCGTGCCGCAGATGTTATCGCAGATTGATGTCCGAAAAGAACAGAGGCGTGCGTCGCAGATTCAGTTTGCAAGCGCTGCAAGCCCGGAGCTGTTGCAACTGGCGCGTCCTAAGCAAGGCAAACTGCTGGAAACGGCGCAAGAGCGGTTGACAGCGGGAGACGCTGCCGGTGCGGAGAAATTGGCGAAGCAAGCGCTGGCCGAAAAGGCTGAAGATCCCGGAAGAGCACTGTTTATTCTGGCGCAGATTTCGCTCCACGGGAATATGGACGGCGCACGTGATTATTTTGAACAGGCACTCAAGGCGACAACTGAGCCCAGGGTTGTAGCGTGGTCGCACATTTATCTGGGAAGGATTCTCGACTTGCAGGACCGGCAGGAAAATGGGCCATTGCGGGCGCAGGCGGTAGCACACTACAAGGCGGCGGTAGGCGCGAGCGACGCCCTTCCAGAGGCCAAGGCTGCTGCCGAGCGCGGGATGAATACTCCGTTTCAGCCGCCGCAAAAAGCAAGCACAGAGCAGGCACCTTCTGAAAACAAGTAGAGGATTTTGAGACGGCAGGATGAAACTAAGACAAACAATTGCGATCATAGCGGTAGCGGGAGTGCTCGCGATTGGCGCCTCTTCGCAGGGCACGCCAACGCCGAATCAACCGCAATCGGGGACTGCGCAGACTGCGAACAAAGGGCAGGTGCAAGCCAGAACGCAAGAGGAATACGACGCATATCAGGCGATCAAGAACAAGGCGCAGACTCCGGAAGAGTTTCAGAAAGCTGTGGATGACTTTGCGGCCAAGTTTCCGGACAGCAACTTGCGCATCGTGCTGTATCGCGGTGTGATGAAGAGTTTTCAGCAGGCGGACGATCCGGACAAGATGATGGCTGCCGGGTTGAAAGTGCTGACGATTGATAAGGATGATCCGGAGGCGCTGATCGTGGTGGCTGAAATCCAGGAGGAGCACACGAGCCAGATGGATCTCGATCGCGAGCAGCGAATGGACCAGGCCATCAGCAACGCCCAGCACGCGATGCAAACGATCGATACTGATTTATCCGCGCCGGCCGGAACTCCGCCGGACAGGCTGGAAGCATACAAGAAGTATCTGCGATCGACGGCGATGGCGATCATCGGAACGATCGAATACAAACGCGCGCATTACGGGGTTGCCGAGACGACGTTGCGAAAGGCAGTTGAGGCAGATGCAGCGAATCCAGATTCGGTGGTAGTGCTTCGATTAGCCTTAGCGCTGGACCAGCAGCAGAAGTATCAGGATGCGTTGGTGCAGGCGACAAAGGCAGTGGATCTGACCAAAGAGGACACCGATGCTGGCAAGGCGGCCCGCAGCGAGCGGGACCGTTTGGTCATTCAGACCGGAGGCAACAACACACCGGCGAGTACGAGCGCACCCAGCGCCGGAATGCCGGCTAAATCGGTTACTCCATCCGCTGTGCCGGCGGAATCGAAACCATCTCTACAGGTCGCGCCCGAAGTGGCGCCGCAAAATTCTCCATCTCCGAGCCATTGAGTCAGTCATTTCAGGTGCATTCGAACGTGACCACGCAAACCACAGACGCTCTCGAACAATCGATTGGCCATGTTTTCGCGACGCAAAAGCTGTTGCAACAGGCACTGACGCACAGTTCGCAAGCTCGCGAACTGGAAGCTCATCGTCCTGAAGG